>CAZJMY010000434.1:0-11461 GCA_964546845.1 uncultured Myxococcales bacterium | reverse complement strand
CCGCCGAACCACCCGCGCCCGGCGACCCAGCCGCGCCCGCCGAACCACCCGCGCCCGGCGAGCCAGCCGCGCCCGCCGAACCGCCAGCGGGGCCACCGGCTCCCCCAGCGCGGCCCGCAGCACCCGCCCCGCCCGTTCCGGTCGAACCCGTCGCTGCTTTGAACGCGACGACCTGCATCACCCACCAGCTGCTGGGAGAGATCGTGGACGTCGCCGTATAGCTGCCGGCGGTGGTGGCGATGCGATCCTCGACGAGGTCGGCGTCCGGCGTCGTGACCAACCGCTTGGTCCACCCGCTGGCCGAGCCGTTGGTCGCCGTGCCGATCGTGTCGCTCGCGACCAGCAGGTCGCCGGCAGTCACCGACGCGAGCGCGCTGCTGGACGGAGCGCTCGACGAACCGCTGGCGCCGACGGCCTTGTCGAAGGCCGACACGCCGGTGTACTCGAGCACGCGCAGGTCGACGTACGGCGCGGCGTGATTGAGAACCACCGTGACCGTGTTGGTTCCGGCGGCAACCCCCAGCGCGTAATAGATGGATTGGCTCGCCGAACCGCTGCGCCGCGTGGGTCCCACCGCCAGCGCGTAGCCGTTACCCAGCGAGTCGGTGACCGTCGAAACGCTGGTGGTGGAGTCGTCCCACCCGACGACGACGACCAGCAAGTCACCGGCGCGCTCGGCGGACGGCAGCTTGACCGACACCGTCGCCTGCGGCGATTGCGGGCACGAGAAGGCGCTCTGAACGTAGGAAGGAGAGACCAGCGCCCCTTCTGTCCGCTCGGTGTCGATCGTCGGTGCCGAACAAGAGATCACCAGCAGCGCGGTCAAAGTGAGAGTGGTCGTTCGCGTCATGTCATCCCCGGTCGTAATATCGAATCAGCTCGCACGGAAGGGCTCCCCGAGCCGACCGCGCGCATTAATGCCGCCATCGCTGTCGCGATGATGGCCGTCATCCCTCTTACACGAGCGCGCGACAATGCTCGCGCAATTCATCACCACAACGCGTGGCCCACCGCGGCGGCATAACTGAATGACCGGATATTCGTCGCAGGAACGCGAACGCGATCGCCAGAGTGCGACCGACATCGTTCGATCGGCGACGACGGCGCGCGGCACCCGGCAGCCGAGCCAGAAATGTGACGCGCGAAGATGACGCCGGGCAGCGTATAGAAGCCCCGACCGGTCGCGCACTGGTCGGCGGCGAGAGGGGACGTCGCAGCCACCAACGATTGCGGAGGAGGGTTCGATGGGACGGAACTGGTTTGTTGGAACGACGACCTTGGTTGTCGCGCTGGTGGGTGCCCTGGGCGGCGCCACCGCCCGCGCGAACACGCTGACGGTGACGAGCAACGCCGACAACACGACCGGGCCCGGCTGCACGCTGCGGATGGCGGTCGCTGCCGCCAACAGCGGCTCGACGAACGCGTGCGGCCACGGCACGGGGAACAACGACACGATCCAGATCGGTATCTCCGGGTCCGTCACCATCGCGTTGAACCCGACGCTGGGGCCGCTACAGATCACGCACTCGATGAAGATTCAGGGCAACTTCAACGGCCAGGCGCCGAACTACACGACCGTCACGATCAGCACCACCAGCGGCTCGATCATCACCATTCCCACTGGATCCACCAACACGCTGGTCTTGCAGTGGCTACGCCTCACGGGCGGTAACGCGGGAAGTGGAAACGGTGGATGCCTCGCGCTGAACGGGGGCAACGTCGTCGACCTCGACGTCGTGCAGATCGACCACTGCACGGCGAACGGCGGCGGAGCGATCTATTCGAACGCCAACGGCGTGGTCGTCTACTGGAGCTACATTCACGACAACACGGCGGCCTTCGGCGGCGCGGTCGATTTGCCCCCCTCGGCGCACGCGGTGGTTGCCCACGCGTCGACGTTCTCCAACAACCGCGCGACGACCTCCGGGGGTGCCATTTACGGCAACAACGCCCGCGTCGAGCTCTACGAGTCGATCGTCAGCGGCAACTCGGCCAACACCGACGGAGGCGGCGTCTACACGGCAGCCTGCGACGGCGTGAACATGACCAACACGACGATCGCCAACAACGTCGCGACCCACGGCCGCGGAGGCGGCGTGTACTTCGAGGGGCTCAACGGCTCCGGCTACTGGGAGGTCTCGAACATCACGATGGCACACAACTCCGCCGGGACCGCCGGGGGAGGGCTGTACCTTGCCGCAGTCGGTGGCACCATCCAGGATGGGAACAACATCTTCGCGTACAACACGGCGCCCCAGGGGCCAGACGTCTCCGGCAATGCCCAGTTCTTCGGCGCACAGCCCGACATCATCACCAACACCAGCGGAGCCACGCCGCCGCTCAACGGGTATGGGACGTGGATCGTCACGGATCCACAGCTGGCGACGCTGCAGTCCATCGGGGGAACGCCCGCGGTGTACCCCCTGCTGCCGAACAGCCCCGCGATCCAGGCGGGCCAGACCGTCAATTCGTTCGACCAGCGCGGGATGTGCCGCGCCCAGCTGACGAACCCGGACATCGGCGCGTTCGAATACAGCCCCGACTCGACCTACGTCGTCACCAGCCTCAACAGCGGCATGGTGCTGGACGATCCCGGATCGTCGCACAACGCAGGGACGCAGATGGATCAGTGGACGCTGAACAACGGCGCGAACCAGAAGTGGCAGCTCGTGTGGCTGCCCGCGACGGGTTCGCCGGTGAGCCTCGTGAACCAGGCCAGCGCGCTCATGCTGGGCGTGCGGGGCGCCTCGACAACGGCCGGCGCCGCCGTCGAGCAAGAGACCTATCAGTTCGAAGGGAGCCCCAGCCAGAACTGGACGCTGGCGCCCGCGGGCGTGGGAACGGGCGCCTTCACGCTGACGAACGTGAACAGCCACCTGGTCATGGATGTCGTGGGGGCCTCGAAGACCGCGGGCGCGCTCATCGATCAGTGGACCTCCAACAACAACGCGAACCAGAAGTGGACGTTCACCGTCAATCCCACGACGCCGCTCTGCCCGAGCTTCGTCGCCGCCACGACGTTCTCCAGCCCGTTCTGAGACGCCCGAGTCGGCCGATGTAGGGCTGACGGCGTCTGTCGACTTTTCATCGCTCCGACCACGAATGGCCGCGATTCGTGGTCGGGTCATGTCTGGCGGGCGCCTTGCTTAAGCCCCAGGTGCGCGCGACCGATGTCGCGCCGAGGAGGCACGTATGCGCACCTTGTCGGTTGGTGTCGTCGCGATGCTGGTCTCCGGGTGCTTCGGCCCGGCTAGCCACGTCGATTCGAACGCCAGTCTCTCGGTCAGCGGTGTCGCCCAGCGACAGAATGGTGGCGGCGACGGCGGCGCGAAGGTCCAGCTGATTCGTCATCCCGACGCGCTGCAGGCCATCGGCGATGCGCTGACGATCATCGGCAGCCTCGGGCTGGCCTGCCTGGGCGGCGACGACAGCCTCTGTCACCCCTACGCAAAGGCGACGACGACCTCCGACGGCACCTACACCTTCGGACCGTTCCGGGGCGCGGACACGCAAGGTTCCACGGGCGAGGCGCTGCTCTTCTCGGCGTGGCTGAGCGGTCCGGCCCCGACGGCACCCGCCACCGCCCCAGCCGGCGTCGACGTCGACTTCTACATCCAGAAGACGAAGGTCGACGTGCCGGCGCTGCGTCTGTGGGAGATGACCGGCGCCGAGGCCGACGTGGCGGGCAAGCTGTCGTTCTCGTGGCCTTCACTCGAAAGCGCCATCGGATCGGCCGCGGACGACTACCGGCTGCAGATCACCACGGCGAAAGGCCAGATCATCTGGTCGGCGACGACCGCGGGAACGGCGACGCGAGTCGATGTCGATCCCAGGGTCACCCAGGACTTCTCGGGCAACTGGTCCACGTGGGCCCACCGCAAGATCGCCGGGGACGGAACCGACTTCGACGTGACCTGGTATGCCCCTTCGCTGGCGTACGCGACGCGCGGGCAAACACCGCTGTCGCGCGGCAAGGACTGCTGGCTGCAGGGGCCGAGCGGTCCCGTGCAGCAGAGCCCCTGCCCGCTCACCGACGGCGACCTCTCGACCGGCCTGCGGCCGTTGCCGGCGGCGCCGTGCCCCTCCGGCCAGATGTGCACGCCGCCGCCCCAGAACAACTGGGTCTCCGTCGATCTCGGAACGGCGGCGCCCGTCACGGCGCTGGTGCTCTACGACGTCGCCTCCGGTTCGTCCTCGTCCGCGGTCGTCGAGGGCTCGCTGGACGGCTCCGCCTGGACGCCGCTGGCGGGGCCGATCTCCGCCAAGCCGTACCAGCTCGTCGCGCTCTCCGGGACCGCCCGCTTCGTGCGGCTGCGGCTGGCCGACGCCGGCGCGCAGTTCCCCGCCTTCGGCAACAGCGAGCTCGCGATCTTCTGAGCGCGGTCGCATCCCGCGGCTTGGCGACCGCACGTTGACGGTGTTCGAGCCCGTGGCACCGCACCGACTGGTGGACCGGCGGCGGTCGGTCGTCTATTGTCGCCACCCGCGATGGCGACGCACGACTCGACCGATCTCACTCGAATGGCTCAGAAGTTGGCCAAGGCCGCCGCGCGCCGGGTGAGCGCCGCCGTCCGCCTGGCGATGCCGGTGGGGCTGACCAAGAACGACGAGCACTGGCGCCGCGAGCTGCCGGAGGCCGACGTCCGCGTCATCGACGCCGTCCGCAAGTACACCATGACCAGCATCGAACGGCTCGCCGCGCTGATGGAGGCGGTCCGATACGTCGAACGCGCCAACATTCCCGGAGCGTTCGCCGAGTGCGGGGTCTGGCGCGGCGGCAGCATGATGGCCATCGCCTACACGCTGCTGGCGGTGGGAAAGACCGACCGCGACCTCTATCTCTACGACACGTTCGAGGGGATGCCGCCGCCGACAGACGCCGACCGCGCCGGAGACGGAACGCCGGCCGAGGTGCTGCTCGAGGAAGAATCCCGCGACTCGTGGGTCTGGGCGTATTCGTCGCTGGACGAGGTGAAGGCGAATCTGGCCCGAACTGGTTACCCGGCCGAACGTGTGCACTTCATCAAAGGAAAGGTCGAGGACACGATCCCGCAGCAGGGACCGGGCCCTCTGGCGCTGCTGCGGCTCGATACCGACTGGTACGAATCCACCCGCCACGAGCTTCAGCACCTGTTCCCGCTGTTGGCGAACCGGGGCGTGATGATCCTGGACGATTACGGGCATTGGCAGGGAGCGCGCAAGGCCACCGACGAGTTCATGGCCGCCCAGCCGAGTCCCTATTACCTGCATCGAATCGACTACACCGGCCGCTTGATGATCAAGTCCTAGCGCGCGCCACCTGTTACGAGCCGGCGCCACGCGATCGCAATTGGAAGCGGCCCGGCCAGTGAATATCTTTGCGGCGCCGTGAAAAGGGGTTTCTGGTTCCACCAAACGCACTCGGTGCCGGCGTTCGTCCTGATCGCGCTCGGTTCGGTGGCGGTCGTCGCCTCGCGCGCGCCGGCGGCCGAGACGCCGCCGCGGACGGGCGCGCAGGTCTGGGAATCCGGGTGCGCGGCGTGCCACGGCGCCGATGGCGCAGGGCGACCGCGCGAGGCCGTGGGGTTCGACGTTCCGCTCCCCGACCTGCGTGACTGCGCCTTCGCGACGTCTGAGCCCACCGCCGACTGGTTTGCCGTCGTTCACGAAGGCGGCCCCGTCCGTGCCCTCAACCGGATGATGCCGGCCTTTGGCGGGGCCCTGACCGACGGGGAGATCGCGGCGGTGGTCGACTACCTGCGCGGCTTTTGCCGGGAGCTTCCGCACTGGCCGCTGGGTGACCTGAATCTGCCGCGCGCCCTGTTCACGGAGAAGGCCTTCCCCGAGGACGAGGTCGTGCTGACCTCGACGATCGCCTTGCGTGGCCCCGGCAGCGTCATGAACGAGCTGGTGTACGAGCAGCGGTTGAGCGCCCGGTGGCAGTTCGAGGTGGGGGTCCCGTTCGGCGTGCTGAATCAGACCGGCGTCGTGAGCGGGCCTGCCGGAACGACCTCGTCTGGATGGACCGCGGGCCTGGGCGATCTCGGATTTGCGGTCAAGGACGCCATCGTCCAGAGCGCCAGGACTGGAAGCATCCTGGCGATTGGCCTGGACGTGTCCGTGCCAACTGGGCGAACCGAGCGAGGCCTCGGCGCCGGTGTGACGATCTTCGAGCCTTTCGTCGCCATCGGCCAGATCTTGCCCCGCGGGTGCTTCATCCAGGCGCACGCGGGCGTCGGTCTGCCCGCCGACATGGACACCGCGAAGCCGGACGTGTTCTGGCGGGCCCTTCTCGGGTGGAGCGTCACCCCCGATCGCTTCGGTCGCATGTACTCGCCCATCGTCGAGGTGCTGGGCTCGCGCGAGCTGGACACCGAGGGCGCGCGCGTCGACTGGGACCTGGTGCCTCAGGTGCAGGCGACGTTGAGCCGCCGCAAGCATGTGCGCGCGGACGTGGGGGTCGACATCCCGGTGACTCAGACGGAAGGTCGCCACTGGCAGCTTGGCGCGTACCTCCTGTGGGACTGGTACGACGGCGGTCTCTTCAAAGGGTGGTGAACATGCGGCTTCGCACCATCACAGTCCTGATCGGCGGCGCCGCCGCGGTCGCCACGTTTGCGCCGGCGCGCTCCCCCGCCGATGAGCCGCGCGCGCTCTTCTCCGCTTCGGATCAGTGCCTCGCTTGCCACAACGGGCTGACGACCCCGTCCGGGGAGGACGTGTCGATCGGTTTCGCCTGGCGCGCCTCGATCATGGCCAACTCGGCGCGGGACCCCTACTGGCAGGCTTCCGTGCGCCGCGAGGTCGTCGACTACCCGCGGGCGTCCGCGGCCATCCAGGACGAGTGCTCCGCTTGCCACATGCCGATGACGCGCTTTCAGGCTCGCGTCGCCGGCCACGACGGGGAGATCTTCTCCCATCTGGGCCGCGGTCCACATCCGGGCGGCACCGACCGGCTGGCCATCGACGGGGTCTCGTGCTCCCTGTGCCATCAGCTGCAGAACGGTGGACCGGGGCTCGAGCACGACGGTGACTTCCGCATCGATCTCACGCGCGCGTGGGGCGACCGGCTGATGTTCGGTCCGTACGACGTCCCGGCGACGCGCGCCCGCGTGATGCACTCGTCGGCCGGCTTCGTGCCGGCGCGCGGGACCAACCTCCAGGCCGCGGAGCTGTGCTCGACCTGCCACACCCTCTACACGACGCCGCTCGCCGGCGGGGCGAAGCAGGCTGAACGTTTCCCCGAACAGGTGCCGTATCTCGAGTGGCGCGCCAGCGCGTACGCGCGGGAGAAGACCGGGAAGACTTGCCAGGCGTGCCACATGACGTTCACCGCCCAACCCACGCCGGCGGCCAGCGTCCTGGGACCCGCGCGCGATCACTTCGCGCGTCACGGCTTCCAGGGCGCGAACTTCTTCATGCTGGCGATGCTGGAACGCTACAGAAGCGAGCTGGCCGTCGCGGCACTCCCGCAGGAGCTGGGCCTGTCGCGGCAGCGAACGCTGGAGCTGCTCCACACGGCCGCGGCCACGGTCACGATCGCGCATGCCCAGCTTCGAGGCGACGTGCTGCAGGCCGAGGTGGCCGTCCGCAACACGTCCGGCCACAAGCTGCCCACGGCCTACCCCTCGCGCCGCGCCTGGCTGCGATTCGTGCTCCGCGACGCTCGGGGTCGGATCCTGTTTTCGTCGGGCGGCCTGCGCCCCGACGGCAGCATCGAGGGGAACGACAACGACCGCGATCCGCTGGCATTCGAGCCTCACCACCGCGTGATCGAGACGCCGGACCAGGTCCAGATCTACGAATCCATCATGCTGGACGCACGGGGCCGGGTGACGACCGGGCTGCTTTCAGCCACCCGCTACGGCAAGGACAATCGCCTGCTGCCGGATGGCTTCGACAAGGCGACCGCCGCACAGGACTTCGCCGTGCAGGGCGACGCCCGAGACGATGCGGACTTCCAGGGGGGCGGCGACCGGATCGTCTACGAGGTGCGCGTGCCCTCCGGCGCCGCCGGGCCGTTCCGGGTCGACGTGGAGCTGCTCTACCAACCCATCGCCTTCCGCTGGGCGCACAACCTGGAACCTTACGGCTCGGCGCCCGAACCGGCGCGTTTCGTCGGGTACTACGGGGCGATGTCGGCGGCGTCGGCGACGCCCCTGGCCGCCGCGACGGCAGCCGTCGGCCCGTAGGTCTTCAGAGCGGTTGCGCGGGTCCGATTTGCGGCGCCCGCACCGGCTTGGCGGCGCCGTAGAAGACGGTGAGACCGTCGCCACCGCAGCGGGTCGAGCTCGCTTCGACCGCGCGCCCGAAGCAGGCATCGGGGTCTTCCCAGTTGTCAGCGACCCAGACGTTGCCGGCCGGGTCGATGCCGACGTCGGTCAGGTGCTGCATCCCGCCACCGGCGAATCCGCCCGGCGGCGAGATCGGGTCGCCGGTCTTCATCCCGGGCAGGCAGGTTTCGGGCTGACTGCCGCACAGCTCCACCAGCCGGCCCGGTCCCATGAACTGCGAGATCCAGACCTGATCGTCGCCGTCGATGACGACGCCCCACGGCCCCCAGATCGTGTCGCCGGCCGTGAACACCGACCCGCCCGGCGCTTGCTTGCCGTCCGGTTGAAGCATCGTGACGCTGCCGACGCGGTGCTTCGCGACGAATCCGTACACCGCTTCGTGGAGCTCGCTGGTCTTGCCGGTCAGCTTCAGCTCGAGGAGCTTCGCCTTCGTCCCGACGTCGAGTCCCTTGCCCATCGTGTTGGTGATCCAGGCGTTGCCGCGGCTGTCGATCGCCATTCCCTTGCCGGAATGCCCGCCCGTCGGAAACACCTCGAGCTTCGTGGGATCGCCGGCCGGAAAACGCGTCACCGTGTCGCCGAGGGCGCTGGTGATCCAGATCCGATCTTTTTGATCGATGGCCAGGTGGAAGGCGCCTTTCAGCTTGCACGGGTTGTCCTTCTTGGATTTGCCCTCGGGCGCCTGACAGAAGAACTTCGCCTTGCTGACGTCCCCCTGCGGCAACTGGATGACCTGGTCCTTGCCGAAATCGACCGTCCAGACGTCGCCGTTCGGCGCGACGATGATCCCCTGCATGAGGCCGAGCTTGCCTCCGAAGTTGTAGCCCTCCGGCGGCGACAGCGCCTTGCCGGTCTTGTCGAAGAGCGAAATGGTCTTGCCCGCGGTGCTGGTGACCCAGACCTTGTCGTCGGACGTGATGGCGGTGCCGAACCCCGGCCCGAGGATGCCGCCGCCGGTGTATCCCGATGGCGACGGCGACAGGGGGCGCCCGTTCGGCGCGAACTTCGACAAGTTGCCGTTCCAGAAGGCATCCACCGACTGGCCGCCGATGATGAAATTCACCCCCGTCCAAGCGTTCCCTTCACTGTCGAACATGATCTTGCCGGGCCCGCTCAAGCCACCGCCCGTGAACTTCAGCGGCAACACCCACGCGCTGGGAGCATTGCTGAGGTATGGAAGCAACGGTGTCGGGCGCAGCTTCTCCCCCTTGACCGGGTAGAACTGGTCGAGCAGCGCGAACACCCGCTTCGGCTGATAGGCTGGATATCGCGCGATCGACTCCAGCGCCGCCAGCGTGTCGGCCGGAACCTTGCCACGCGGATCGGCGGCGGCGTGCAGGAACGCCGGGCACGCGTCGGACGTCACGCGCGTCACGCAGCCGGCCACGACGTTCGACAGCGTCCCGGCGTTCGCCATCGTCGGAGTCTGCTTGCTGTTCATCGCGTCCAGAATCGCCCCTCCGAATGCGCCCGTCGTCAGGTCGACGAAGTTGGGCACGTTGCCCGCTGCGATACGAAGGGCGAGCGGGGGCCCCTGGATCTCCGTCCCCTGGAGGAACTGCGCGTGAGTCCACACCGAGGCGATCGTGGTCAGCTCGGTGATCGCCACGCGCGGCGGCGGACGATCTCCCAGCACGGTCATCAGCACGACCGCGGGGTTCTCACCGCTTTGCTTCGCCGCCGTGGGTCGGCCGGCGACGGCGATCAGATACAGGCTCGACCCGGCGCGAACTCTCGTCGCGGGAACCTGGAACTCGCCGCGCTCGTTGGTCCTGGCCTCGGCGACCTTGCGGGGCGCGCCCTCGTTGGCCTCCCACAGCGTCACCGCGGATCCACTGATGGGCGCCCCCCCGCCAAGCACCACGCCGCCGAGGAGATCGTTGCGGTCGTTCCCGGACTTCGTCTTCGATTGCGGGTCGTCGCCGGCGATGCTGCACGCTTCGCCGATGAGGACGAGAACTGCCAGGGCCCGCACGATGGTGGACTGATTCACGGCATTCCTCCGAAAGCTCGCGCGCTACGTTGAGGAGCTTTCGGCCGTCCGCCAATGCGCCGGATCCTGATTGACGTGATGACTTCGTGGGCTCGGCGCTACTCGTCGAGCCGCGCACACGCCGCTGCGGCGATCACTGCTCGATGCAGTAGGCGAACGTGTACGTGTGGCTGCACGGCTGGGAGCCGCCCTTCCACCACCCGGCGGAGATGTCTCCGGCCGGGTCGCCCCATGCGGCCGAATCCGTGCTGGCGCTCGACGTCCAGTTCGCGCACGTGGTGGCCGCCGTTCCGACCGTCGAGAGATCGGCCGCACCGGTCCAGACGGCGACGTTGTTCGAGTAGTCGCCGTTTCCTTTCTGCCAGATGCCGCTCGACAGCTTGCCGGCGATGAGGTCGCTGCCGGCCCCGACCAGGATCCCGTCGGGACGGACGTACTTGGCGCTGGCGTTGATCAGCGCGGACGCCGCCGCGGTCGTGGTCGCGCGAAGCGCCTTGACGGTTCCGGTTCCAGCCGGCTTCGACGCGGCGCAAGCGGCATCGGCGTCCTGGCCGCCCATCACCGGGCTGTTGGTCACGAACACCTTCTTGCCGGCCACCGGCGTGATCGTGAGAGGCGCCGTGTGCGTGTTCATGAAGCAGTAGACCGCGCCCGTGAAGAAGTCACACGTTCCGTGCTCCCAGTAGTACCAGACGGGCGGGCCGCACGTGGAACAGCCGGCCGTGAACGAAGCCGGTCCCGTCGCGGTCGTCCAGTCGCTGCACACGGACGTCGGATCGGTCGCGCCCCCCGCCTGCAAGCCGTCGAGCACCGCGGAAAAGGGCTGAGGCACGCCGTGCTCGTTGGTGGTGATCACGTTGAAGAGCCGGTTCTGCGCGAAGAGGCTGGTCAGGTCGTCCGCGACCGGCGCGCCGTCCGTTCGCACGAATCCGCGCGCGTTGCCGAGGCGGCTCAAAGCCGAGGTGTGCGAGTCACCGAGCAGCGCAACGAACGCGTCATGAGTGGCATTGTTGATGCCGGCCGCGGTCGCCAGTTGGTTGCACACGTCGTCATACGCGCCGAGGCTCCCGAGGTTGGGTTTCAGATCGACGCGCGACGTGATGAACACCAGGTTCGGCGTCGCCGCGCCGCCGGTCCCGCCCCTCCCCGCGGCGCCCCCGGCCGCTCCCGACGCGCCCGATGCACCGCCCGCCGC
>CAZJMY010000433.1:0-1611 GCA_964546845.1 uncultured Myxococcales bacterium | reverse complement strand
GACGGCGTGCGGGATGTTCTTCTTGCGCAGCAGCGAGGCCACGACCTCGGACTTCTCGACGCTGACGGTGCCGACCAGCACCGGCTGCCCGCGCTTGTAGCAGTCCTCGATCTCGTCGACGACCGCGCGGAACTTGCCGCGCTCGTTCTTGTAGACGACGTCGTGCGAATCCTTGCGCTGGATCGGCTTGTTCGTCGGGACGACGTTCACGTCCAGCTTGTAGATCTTGTGGAACTCTTCGGCCTCGGTGTCGGCGGTGCCGGTCATGCCGGCCAGCTTCTCGTAGAGGCGGAAGTAGTTCTGATAGCTGATCGTCGCCAGCGTCTGATTCTCTTCCTGGATCTCGACGCCTTCCTTGGCCTCGATGGCCTGGTGCAGGCCGTCGGACCAGCGGCGTCCCGGCATCTTTCGTCCGGTGAACTCGTCGACGATGATGATCTCGCCGTCGTCGACCAGGTAGTTGACGTCGCGCTTGTACAGCGTGTGCGCCTTCAACGCCTGAGTGACGTGGTGCAACCACTGGATGTTGGCCGGGTTGTAGAGGTTGCCGACGCCCAGCCGCTGCTCGACCCGCTCGATGCCGGTGTCGGTCAGGATCGCCGAGTGGGCCTTCTCGTCGACGGTGTAGTCGATGTCCTTCCGCAGCCCGGGGATGATGCCGTCGACCTTGTTGTACAGATCGGCCGACTGCTCCGCTGGGCCCGAGATGATGAGGGGCGTGCGCGCCTCGTCGATCAGGATCGAGTCGACCTCGTCGACGATCGCAAAGTTGTGGCCGCGCTGGACGTAGCGTTCGATCGAGTCCTTGATGTTGTCGCGCAGGTAATCGAACCCGAACTCGGAGTTCGTCCCGTACGCGACGTCGGACCGGTAGCTGAGCTGCCGCTCGGAGTCCGAGAGGCCGTGCACGACGATGCCGACCGTCATGCCCAGGAACTTGTAGATACGCCCCATCCACTCGGAGTCGCGGCGGGCCAGGTAGTCGTTGACGGTGATGACGTGAACGCCCTTGCCGGCCAGCGCGTTCAGGTACACGGGGAGCGTCGCGACCAGCGTCTTGCCTTCGCCGGTCTTCATCTCGGCGATGCAGCCGCGGTGCAAGACCATGCCGCCGATGAGCTGCACGTCGAAGTGGCGCATGCCCAGCACGCGCTTGCCCGCTTCGCGGCAGACGGCGAACGCCTCGGGCAAAAGGTCATCCAGCGTGGCGCCGTTGTCGAGGCGCGACCGGAAGTCGACGGTCATGGCCCGGAGCTCGACGTCGGACTTGGCTTGCATGGCCGGCTCGAGCTGATTGATGCGCTCGACGATCGGCCGCATGCCCTTGAGGACGCGGGCGTTCTTGGTGCCGAAAATCTTCTTGGCGACGAAGCTGATCATGAGTTGGGGCACCGCCCCAAAAAGGCGGCTTTACACCATATTGTGCGGGCCCCCCACGTGCAAGCGCCCCAGCCGTGGTCGCCGATAATCGGTCGATAACGGCCCGATGACCGGGCACGGCGGCGAAAATCAGGCGGCGGGCGCCGGCCGAACCACGAGCTGCACCAGGCTGGCCACGAACCAGGATAGGGCGATGATGTCGGCCATCACCAGCACGAGCACCAGCTGGTG
>CAZJMY010000432.1:0-2174 GCA_964546845.1 uncultured Myxococcales bacterium | reverse complement strand
CCTGATTCCGGCGATGGAGGCGATTGCGGCAGGAAATGTCCTCCGCTTGCGCTAAATTTGCCACGCTGGGGAAGGTTGCATGCGCGTGACGAGCCCCGCGAGGAACCCACCGGGCCCAGCCCGTCGCCGGGGTGCATCCGGCCACGGGATCCGGTTCTGGATCGCGATCGCGCTGCTCGTTCACAGCCAGCTGCTGCTGGTGGGCGGCGTGCTGCTGTACGTCTTCGCGCCCCGCAACGACGACCTGGCGCGCGGCCTGGGCGCCGACGGGGCGCCCATCGACGTGGCGACCCTGGACGACGACGCCGCCCGCGAGATCGTCGCCGACCTGGAACGCCAGGAAGAAGAGCGCAAGAAGGAAGAAGCCCAGAAGGAAGAGCAGTCGCTGAAGCCGACGGGACAGGTGGTCGACGTGCCCGCGCCGCGCCAGGAGATTCGCCCCGACTCCGCGCGCTTCGTCTCCGAACACGACAGCACCGTCGAGAAGGAGACCAAGAAGTACGGCCGATTCGAAGACAACGCCCGCCAGGGAGATCGCAGCGGCAGCGCGGCGGTCTCACAGCCGGCGGCGCCCCGAGGGGACGGGCGTCTGGCGATGCGAACCCCGGAGCTCGGTCGGGCCCTGCGCAGCGGCGCGCCGCTGCACCCGGCGGCCGGCGGCCCGCCCGGCGCCAAGAACGGCGCGCCCGACAGCGAACCGGCGCAAGAGGGGGGGATGTTCGCGCCCGCGGGGTCCGAGCCGCAGCGGCGCCAGGGGGGCGCGACGCGCGGCGGCCTCGGGCCGTCGCTGATGCCCACCGAGCAGCAGCTGGCGCGCGCCGTCGGATCCGGCACGCAGGACGCGCTGGCCAACGTCGACGACGGCGAGGAGACGGCGCTCAACTCGAAGAAGTGGCGCTTTGCTTCGTTCTTCAACCGCGTCAAACGGCAAGTCGCGGAGCACTGGCACCCGGAAGAGGCGTACCGCCAGCGCGACCCGACCGGCATGATCTACGGCCGCAAGAACCGCTACACCGAGCTGCGCATCCAGCTGAAGCCCGACGGCCGGCTGCAGAACGTGGCCGTGTGGCAGCCCAGCGGGCTGGACTTCCTGGATGACGAGGCCATGGACGCGTTCAAGCAGGCGGCGCCGTTTCCGAACCCCCCTCACCAGCTGATCGAGGCGAACGGAACCATCAACTTCGGCTTCGGCTTCCTCTTCGATCTCAACGGCCCGCCCGAGATGCGCTGGTTCAAGTACTGACGCGGCCGTATGGGTGACAGCCCGAGGCCGGTCCATAGGATTGACGCTCGGGATGTCTAGATCTGGATGGCGCTGTTTCCTCTTGTGGGAGACCCCGGCGTGGCCAGTTTGATGGATGGTAGCTGTCGGTAACACGGGGAGGTCGCGATGAGTCTCGGCGGGAAACTTTCGACATGGGGTCGGGTGTCGGTCGTGTCGGGTCTACTGGCGATGGGAGCTGGCGGTGTGGCCCTGGCTGACGAGGGTGAGATGTCGCCGCAAGAGGTGACCACGCCCGTGCTGGATCCGCTGGCCCCGTCCAGCTTGATGGCGGGACCGTCGCTGCGTGAGACGGGGAAGGTGGGCGTCATGCCCGGCGCGTCCCCACCGCCCGAATCGCTGACGCCGGGCGAGATGACCTGGGCCGGTCAGCCGGAGAAGTCGGTCCAGCCCGTTGCCGCCGGTTTCGCCGCCGCGCCGCCGCCCCGGCCGCCCGTCGGAACCATCGACCCGATGCTGCTGAACCACGAGATGAACGCGAACCTCGCCAAGGTCGAGGACTGCCGCATCGAGGTGGCCCGGGCGCGCCAGGTCCCGCCCGCGCAGGTACCGGCCGAACCGCTGGTGCTGCGCTGGACGATTCAGCCGACCGGCCACACGCAGACGCGCGACGTCCTCGCCTCGGCGATGACCGATCAGGACGTCGTGTCCTGCGCCAGGGCGACCATGAGTCAGTGGCGGTTCACGCCGCCGCGCGGTGGGTCGATGGAGCTCGAGAAGACCGTCTCGTTCCGCGGCCTCTGATCGGTTACGCGTACGATTCGATGGGCGGGCAGGTGCAGTAGAGCTTCCGGTCGCCCAGCACGTTGTTGAGGCGTCCGACGGGCGGCCAGAACTTGGCGGCCTTGACGAACGGCAGCGGGAACGCCGCGCGCTCGCGCGGGTACGGGTG
>CAZJMY010000431.1:0-4107 GCA_964546845.1 uncultured Myxococcales bacterium | reverse complement strand
ACCTACAATCGCCCGGCTCTCGAGCGCCGGGCTTCGAACGCCCGGCTTCGTGCACGGGCAGCCCCCCGTTTCCCATTCCGCTTAGGAGGATCCCCCATGACTGGTCGTTCGGCTCAAACATCGTCTCGGTCGCGCGCCTGGCGCGTCGTCCGCTGGGTCGGATTGGCCGGCGCGGTCCCGGCCCTGTGGGCTTGCACCTCGCGGTCGCTCGAGCCCGGCATCATCACGCCGACGGCGACGCTCACCGCGAACGTCACCCAGAAGATCAACAACAACATCGACATCCTGTTCATGATCGACAACTCGTCGTCGATGACGTCGATGCAGCAGAAGCTGCTGGCGCAGCTGCCGACGTTCATGCAGGTGCTCCAGAACCTGCCGAACGGTTTGCCGAACGTGCACATCGCCGTCGTGTCGTCGGACATGGGGGCGCCGGGCGACTCCGTCGGCTCGATCGGTTGCACCCAGTACGGCGACGACGGCGCCTTCCAGTCGGCGCCGCGCGGCGCCTGTATGACGACGTTGTCGAACGGCGCGAACTTCATCTCGAACGTCGACAACATGCCGAACTTCACGGACCCCATCGAGAAGGTGTTCCAGTGCATCGCGCTGCTCGGCTCGACGGGCTGTGGCTTCGAGCACCAGCTGGCGTCGATTGACCGCGCGCTGGGCGCCGACGGCAACGCGCCCCCCGATACGAACGCCAACTTCCTGCGCGACAACGCCTACCTCGGCATCGTCCTGCTGACGAACGAGGACGACTGCTCGGCGCCGCCGAACACGCAGCTGTTCTCGTTGAACGGCCAGCAGCAGGGCACGATGAACTCCCTCGGCCCGATCGCCAACTACCGCTGCAACCAGTTCGGCCACCTGTGCAAGGACCCGAACGGCAACATGGTTCAGCCGCCGCTCACGCCGCCCGGTGGCAACGGCACGCCGACCGAGACGTTCACCGATTGCGTCTCGAACGACAGCGGCAACCCGCAGCAGCAGACGCTGACCCCGGTCAGCAAGTTCGTCTCCGACATCAAGTCGAAGAAGACCGATCCGGACAACCAGATCCTGGTCGCCGCCATCACCGCGCCGCCGGACCCCTACACGGTCGAGTGGGTGCCGCCCGCCAGCCCGCCGCCGGGGACCTCCGGCCAGCTCTGGCCGCAGATCATGCACTCGTGCGGCGCGAAGGGCGGCGACGACGTGAACCCGGCCTCGACGATGAACACGACCGACGGCAGCTTCGGCGACCCGGGCGTCCGCATCACGCAGTTCGTGAAGTCGTTCCCGAACTACTTCGTCTCCTCGATCTGCGACCCGAGCTACGCGACGTCGATGACCGCGATCGCGACCAAGCTGGGCGCGCTCATCAAGCCGAACTGCATCACGGGGACCATCCAGAAGGACGGCAACGGCCATCCCCTGTGCACGGTCGTCAACCACCTGAGCAGCGCGAACAGCACCGCGACGACGGACGTCAACATCCCGAACTGCGACACGAACAACAACACGGCGCCCTGCTGGACGCTCGAGGCCAACGCCATGGCCTGCCCCAAGGGCGGCGTGGCCCTCAAGCTGAATCAGGACTCGGCGGCCATGAACGCCGCCAGCCTGAACAGCACGGTCGACTGCTCGCTCTGCTTGCCCGGGTCGACGGCGCCCGGCTGCTGACCGACATCATCGGTCGCTGACGCGAGCCGCGGTTCCTTCGGGAGCCGCGGCTCGTTCTTATTTGGGCCGTTTTGGTACGCTGGTCGGGATGCTCCAGCTGTTCCGCGAGGGCCCGGGGGACAAGTCGCCGGTCGCGATCGCGGGAGACCGGCGGGCGGTGCTGTGCCTGCACGGCATCACGGGGACGCCCTGGGAGGTGCGGCCGCTGGCCGACGCGTTCGTCCGGCTCGGCTGCTCCGTCGAGGCGCCCATGCTGGCCGGACACGGCGGAACCCTGGCCGACCTGGCGCGCACGACGTGGCGCGACTGGCTGGCCTCGGCGGAAGGCGCGCTGACACGGCTGGAGGCGACGGCCGCCCGCTCCGTCGGGCTGCCGCCGCCGGTGGCGATCGTCGGCTTCTCCATGGGAGGCCTCCTCGCCCTGCGGCTGGCGCGCCTCTACCCGGAGCGCGTCTCGGCGCTGGCCATCATGTCGGCGCCGCTGCGGCTGCGCCCCTTTCAGGTGATGGGGATCCGGGCCGTGGGGCGCCTGCCCGTCGACTACGCGCGGCGCGCCTGGGCGGCGGTTCCGAAGCTGTTCGGCTCGGACATTTCGGATCCGGCGATGCGCGTGGACAACCCGGGCCTGCACGCGTTCCCCGTGGCCGCGCTCGGCAATCTGCTGGATCTGATGGACACCGTGCGCCCCGACCTGCCGGCGGTGCGGCAGCCGGCGCTGGTGGTGCACGGGCGACAGGACCACACGGTCCCCATGGACGATTCGCTGGAGCTGACGGGGAGCCTGGGCAGCGACGTCATCGAGCGGTTGTGGCTCGATCGCTCGTTCCACATCGTCGCCCAGGACGTCGAGCGGGCCATGGTCCTGGAAGCCGTCACGCGCTTTATCGGGAAGCACGCCGGCTGGTCGGTGGTACCGTAGCCGGCGCCGTGACGCCGCCCGATCTGATCGTCGCCATCGATCAAGGCACGACGGGCACCACCGTCTTGCTGGTCGACGCCGCCCGGACGGTGCGCGGCCGCGGCTACCGCGAGTTCGCGCAGATCTACCCGCGACCGGGCGAGGTCGAGCACGATCCGGAGGCGATCTGGGGGTCGGTGCTGGGCGCCCTGCAGCAGGCGCTGGACGGGGTCGACGGACGGCGCGTCGCCGCGCTGGGGATCACCAATCAGCGCGAGACGACGCTCTTGTGGGAGCGCCAGGGTGGCTCGGCCGGGCGCCCCGTCGGCAACGCCATCGTCTGGCAGGACCGCCGGACCGCCCCGCTGTGCGAGGCGCTGAAGAGCGCCGGGCAGGAGGCGGCCGTCCGCGAGCGCACCGGGCTGGTGCTGGACCCGTACTTTTCGGCCACCAAGATCCGGTGGATGCTGGACAACGTACCGGGCGTTCGCGCCCGGGCCGAGGCGGGGGCGCTCGCGTTCGGGACCGTCGACAGCTTCCTGATCTGGCGGCTCACGGGCGGGCAGCGGCACGTCACGGACGCCACGAACGCCTCGCGCACGCTGCTGTTCGACCTGCGCGCCGGCGCCTTCTCGGACGAGCTGTGCGCGCTGTTCGGCGTCCCGCGCGCGCTCTTGCCGGAGGTCGGGCCGTCGGCCGGCGTCCTCGGCACGACGCGCGGCGTGCCCGGGCTGCCCGACGGGATCCCGATCGCCGGCGTGGCGGGCGACCAGCAGGCGGCGCTGTACGGCCAGGACTGCACGGAGCCGGGGGACGCCAAGTGCACCTACGGCACCGGTGCGTTCCTGCTGATGAACACGGGCGCCGAGCCGCGCATGTCCTCGCGCGGCCTGCTGACGACGGTGGCCTGGAGGCTGGAGGCCGGGCCGGCCCGCGGCACCGCCTACGCGCTGGAGGGGAGCGCCTTCGTGGCGGGCGCGCTGGTCCAGTGGCTGCGCGACGGGCTGGGCATCATCGGCGCCGCGCCCGAGATCGAGGCGCTGGCTCGGTCGGTGCCGGACGCCGGCGGCGTCACGATCGTGCCCGCGCTGACCGGCCTGGGCGCGCCGCACTGGCGGTCGGACGCCCGCGGTCTCATCAGCGGCATCACGCGCGGCACGACGCGCGGCCACATCGCGCGCGCCGCGCTGGAGGCCATCGCGCTGCAGAACGTCGACCTGGTTTCGGCCATGCAGGCGGACGCCGGGCGCCCCATCAACAACCTGCGCGTCGACGGCGGCGCGGCGGCCAACGACCTGCTGATGCAGATCCAGGCAGACCTGCTGGGCGTGCAGATCTTCCGCCCCGAAATGGTCGAGTCGACCGCGCTGGGGGCCGCGAAGCTGGCCGCGCTGGGCGTCGGCCTGGCGCCCGCGGACAGGGGCGGCCGAGGCGAACAGACCGCCCGGATGCGCATCTTCACGCCGTCGATGTCGGCCGAGGCGCGCGCCGCACACGTGGCGCGGTGGGCCGACATCGTCCAGCGCGCGTAGCGAAAAGCCTTG
>CAZJMY010000430.1:0-6335 GCA_964546845.1 uncultured Myxococcales bacterium | reverse complement strand
GCCGCGTACGACCAGGCGCTGGCGCGGGAGCAACGGCCCGCCGCCCGTCGCAAGCTGCTCGACGGGGCGCTGGCGCTCTTGCCGGCCGACCCGCACGGGGCGGACCTGGAACGCGCCGTCACCCTTCGCCGCGAGGTGGCCCGCCTGGCGCCGGGCGACGAACGCACGGCGCTGGCGCTGTCCGAGCTCCTCGATCATGCCGGTCGTCTGGACGAAGCGGCGGCGGCGCTGGAGGCGCGCGGCCCGTCGGCGGCGCACGGCTCGCTCGCCTTGCGCGCAGCGCGGCTGCGCGGCCAGTCGTCGGATCCGGCCAGCGCGGCGCGCGGGGCCGCCGCGCTGATGGCGCTGCTGCACGACGTTCCAGCGGCCGACCGCCATCGGCGGCGCGAGATCTGGAGCGCCGCACGCGAGGTCGCCCGCGCGCGCGGGACGCTGTCGCAGCTCGCCGACACCCTCGCCAAGGACCCCGGCCCCGTCGAGTGGAGCCTCCTCGGCGAGGTGCGCGAAGAGCTGGGCGACCTCGAGGGCGCGCTGGAGGCGACACGGCGGGCCCACGCGCTGGCACCGGGGGACGCGACTCTGGGCCGTCGTCTGGTGGCTCTGCTCGACCGGGCCGGTCACCCGAAAGAGGCGCGAGAGGTCGGTGAAGAGCTGGCGCGCGCCGTGCCGGGCGACCCCGGGTTGACGGTCGAAGTCGCGGATCGGCAATGGCAGGCCGGCGACCGCGCCGAGGCGGGCGCCACGATGGATCGGGCGCTCGCGCGTTTCGCGCGACAGCCGACCGCGCTGGAGCAGCTGGCCGAGCTGGCCGGCCGCTGGCGCGACGACCGGCGCGCCATCCGCGCCTGGACGCAGCTGACCCGGCTGGACCCCGACAGCGAGGTCGCCGTCGTCGGCCTGGGCGAAGCGCAATTCCAGGCCGGCGATCGGGCGGGCGCGCGCCACACCTGGGGCACGCTGCGCCGCCGGAGCAGCTCCCCGACCAGCGGTCACCTGCGGCTCGGGGAGATCCTGCTGGATCACGATCTGACGAACGACGCGCGCGACGAGGCGCGCGCAGCCGCATCGAGCGATCCCGCCGGGGCCGCGCCGCACCGCCTGCTCGCGCGCATCGCCGAGCGCCAGCATCAGACGGATACGGCGATCGCCGAGTGGGAAAAGGTGCTGGCCGCCAGCGGCGGTCAACCCGGGGCGGCGGACGCGATCGCGGCCCGCCGCGAGGCCCGCTCGCGCATCCTGGCGCTGGTCGCGCATCAGGGGCGCGTGAGGCTGGACGCGCGCGTTCGCGAGCTCCGGCAGGCCGTCAAGGAGCACCCCGAGGACGTCGAGTCGGCGCTGTTCCTGGCTGAGGCCGAGCAGCGCATCGGCGATCTCGACGGCGCGGCCACGACGCTGCTGGCGATCGCCGAGGGCCGTGGCGAGGCCGCCGACGGGCGCCACGACGACGCCTCCGTCGAGGCGGGGTTCGCGCTGGTGCGGCTCCTCAAACGGCAGGGACGCCTGCCCGAGGCCGAAGCTCAGCTGGAGCGACTGGCCCGCACCGCGCCGTCACGCGCGCGCGAAGCCAAGCTGCAGGGCGCCGAGATCGCGCTGGCCCGCCACGATCGCAAGGGGGCCCTGTCCCACGCAGCAGCGGCCGCGGCCGGCGCCGACGCGGCCGCGCTGGTGCGCGTTGGAGAGATCCGCGAGCAGGCGGGAGACGACGCCGGCGCGGCCGACGCCTACCGGGCCGCGCAGGACACCGGGGATGCGCCGCCGACGGCACCACTGGCCTTGGCGCGCCTGCTCGAACGACAGGGGGACGCGCCGGGGGCTGCGGCGACGCTGGAAGCTCTCCTGCACACGTCCGAGGACGATGCCTCGGTCGGAGACGCCGCCCGCCGGGGCGCCGCCGTCGACGAGCTGCTGGGGCGGCTGCCGGCGCTGGCGGAAGCCCTGGCTCGCCCCGACCCCGCGGGGAGCAGCGCTCCCGCCCGCCGGCGCGCGCTGCTGGACGTGCTGGCGCGCCTGCCGGCGCCGCCGTTCGGCGATTCAGCGACCCGCGACGCCTGGGCGCGCGTCGGCCGCCTGGCGTTGCGGCCGCTCCTGGAGATCGTCGCCGCCGACGGAGAGACCCCCGACCGGCGGGCGCTGGATCTGCTGGGCGCGCTCGGCGACGGCGACGCTGCCCCTGCCCTGGCTCGCGTCGCCGCCCAGGCGATGGGCAGCACGGCCGGCCACGACCCGCGTCACGCCGGGTTCGCGGCGCGCGAAGCCGGGCTCGCAGCTCTGGTCTCCCTGGCACGCCTGGGCGACGCGCGTGGGTTCGACGTGCTGGCGCGGGCGGCCGACGACCCGTCGCCCTCCGTGCGCCGCATCGGCCTTTGGGGTCTCGGCCGCACGCCCGACCCGCGCGGGACCGGGCGCCTGCTGCGCGCGCTCGACGACCCGCAGCCGGATCTGCAGGCGCTGGGCTGCCTGGGATTGGGACGGGTGGCCGACGGTCGGGCGACGGCGACGCTGGCCCGGGTCGCGCAAGATCCGTCGCGTCCGCTGCTGGTGCGAAAGGCCGCCGTCGCGGCGCTGGGCCGGACGGGCGCCGCGGGCGTCGAGGTTCTCCTGGCGCTGTTCGACGGGGGCGACGCCGCCCTGGCCGAGCCCGCGGCCCTGGCCCTGGGGCTGACGGCCGACCCGCGCGTTCCGCCTGCGCTGATTGCGCGGGCGCTGTTGCCGGGACGACGAGGCGCCGCCGACGCTCCGGCGGCTGTCCGCGGCCTCGCCGTCTGGAAGCCGGGGCCCGCCGCGTGGACCGATGCGGTCGCCGTCCCGACCGGCGCTGGCGGAGCGCCGGCCGTCGTAGCCCCGCCCCTGGACTCGCTCCTGGACCCGCTGACGGACCTGCTGGCGGCCTGCACTCCGCCGGCGCCAGCAGAGAACGTCGTCGTCGTCTGGCGCGCGCGGCTGCCGGCGATCATCCGCCTGCTGGGCGATGCGCTTGCCGCTGGCGGAGAGGCCCGGCGGACCGCGCTGCTGGACCTCGACAGCCGGACCGACGAGCCTGGGCTGGGGCCGCTGGCCCCGGCCGGCAACGAGCCGATCTCGGCGGACGCCGCGCAGGCGGTTCACGAGGTCGCCGCCACGCTGGCCGATGCCGTCGCCGACGCTCTCGATGACCCCGAGCGCGCCATCCGGGCGACGGCGCTGAGTGTCCTGGCCAAGCTGGGCGACGGCCGCGTCACGGGGGCGCGCATCGCCGCCGCCGTCGCCGACGGGGATGCCGACCTTGCGGAGGGCGCCGTGCGCGCGGTTCGCCAGCTCGTGCGCGCGACGCCCGCCGCGGTGGGGCAGCTGCTGGCCGCCGTCGCCCCCCTGGCCCACGACGACGGGCGGTCGCCCCCCTGGCAGGCGCCCACGTGGCGAACGCGGCTCGCCGCCGTGCGGGTGCTGACGGCTCTGGGACCGGCGGCGCGGGATCCCGTGCGGGCAGCAGCGGCGACCGATCGCAACGCGGTCGTTCGCGCGGCGGCGCGCGCCGCGCTCGCCACCGGCGGCGAGCCGGCGAGCTGATCGGCGCCGCTCGACTTGACTTGCCGGCGCCACGGCTGAAAATGCGTCAGCCGGCGCTGGCCGCCGGCCGGAGGCCAGAGATGCTTTGTCCGAACTGCGGGGCCGAAGTTCCAGCCGGCTTCCGCTTCTGCGGGAGCTGCGGAACCAAGATCGAAGGGACCGCCGCGCCCGCGCGCACCATGTTCTTCGGCAACACCCAGCAGGCGCCGGGACGCGCCAAGCTGACCGTCATCAAAGGCGAAGGCGTCGACGGCGTCACGTACCTGCTGAACGCGACCGAACACCTGGCGGGCCGCTCGGACGGCGCCATCATGTTCCCCGACGACCCCCTGCTTTCGCCGCGGCACGCGAGCTTCATCTATCGCGAGGGCAAGCTGCACGTGGTCGACGAGGGCTCGGTGAACGGCGTCTTCATCCGGATCAAGGCGCCCACGGCGCTGATCCCGGGCGCCCTGTTCCTGATCGGCGAGCAGCTGCTGCAGATCGAGCCGTCGCCGCCCGACCTCGGCCCCCAGCCCGACGCGGAGGGGACGTACTTTTACGCGAGCCCCAAGCGCCCCTCCAAGATGAAGCTGATCCAGCGGCTGCGCGGCGGCGAGATCGGGATGATCTACCGCTCGCGGAACGACACCATCTCGATCGGGCGGGAGGGAAACGACGTCAACTTCCTGGACGACCCCTTCATCTCGGGCCGGCACGCCCAGATCACGATGGGGGCCGACGGTCAGGTGACGCTGACGGACCTCGGGTCGAAGAACGGCACTTTCGTGCGCATCAACGACGAGATGACCCTCGAGCACGGGGACCACATCTTTCTCGGGCAGCAGCTGCTCCGCGTCGAAATCAGCTGAGGCGCGCAGGCATCGATCCCAGGGGGCGAGAAATGGCCCCCGCGAATTGACGCTAGGGGCCCGCCATGTTAGTTGCCATAGGCTGACCGGGGGTCGTTTTGATCACCTGCAACCGCTGCGGCAAAGAAAATCAGGACCACTACAAGTTTTGCCTGGGTTGCGGCAGCGAGCTCGTGAAGCCCGCCGCGCCCGGGCCGTCGGCCGGCCTGGCCCCCACCCCGCCTCCCGTCGTATCGGCGCCGGTCGCCACGCCTCCGGCCGCCGCCGCGCCCGAGGCGGCCATCGAGACGGCGCGCACGATGCTGCCGCCCGGACCGCCTGCGTCCGCGGTCGCAGGTGAGCTGCGCACGCCGTCGCCGGCAGGCGCCAAGCCGCGGGGCGGCATCCCCTGGAACGACTCGCCCCGCATGCCGGACCCCATCCCCTTCCAGCTGCCGCCCAACCCGCTGGCCGGGGCCACGCCGGGACCGCGGCTGACCTCCAGCGGGACCACCAACGGCGGGCCTGCGTCGGCTGCGACGCCGCCGCCGGTCGCCGCGCGCCCGACGGGCGGGGCCGGCTCGCTCCCGTCCGCCGGCTCGATGGCACCGACCCCGCCGCCCGTCATGACCAACCCAGCCGCCGGCGCCGAGCTCGCCTGCCCGACGTGTGGCAAGCCGGTCCAGGTCGGTTTCGCCTTCTGCGGCGCCTGCGGCACCCGCATCGCGCGTCCCGCGAACGCCGCGGCGAGCGCTGCGGCGGCGCCGCCCCGGACCATGTTCATGGCCGGGTCGACGGCCGCGGCCCCGGCGGTGGTTCCGCGCGGGCGACTGATCCTCATCCGACCCGACGGCAGCGAGGGCGGCGCCCACCCGCTGCACGACGGCGAGAACATCATCGGCCGCGGTCAGGCGGCCCTGTTCGACGCCGACGCCTACCTCTCCCCGCGCCACGCAGAGCTGTCCGTGGGACCGGAGGGGGTCACCATCCGCGACCTGCAGAGCCTGAACGGGATCTTCCTGAAGATCGGCGGGGAGGAGCCGCTGGAGTCCGGCGACATCTTCCGCATCGGCCAGGAGCTGCTGCGGTTCGAGGTGATCTCGCCGCCGCAGCCGCTGGAAGACGGGACCGAGATCATGGGAACCCCGAACCCTGGGTTCTGGGGCCGGCTCTCGGTGATCGTCGGTCGGGACGTGGACGGCTCGGCGTTCCCGCTGTTCGGCGAGTCAATCGTGCTCGGCCGCGAGCGGGGCGACATCCTCTTTCCGGAGGACGGCTACGTCTCGGGAACGCATTCGCGCATCGCCCTGCACGGCGACCGCGTGTTCCTGACCGACCTCGGCTCGTCCAACGGAACGTTCCTGCGCCTGAGGCACGAGCGCGTCGTCCCGACCGGCTCGTTCCTGCTGATGGGTCAGCAGCTGTTCCGCCTCGAGTTCCGCTAGCCGCCCGGTCCGCTGGCTGCGGCGGGCCGGCGTGTCGAACCGCGGCTACTTCTTCTTCTCGACTTCGATCTTGTTGCCGCCGCCGGTGCTCTTCTGCCCGCCGAAGAACGCCTGCCGGGTGTTGTCGCCGGCGGCCGGCTCGACGTAGCGGAACGCGTTCGGGATCTTGAACGTGCTGCCGTCGTCGAACATCACGGTCACGTCCACGGGGCCTTTGTCGTTGGCGGGCGTGACGACGCGGATCTTGTTGGTGGCGGCGATGGTGACGGTTTCGGACTTTTTGTGTCCGAACTTCACCTCGGCCTGGGTCTTACCGGGCTGGAAACCACCGCCGTTGATGGTGATTTCCTCACCACCCGCCGTCGTCCCCTGGGGCGGTTCGACCGACTCGACCTTGAGGGGGCCGCCGCTCTGCGAGCAAGAGGCGATGGCGACGAGCGCCAGGGACAGGGCCAGACCGAGAACACGCTTCATCGTGCGTTGCCTCCCTAGAGGGGAGACCGACCATAGCCCC
>CAZJMY010000429.1:0-3900 GCA_964546845.1 uncultured Myxococcales bacterium | reverse complement strand
GGACATCGACGAGACCATCAAGGTCGAGATCGACGAGAAGGACCTGCGCATCGACGTCATGCGGTCGGGCGGCGCCGGCGGCCAGCACGTCAACAAGACCGAGTCGGCCGTGCGCATCACGCACATCCCGACGGGCATCGCGGTCCACTCGGACGGCGAGCGCTCGCAGCACAAGAACCGCTCGACCGCCATGCGCATCCTGCGTTCCAAGCTCTTCGAGGTCGAACAGAAGAAGCAGGAAGAGAAGATGGGCAACATCCACGCCCAGAAGAAGGCGATCGAGTGGGGGAGCCAGATCCGGTCGTACGTGCTGGCCCCCTACAAGCAGGCAAACGACCACCGGACGGGGCTCAAGGTGGGGAACGTCGACGCGGTCCTGGACGGCGATCTGGACCAGTTCATGGTGGCCACCTTGCTGGAGCTGGCGGGCGATCCGACGGCCAAGCCGGGGCAGGGCGCGGGCGCTGTTACCGACCCGGCGGAAACCGACGTGTAGGATAGTCACCGAATCGCTACAAATTGCCAATCTGTGGAGTAAGACCGAAAAGCTCAACGATCTCAGCCGCCTGTGGCTGTGGGTTCTGTTGACAACCCGTGGAGAAAGATGGCCGACGAGCGCGAGCTGATCGAGGAACGCGAGAAAAAAGCCGCGGAAATTCGCGCGCTGGGGGGCAATCCCTACGCGAACGGGTTCAGCCCGACCCACACGGCCAGCGAGCTCGTCGCCCGCTTCGGTGACGCGCCGCCTCCACCCGAACCGACCGAGAAGGGGGGGCCCCCGGCCCTCATCTCGGACGAGCACTTCAAGCTCGCCGGGCGGATCGTCGCCTACCGCGGTTTCGGCAAGGCTGCCTTCGTGAAGCTGCTGGACCGCAGCGGCGAGATCCAGGTCTGGGTCCGCAAGGACCTGATCGGGGACGCCGCCTTCGAGCTCTGGAAGCGCGCCGAGCGCGGCGACTTCATCGGCGTGGTCGGCAGCCCCACCAAGACCAAGACCGGCGAGCTGACGATCGTGGCGGAGAACCTGGTCGTCCTCACCAAGGCGACCCGGCCGCTGCCCGAGAAGTGGCACGGCCTGTCGGACGTCGAGGTCCGCTACCGGCAGCGCTACGTCGACCTGGTCGTCAACCCCGAGGTCCGCGAGGTCTTCCGCAAGCGCACCCAGATCATCCGCGGCATCCGGCGGTTCCTGGATGCGCGCGGCTTCCTGGAGGTCGAGACGCCGATGATGCACTCGATCGTCGGCGGCGCGGCGGCTCGCCCCTTCACGACCCACCACAACGCGCTGGACCTGGATCTCAACATGCGCATCGCGCCGGAGCTGCACCTCAAGCGGCTCGTGGTGGGCAGCTTCGAGCGCGTCTACGAGATCGGCCGCAACTTCCGGAACGAGGGGCTCTCGCGGCAGCACAACCCCGAGTTCACGATGCTGGAGTTCTATCAGGCGTACGCGACGTACGAGGACCTGATCGCGCTGACCGAGACGCTGTTCCGCGAGCTCGCGCGCGAGCTGACCGGTGGCGAGGAGATCACCTACCAGGGGCAGAAGGTCAGCTTCGCCGGCGACTGGCTGCGCATCCCGATGAAGGACGCCATCGTCCAGGCCTCGGCGTCGGGGCTGCTGCCCGCCGGCCTGGAACGGCCGGTTCTCGACGACGGCCCCGCGCTCTCCAGGTGGCTGGCGGACAAGGGGCTGGCCGAGGGGAAGGACGAGCTGGCGGCCGTGCTGCGCAAGTCGGAGTCGCACGGCGAGCGGGTCGGCGCGCTGTTCGACTACGCCGGCGAAAAGGCGCTGCCGCCCGACCGCCCGGCCTTCGTGACGGAATATCCGGCCGAGACGTCTCCGCTGTCGCGCCGCAACGACAAGGACCCGTCGCGCGTCGACCGGTTCGAGCTGTTCATCGTCGGGCGCGAGCACGCCAACGCCTTCTCCGAGCTGAACGACCCGCAGGACCAGCGGGCGCGCTTCCAGGCCCAGGTGGACGCCAAGGCCCACGGCCGCGACGAGACGATGGACTACGACGAGGACTACTGTCGCGCGCTGGAGTACGGCCTGCCCCCGACGGCGGGCGAGGGGATCGGGATCGATCGGCTGGCCATGCTGCTGACCGACCAGCCGTCCATCCGGGACGTGATCCTGTTCCCGCTCATGCGCCCCGAGAAGGACTAGGCGGCGCGCCGTTGCTGGCTCCGGGCTTTGAATGGTTCGTCGCCTGGCGGCACCTGCGCGACCCCGAGCGGCGCTCGCGACGCACTCTGTGGGTCGGCGTCGCCGCGCTGGTGGCGGGCGGCCTGTGCTTCGCGGCCGCCGCGCTGATCCCGCGCTTGATGGGCGTCCACGCCCGCGCGCCGGGCGAGTGGATGGAGCCGTCGCCGCTGGCCATCGTCGATCGGCTGCGCACGGCCGGCCTGATCGGGGTGGGCGTCGGGTTGCTGCTGACCCTGCTGGGGGCGTTGTTCGCGCTCTTCACCGTCTTCACGGCGGTGTCGATCTTCGGCGTCTTCCTGGGCACGGGCGCGCCCATCATCGCGCTGTCTGTGATGTCCGGGTTCGAGGCGGACCTGAAAGGGAAGATCCGCGCGACCAAGGCCGACGTCGTCGTCAGCACGTCTGACGACCGGCCGTTCACCGACTGGCAGCAGGTCGACGCCAAGCTGGCGGGCATCCCGGACGTCGTGGGCTCGATGCCCTACGTCGAGAGCGAGGTCATCATCAAGCACGCCACCAACCCGGCCGGGATGGGGATCATCGTGCGGGGCATCGACCCGATCAGCGCGCCGCGCGTGCTGGGGCTCGAACGGACGATGCAAGAGGGGAAGATCGCCTATCTGTCGCACCCCGAGCAGATCCCGGCGGGCGCCTTCGACCTGGTCCCTTCCGGCCACGCCGACGACGAAGACGAACCCAAGAAGAAGGAGGAGGCCAAAGCCAAGACCCAGGCCCCCTCGAAGGCCCCCGTGCTGCCCGGCATCCTGCTGGGCGACGAGCTCTACCAGCACGTGCTCCGCGTCTTCGTGGGCAGCGACGTCGACATCGCCTGCCCCATGTGCGGCGTCGGTCCGATGGGGCCGATGCCGAAGCTGAAGGAGTTCCGGGTCGCGGGCCACTTCTACAGCGGCATGTACGAGTTCGACTCGAAGCTGGCCTACATCGCGCTGCCCGAGGCGCAGAAGTTCCTGAACATGCCCGGCGAGATCACCGGCATCGAGGTGCGGACGACCACCCCCGACGCCGCCCGGGCGGTGGCCGACGAGATCGCGCGCCGGCTGGGGCCGGGTTACGAGGTCCGCTCGTGGGAGGAGTTGAACCGGGGGCTCTTCACGGCGCTGAAGCTGGAGAAGGTGGCCATGTTCGTGGTCCTGACCTTCATCGCGCTGGTGGCGTCGTTCTCGATCGTCTCGAACCTGATCATGCTGGTCACCGAGAAGGCGCGCGAGGTCGCCATCCTCAAGTCGATGGGCGCCCGGGACGGCGCCATCCTGCGGGTGTTCTTCGCCGAGGGGCTCTACATCGGTCTTCTGGGGCTGGGGCTGGGGCTGGTCCTGGGCATCGGCGGCTGCCTGTTGCTGTCGCACTACGGCCTTCCGCTGGACCCCGACGTCTACTACATCCAGAGGCTGCCGGTCGTGATGCGCGCCAGCGAGATCGCGGCCGTGAACCTGGCCGCCCTGGGCCTGTGCTGTCTGGCGACGCTGTACCCGGCGATGCTCGCGTCGCGCATGCGCCCCGTCGACGGCCTGCGGTATGAATAGCCGCCGGGGCAACCCGCTTTCCCCTTTGCCGGTCCCAGTGCCAGCGGGTCATGTCCCTGAAATCTGCTCTATTTCTGGTCGTTGACACCCTGGGGGGTGCCGACTAATTTGGCGCACCCCATGGAGACGCCCCATACGTCCGCTCCC
>CAZJMY010000428.1:0-1446 GCA_964546845.1 uncultured Myxococcales bacterium | reverse complement strand
GGGGTCGGCGCGGGCGCAGCGGCGGCTGGCGGCAGCGGCGCCGGCGCCGCGGCGACGACGGGCGCGGCGGCAGGGGCGCGCGTGCCCAGGAACTTCCCGCCGATCACCAGCCCGAAGACGAGGCACGCCAGGCACGAGGCGACGAGGCCGCCCAGCGGCAGCTGCACGTTGCGGAAGATGCCGCCCGTGCTGGCGACGGTGACGGCTCCCGACGGCGCCGGGATCTGCAGCGCCGGGGTCGGGCCCGTCGGCGCCGGCGACATGGTGCGCGGGTAGGGTCCGCCCGTCGCGCTCAGTCGCGACGAGAACGGCGAAGCGGCCGGCGGCGGCAGCGACGGGCTGGGCGGCAGCGTCAGCCCCAGGCCCGCGCTGGGCGTGGGCAGGCGCCCGCCGAAGCCCTCGCTCCGCGCCAGCGGTGCCGAGGCGCTGAACGGAGACGCGCCAAAACCCGCGCTCAGCGGCGAGCTGCCCGCCGGCGACGTCGGCCGGCGCGGCGCCAGCACCGCCTCCAGCTCCGACGACGGCTCCTCGGCGTCCGCCGAATAATTGCCGGTCGCGCTCTCGTCGTCGTCCAGCGCGACGCCGGGCGTCTCGTCCGACAGCGCGACGTCGTCGTCGTCCGCGACGTCGGCGGAGTCGGCGAACTCGGCGCCCGATTCTCCCGCGCGGTAGCTGTGCGCCGACAACGGCGCGTCCAGCGAGGGCGGCATCGATTTGCGCAGCGCGCGCTCGCGCTCGACGCTGGCCTGCGTCGACAGCGCGGCGGTCAGCTCGTCTTCTTCGTCGTCGTCCTTCGACGCGGCGGCGCGAATGGCGGTCTCGGCCGGCTCGACCTTGGTCGCCTCTTCTTCGTCGTCGGTCACGGAGGGCCGTGCCATGACGGTGACTTCGTCGTCGTCCTCTCCGACGTCGTGATCGTCCTCGCCGAGCCCCAGCGTCGAGGCGGGCGCGCTGCTCCCGGGCAACGGCATCGACGGAAGCGGCATGCCCAGCAGCGTGGGCGCGTTCCGGCGCGCGTAGCCCGCCGTCGAGCTCGTCCCCATGGGCGGCGGCGTCTCCATCGACGCGAAGAGCGGCGCGGGCGTGGGCGGCGGCGTCTCGGTGCCCGTGATGGCTTCGTCGTCCTCCAGCTCCAGCGTCGAGTCGTCCGACGCTTCGACCGTGACGTCCTGCGAAGAGTCGACCACGAGCTCGTCGGACAGATCCTCGACGTCGTGATCCGAGCTGTCAGGACGTCCGGTGGCCGCCAGTCCGGTGGGGGGCTTCGTGGTCATGCCGGGAGAATCCTTTCCGGGGGAATCCGGAGTGTCAATCCGGAATTCAAGCACTCAAGCCTACACGCAACCCTTTGACAGGGGAAGCTGCCCTCTTTATGGTGCCGCGCCGTGAGGAAGCCAACGTCGTCGTTCCGACCGCAGCAATCCGCGCCTGGCGTGCGGACGCGTG
>CAZJMY010000427.1:0-9356 GCA_964546845.1 uncultured Myxococcales bacterium | reverse complement strand
CCACGCCGGCGGTCGCGCCCGCGCCGCCGCCGACGCCGGTCGTTCCGCCGCCGGCGCCCCCGCCGGCCCGACCGCCGCCGCCACCTCTCCCCGTGATTCCGCCGATACCGCCGCGGCCCCCCGTCGCTCCCCCATCGTTGTTGTTCGACGAGCTCGAGCATGCCGCCGCACCCAACAAGATCGCCGCGCAGATCGTTACCGAACGAAATCGAGTCTTCATGGTCGTGTCCTCCATTTGCGCCCTCAAGATGCGAGTCGGCATTTCGCCGGGAAGAGGGGAGCTCATCTGAATTGACGAGACGGATTCACGGAGCTCGCGGTTCGATCGGTGGCGCCTTCAGGGGCAACTCGCAATCGCGCGGCGATCGCGCTGATCGACCGGCCGCGACGTTGTGCGGCGTTGCCCGATCCTTAGATTGGCGCGCGGGGAGGTCACCATGGCGCTGGACATCATCAAGGAGCGTGGCGTGCCGCTGGACCGTCAGGTCTTCACCTGGCGCGAGCTGGCCGGGTCCACCTACAGCAAGTTGGACGTGGACGCGTTCACCCGGATCCGTGTGATCCTGATGAACGGCATCGAATCGGAGGCGGTCCGGTTCTCACACGCCTGCGCGCGCATGAACGCGCGGTTGCAGGGGCCGCTGGCGCGCGTGCGGCGCATCGACCACCACCAGCAGACGCTGGTGAACTGGTTGAATCCCGCCGATCAGTCGGCGCTGGAGACCACCATCGGCTACGAACAGGTCGCCATCGAGGTGACCGCCATGCTGGCCCAGCAAGAGCCGGACGCCTACCTGGCCCGGGTCTACCGCTTCGGCCTCCTCGAGGACTTCGACCATCTCTACCGGTTCTCGGGGCTGATGGATCGGCTCTACGGCAAGGACGCCAACAACATCTTGCAGAGCTACACCGACATCCGGCCCGGCCGGCCGACGGTCGTCGAGCACCGCGATCCGATCGACGATCTGCGCCTGCCCTACGACAAGACCAGCGCCCAGCCGCTGACCAAGCTGAACTCGCTGGTGCTGGTGGCCGCCGAGCACCAGGTCCGCGACTACTACATGAACATCGGCCCCCAGTTCTCGGACCCGATCGCGCGGCAGCTGTACGCCGAGATCGCTTCGATCGAAGAGCAGCACGTGACGCAGTACGAGACACTGGTCGACCCGACCGAGACCTGGCTCGAGAAGTGGCTTCTGCACGAAGCGACGGAGGTCTACACCTACTGGAGCTGCGCGCAGACCGAGAGCGACAAGACGCTGAAGGCGCTGTGGGAGCGGTTCGTCGATTACGAGCTGGGACAGCTGCGGTTCGTCGGCGAGCTGATGAAGGAGATCGAGAAGCGCGATCCAGCGGAGCTGCTGCCGCAGAAGCTGCCGTCGCCGCTGAAGTTCGAGAGCCAGCGGCCCTTCATCCGGCAGACGCTGGAGTCGGAGGTCGGCCTGCGCGCCCAGGGCACGCAGATTGTGCCGGCCAGCATGGAGCCCGCCGACGGTCCGTCAGCGCAGTACCGCGCGCAGCTGAACCGCGACGGCTCGCCCAGCGAGATCGTCGCCGACGGGTATGTCTGGGTGCCGGGCACCGAGCTGGTGAGCCGGCTGGGCGCGCAGCCCGCGAACGGAAGGAGGATGTGATGAGCAACCGGACAAAGCCGACGGAGACCGGGCCGAACCGGACCGGCATCGCCACGTCGCCCATCGACAGCAAGGCGACCATCGAAGGCGCGCGCGCGGGCTCGCCGGCGCCCGTGTTCGAGCCGCCGGGGCTGCTGGCGACGCGCATCCAGTACGCGACCAAGGTGGCGCCCGTCGGGACGATGCCCCCACCGGTGTCGCTGAAGGGGGTGGCGACCACGGCGATGGAGATGGTGAAAGGGAACAAGCCCACGGTGTTCCTGGACCTGCTGGGCGAGCGCCTGGCGTTCGAGCGCACGGGCACCCGCCTCTACGAGGCGCTGCTGATCAAGCTGGAGGCGGCGGACCCGCACCCCGGTGGGCCGACGCGCTTCGACCTCGAGCGCATCCGCGACGAGGAGCTGGAACACTTCGGGATGCTGAAGAGGACGATGGAGTCGTTGGGCGCCGACCCGACGGCCATGACCCCCAGCGCCGACGTCATCGCGGTCGCCAGCCATGGGCTGGTCGAGGCGGTGGCGGACCCGCGCGTCACCCTCAACGAGTCGTTGAAGGCCGTGCTGGCCGCGGAGCTGGTCGACAACGACTCGTGGCTGACGCTGTCGGACGTCGCCGAGCGCCTGGGCCACACCGAGATGGCCGCCGAGTTCCGGCGGGCGCTGGCGCAGGAGGAGGATCACCTGGCGCGCGTTCGGACCTGGCTCAACGTCGCCATCGAGGGGGAGGCCGGCATCACGAGCCATCCGGGCGACGGGTCGACGGCCTCGGTGCCCGCGCCCTAGCTTTCGTGCAGGGGGCTGGGGCCGTCACTCGTTGTCCGTCGGCGCGAGCTCGATCAGCGGGATGTCCTCGCGCCGCTTCGGGCCCAGCCGCTGTCCGATCGGGGGACCGAACAGCGGCGGTTCGACCGGCGAGGCGCGGGGGCTGAGCCAGTCCGCCATGGGCGGGCGCAGCCGCCGCGGCTCCAGCCGGGTCTCGCCGACCTCCCGCCCGCGCACCGACGGCAGCACGACGTGGCTGGCGCGGGCCGCCAGCTCCAGCAGGAACGCAAGCGGGTTGTACGAGTAGACGATCTGGTTGGCGGGCAGCCCCGTCGCTGCCGACAGCGCGTCCGTCCAGAAGAGATAGGGCGCCACCGCGATTGCGTAGAGGCGCCGCCGGTCGGCCTCGTCCAGGCCGGCCAGCTCGCGCAGGCGGATGAACTCCGCCTCGCTGTTGCGGTCGCCCCACTCGTGGCGGTGGCGGATGGCCACCCGCCGGAACGCCTGCCGGCGATCGAGGCTGCCGCTCTTGAAGAAGCGGGCGACCTCGTCGGCGTCCAGCTCTTGATCGCCGTTGGCGTCGATCGGGGTCACGAGATCGGCGCGCCGCACGACCCCCGCGTCGTCGGCGGCGTTGACGTAATGGAACGCCCGCCCCAGCTCACCAGGCAGCTTGTCGGTCGTGAAGATCTCGAAGTGCACCTCCGGGCCTTCCTCGGGACCGCGGCTCACCGTCCCCACGTAGCCGACCAGGTCGCCTGCCTCGACCCGCTGGTCGACGATCACGATCTTCCCGGCGTCGAAGGCGGCCGCCGCGACCGGCCCCATCGCCTGCAGCCAGGGGACGGTCCTGGCTTCGGGCGAGGTCGACGGCGGCAGATCCAGGTGCGCCAGCAGCGAGTAGAACGTGAGGTGCGCGTCATCCACGTCGACGTCGTGCCGGGTGAGGACGAACGACGTCGACGACATGCCGGCCGATCCCCGCCGCACCGCCACGATGTGCCCTCGGGTCGGGGCGCGCACGGGCGCGTCGACGGCCGCGCGCAGGTGCACGCCCGAGTGCCACAGGCGCGCGGCCCCGATCGGGAAGAAGCCGGTGGCCCGCTCCTCGGCGTTGAAGAAGGCGGCGCGCCGCGCCGCCAGCAGCTGCGGTTGAACGCGCGGCAGCTCCGTGAAGCCCCGGATCTGCACCGGCAGCTCGAACCCGTTCAGCGCCCGCAGGATGCGGTCCCAGTCCAGCGCGCCCGGATCCCACTTCTTCCGCTCGATGTGCAGGTGCCCCATGATCCCGGCGAAGGACAGCGGATCGCTGAGCGTGTCCATGATCGGCTTGCCGTTCTCTTCGGGGATGACCGGGCGGATCTTGGGGAACACGCGCAGCAGCGTGCGGGTCAGCGCCACGATGGCCTGGTACTGCTCGGGGCGGAAGTCGTAGGCCTCGTGGTCCTCGCCGTTGATGACGACGTGCTTCGTCGCGCGCGTGCGGTAGTCGGCCGGCAACTTGGGCCACTCGCTGCGGTCGACGCGGCCGCGGTTGCAGATTTCGACCCCGATCGATCCCGAGTTGGCCTCCTCGGCGTGGTAGGCGCGTTCGACCAGGTCCAGCGTCTGGTAGATGGTGCCGTCCGCGTCGATCATGAAGTGGGCGGACAGTCCGCAGCCTTCTCCGCTGGGGCGGGGGCGGTTGTGCATCGACTTGAAGCAGGAGCGCGAGTTCACGCACCCGTCGAAGTGCAGCACCAGCTGCGAGATCCGGTCCTGCAGCTCTTCGAGGTTGCCGTGCTCGACCCCCTTGCGGACGCCGTAGCGCTTGGACTCGCCGTCGCAGCAGCCGCCCGTCTGGTCGATGCAGCGGGTCTGGTAGGCGTCGAACCCCTGCGGATCGCTCCACAGCACGACCGGGTGCCCGACCGCGAACGGCTGCCCCGCCACGATGATGGACGTGCCCTGTCCGGGCGCCGGCTCCGCGCCCCCGGCGCGGCTGCGCGCCAGCGTCAGAAGGATGGCGGCCGCGAGGACGTGGTGGCGAACGGAAAAGGTCATGCGAGGACGGCCGGAAGTGGGCCGCGCGGAGGGCGCCGGTTTGACCGTCGCTGGGGCTGAACTTAAGATGACGCGCGTCGGGACGTGTTCGAAAAGTTTAAACAAATCTTCGGTGGAGGCGCGCCCCGACCCTCCGAAGCGGCCGACCGGCCGCGGGCGGGAGCGGGGGGGCCACGACGCCCCGCCAAGCCGCGGATGCCGCGCGCGCCTGCCCCCTCTCCGGCCCCGCCCGGCGGGATGCCGGACCCGCGTCCGCCCGGGCCGGTGGCGAACCTCGCGTCGGCCGTCACGCCGCGCGAGGTCCCGTGCCCGAACTGCGGCGAGCCGATGCTGTCCGGGTGGGGGACGACCTGCGGGCGCTGCCGCCCCAACCTGGTCGCCCCCAAGACGTTGTTCCTGGCGCCCGGCCAGATGGCGGCGGCGCCGGCGCAGGTGCTGTCCGCCGAGGGGATGACGCTGGGCTGGCTGGTCGTCGTCGCCTCGGTCGACACGGGGCGCAGGGGCGCGCTGGTCGAGCTGACCTACCGCCGGTCGATCCTGTCGCGCGCGGGCACGATGCCGCCGGGCACGCCGGGCGTCGTCGAGTTCGCCGACACCTTCATGTCCAGCGGCCACGCGATCGTGACCCGCCCCCAGACCGGCAACCGCAACGAGGCCTTCGAGATCCGCGACCGCGAGAGCGCCCCCTCGGCGAACGGGACGTTCGTCAACTCGCGCCGGCTGGTCGCGGGCGAGGTCATGCGTCTCGGCGACGGCGACGTCGTGAAGGTGGGCGCGACGGAGCTGGTCTTCCGATCCCTCTGGCTTCCGGGGTCCGGCGCGCGGCCGTCATGAAGCGGCTCGTGATCGCGCTGGCGGCGGGGGTTGCGCTCTGCGCGCCGCCCGCGATCGCTGCCCCGACGGTGGTCAGCACCCGCCCCGTGTCCGACGACCTGGCCGCCAGGGTTCACTTCCTGGTCGGCGGCATCGAGGAGACGGGGCGCTCGCTGAAGATGACCAACCTGGCGGTCTCCGTCGACGGCCAGCCGGCGGCGCCGGTCGCGGTGCAGACGCTGGCCGACTGGGCGGCGGCGTCGGCCGAGGCGAGCAGCAGCTTCCGGCCGTCGGCGGCCATCGGGCTGGTCTACCTGTGGATCGAGGGGGTGCCACCCGCCGTGCTGGACGGGATCCATTCCTTCTTCCAGCGGATCCCGTCGCGCACGGTCGTCTACCCGACCATCTACGGGCGGATGCGGCAGGGGCGCGCGCGGCTGACGGCCGGCGACATCAGCCGGCTCGACGAGGTCCCGTATCTCGACGGCTACCGGCCGAACCTGATCGACGCCGTCCGGCTGAACGCCGCCGATCTGGCCGTCGACCCGGCCGCCTTGAAGGTGTTGCTGGTCGTCACCGACGGGCGCGACTTCGCCGATCCGAAGGGGGAAGGGCCCGGCAACTTCGCCGACCTGGGCGCGCAGCTGCGGCGCGCGGGGATCACGCTGCTGGTCGCGCGCTACCGGCCCGAGGCGGACGCGGCTCAAGCGGCTTCCAACCTGCGCGACCTCCACGACGCGGCCGGTGGTTTCCTGAGCGCGCGCGATCAGATCGAAGACCTCGAGAACACGCTGGAGTCCCTGGGGCAGGCCGTGGCGGATCTGCAGCGGGTCGAGCTGGAGGTCCCCTGGACCTGGCGCCTGTTCGGCGGCGAGCATCGGGTGTCGGCGCGTCTGACCGGCGCCGACGGCGAGGCGATGACGATCGACGCCGGCAGCGTGACCGTCGGTCCGGGCGGCGCGCGCTGGTTGATGTTCGCGCTGATCCTGGCCGCTGGCGCGACGGCCGCGGGCATGACCACGCTGGCGTTGCGACGGCGCGGCGGGCCGGGCGCGCCCGTCAGCGCCGAGGCGCTGGTCGCGGCGGCGCACGATCTCATCCGGCGCGGCGCCTCGCCGGAGCGCGCGGCCGAGGAGCTGGTCCGCCGGTTCCCGGAGGCGCCGTCGCTGCTGGCGGGGATGGACGAGGCGCTGCTCGTCGATCCGCGCTTCCCCTATCTGCGCACGCGCCCGGGGCGCAAGCGCATGCAGGAGATCCGCGAGCTGGTGGCCGAGCGCTCGGGCGACAGCGCCGGCCTCGGGGAGAGCCTGGCCCGCGTGCTGTCCGAGGCCGTCGCCGCGCAGATGCCGGCCGACGAGGCCGCCGAAAAGGTGAACGCCCACGCGACGGCCGAGGAACGGGCCGCCTTCGTGGGGCTGGATCTGGACCGCCTGGCCGAGGCGCTGCGCGGGGCGGCGCGGGCTCACCCGCCGCTGGGGACGCCGCGCGCGCGCGGCATCGCGGTCGCCATCCAGGACGCGCTGCGCACGGGGGAGAAGGCCTCGCAGGGGGTCGCGGTCGGCTGGCTGGTGCGCGCCGGCGGTCCGGGCCGCCGGGGCGAGACGTTGCGCCTCGCCCCCGAGCGCACGGTGATCGGTTGCAGCGTCACCTGCGCGGTGCGCATCATCGACGACCCGGGGATGGCCCCCGAGCACGCCGAGATCGTCGCCCTGGACGAGGAGTTCGCGATCGCGCCGCTGGGCGGCGCCGTGCGCGTCGAGGGGCAGCCCGTCACGCGGCGGCAGGCGCTGGTCGACGGCGAGACGATCGATCTCGGCGGCGGCATGTACGTCTTCAAATGCGCCAGCGTCGGCAACCTGGCGACCGTCCGGGGCACCAAGAGCTCGATCCGCCGCTAGGCAGCCGGTCAGTCGCCGTCGTTCTCGCCGCGCTTGTTCCCCTCGCCCTGGGTGACGCGGGCGTAGGCGCGGGCGAACTCGGCGCCGAAGATGGCGGCGTGCAGCTCTTGATCGTCGGTGAGCGCCTGGTCGAACCGTTCCAGGTACGCTTTCCACTGGCCCTTGGCCTTGGCGGCGGAGAAAAGGCGCCCCCCCACGTCCAGGTCGTTGGCGCGCGGATCCAGCGACTGCAGCAGCGCGCGCACGCCCTCGGTGACCGCCTCCATCATCGCGATGTGGTGGATGCCGAAGTCCGCGAAGATGGCGATCAGATCGTGGGTCACCGTCGCCACGTCCACACCGGGCCCCAGCAAATGGTCGAGGATCTCGCGGCTGGTGCGGGCCCGGTGCAGCGGCGTGCGGCCGTTGATGGTGCGGACGCCGACCTCCGCGCCGAACTGCTCGTACCCCTTCCGCAAGCCGACGAAGGCCTCGCTGAACGCCTCGAGGATCTTCTGCCGCCGGATGAGCGCGTCGAACTCGGCGTTCTGGTCGGCGATTCCCGACTCGAACGCGCCCGACGGCGACGGGGGGCGGGCGACCTCGGCGACGCGCGCCGGCTGCTCCCGGACGGACGGCGCGCCGCGCGGGGGCGGCGGCGCCACGTTCGACGCGTTCGGATCCGCGGCGTCGGCACGGCCCCAGGCCATCGTCTTGCGCGGACCGGTCTCGTGCACCTGTCGCCGGTTGACGACCGTCACCTCGATGCGCCCCAGGTGAATGCGCGACCGGTCGGTGAGGGGGGCGGGGACGTTCTTCGCCAGCCGCTTGCCGTCCAGCACCGTGCCGTTCGTCGATCCCAGGTCGTAGTAGTCGACCGTGTCCGCGCCGAAGTGAATCAGCCCGTGCCACTCCGACACGAACGGATCGTCGAGCGCGATGTCGTTCAGCTGATTGCGCCCGATGCGCACCGGTGACTTCGCGAACGTCAGCGTCCGGTGGGAGGTGGACGTGGGATCCTTGACGGTGACCTCTAAGGGCATGGCGCAGGGTCGAAGGGGCATCATATCCCATCGCGGCGACAACCAAGCCGCATTGCGGCGGGCAACCCAGCCGCATTGACAACCCGCGTGGGGTGATAGCTAATAAGCGCGCACTTTTAGGTCATCATGCCGGTCGTCGACGTGGATGTTTTGGTGAGCCCGGTCCCGGGGAACGAACCCTGCGGGCCGGATCTGGAATATGGGGATCCCGCGTTCGCCGCGCTCGAGCGGGCGGCGGCGGGAAAGCCCGAACAGCAAATCGGTTCCACGATCATCCCCGCCGAGCCGCCCGACTGGAAGGCGGTGGGGCGCCAGGCCACCGAGCTGCTGGCCCGCACCAAGGACCTGCGGATCGCCGTTCACCTCACGAAAGCGCTGCTGCACACCGACGGGCTCAAGGGGTTTGCCGCCGGGCTGACCGTCATCGACAAGATGATCCAGGCCTTCTGGGACGGCGTTCACCCCCGCCTCGACCCGGACGACGACAACGATCCGACGATGCGGCTCAACATCCTGGCGACGCTGGCCGCGCCCGACACGCTGGCCGCGCTGCGCGCCACCCCGCTGGTGGCCTCGCGCACCCTGGGCCGGTACGCCTACAAGGACGTCGAGGCCGCCTCCTCGGGAGGCGCCGGCGCCGAGGCCGGTGGGCCCTCGACCAGCGCCATCGACGCGGCCGCCATGGACTCCGACCTGACGGAGCTGCAGGCCGACACCGCGGCGGCCGCCGCCTGCGTGGCGGCGCTGGTGAGCTTGGACGCGGCGCTGACGGAGCGCGTCGGTTCGGGCAGCATCACGGCCCTGCCCGCGTTGTCGGGGATGGCTCAGAAGATCGCGAACTTCTTGAAGGCTGCCCTGACCCGCCGCTCGCGGGCGGCCGCCAGCGCGGTCGAGGGAGGGGCAGACGTGGGGGCGGCATCCAATTCGGCGACTCCGCAGACGAATTCGTCACTTCCCGGGGAAATTGGGTCGCGCGAGGACGTTCTCCGGACATTGGACAAGATCGCGGCGTACTACACCCGGCACGAACCCTCCAGCCCAATCCCGCTCTTCATCGAGCGGTGCAAGAAGCTGGTGACCATGAGCTTCCTCGACATCGTCAAGGAGCTGGTGCCGGACGCCGTGCAACAGGTCGGGGTCCTCACGGGGCAACCGACGGAATGATCACCACACAAACGGGGCAGA
>CAZJMY010000426.1:0-1896 GCA_964546845.1 uncultured Myxococcales bacterium | reverse complement strand
GGAGAGCAGCGCGCCCGCGCGGTCCGTGTAGTGCGTCGCGCCGGCGGCCCCCGTCAGCAGCAGGCGCTGCGCGAAGCTCCAGCCGATCTCCAGCTCGGCGCTGTCCCGCAGCGCGGCCGCGCGCAACGCCGCCGTGTCCGTCGGCCGCTGGTTGTAGAGCGCCTGCAGATCGACGGACAGCCCGCGCAGCGGCTCCGTCTCCAGCGCGGCGGCGGCGTAGGGCACGACGCCCGACGAAAACGCGTAGCCGCCGGCCTCGACGTGGGTGTCGCCCAGGGCAGAGCGAAATCCCAGCCCCAGGCCGGCCTTGGCCTCGTCGGCGGAGATGGCGCCGACCACCGGGCCGGCGGCGCTCTCCAGGCGATCGTGCTCGGCGACGGCCCCGACCGAGAGCCGCCCATTGTTGAAGTCGACGCGCCCCTCCTGGTCGATCATGCCCAGGCCCGAGAGGTCCTCGAACCGCCCCGCCGCGAACGCGCCGTTCATCCGGTCCTGCGTCAGGTCGTGGCGCAGCAGCGCCAGGCTCGCGTCCTCGTCGGGGTCGCCCGACCGATCGGGCGCCCGCGCCAGCAGGTCCCAGGCCCGATCGTCGCGCCCCAGCTCGCGCTCGGCGTCGACCCGCTCGCTGAGCGGCAGCAGGCTGCCGTCGCTGGCGAGAATGGCGCGGATCTCGGCGCGATCGTGGCGATCGACCGCCGCCGCCAGCCGGCTGCTGGCCTGATCGGCGGCGCGATCCCGCGCGTCCTCGGGGTCCTCGGGTGCGCGCTCGAGGCCCGCCTCGACGCGCGCCGCATGCAGGTCCTCGGCCAGGCCGGCGTCGCCGGGGGCCAGCGCGACGGCCCGCGTGAACGCGGCGACCGCTTCCTTGGCGTTGCCGTCGTGGCTGGCCAGCTGGCCCAGCGCGGACCAGTACTCGGGCTCACGCTCCAGCGTCGCGCGGCGCGGGGCCGCGACGTCGACCAGCTCGCGCGCCTGGGTCCAGCGCTCGCCGTCGATCGCCGCCTCCATGCCCATCAGCAGCACCGACCCGGAACCCAGCTTCTGGAACGCGTCGCGCGCCAGTCCCACCAGGTCGTCGGTGCGCCGTTGCGCCGCGTACAGCGTGGCCAGCCGCTCGGCGACCTCCGACGTCGCGGACGGCGTCGACCAGACGTGCTCGTAGGCGTTCTGCGCGTCGGCGTCCGCCTCGACCGACCAGGCGAGATCGCCGTACATCTTCCAGAACTGGCTGGCCGACGGCGGCGCCGACTGCGCCTCGACGCGCGCGACCGCCAGCGCGTCCTCGGGACGATCCAGCGACCACAGCAGCTCGGGCTCGACGCCGACCTCGACCGACCCGGCAAAACGGCGCGTCACCTGGCGGATGCTGAACAGCGCGCCGTCCAGGTCGCCGACGTGCTCGTCCAGAGCGGCGCGCTCGTGCCAGTACTCCGGCTGGTCGGCGAAGAGCGGCTCGAACCGCCGCAACGTCGCGCGCGCGGCGTCCGGATCGCCGGCCGACTCCAGCGCGTCCGAGAGGTACAGAACCTCCGGCAGCTTCAGCTGCCGCTGGCGCGCCCGCGCCTCGATCAACGCCACCACCGCCTGGTGATCGAACAGCGCCTGAGCCAGCTCGATGGCCTTCTCGCCGGCGTCCGCCGAGCCGCGGCCAGCCAGCCAGGTCCAGGCCGCCAGCGCGACGCGCGGCTCACCCGCCCACGACGCCACCTGCGCCAGCCGGCGCCGCAGCGCTTCGTCGTCGGGGCGCCGCTCGACCAGCGCCGAGAGCGTGCGCAGCGCCGCCTGGTTGTCGCCGGCCGCCAGATCCAGGTCCAGCTGCTTCGCGAGGATCGTCGTGTCGCCGGGAGCCAGCCCGACGAGGCGCGTGTTCCAGCTTTGCGCGCGCGCGACGTCGTT
>CAZJMY010000425.1:0-5033 GCA_964546845.1 uncultured Myxococcales bacterium | reverse complement strand
CCGGGGCGGCCGTCGCTATGGTGTTGTGGTGCCGGGTGAACTGGCCCTCCCCGTGGGCCGGCGCGGGGGGGGCGGGCGGCCCGGGGGGGGCGGGGGCGGGCCCCACGACGGGCGCGGCCGGCTTCAGCGCGATCGGCTTCGGCGCGGCCGGCTTCGCGACGGGTGCCGCCACCAGGGAGCGCGCGGCGGCCTTCGCCTTGGGCGGCGGCGCCGCGGCCTGTGACCCCGACAGCGTGCGGGGGAAGGTCAGCGCCGGCTCGGGAGCGGCCACGCCGGGGGGCGGCTGGTGGACGCGATCCAGCGCCGCCAGCGGGTCGGCCGGGGGCGCCGCTGCCTCGGCCTGGCCGCGCGATTCGATGCGCTTGCCGACCATCACGCCCAGCACGAACAGCATGCAGGCGACGACGGCGCTGCCGAAGAACAGAAAGAACACCTGCCGGTTGTCGAGACGGATCTCGATCTTTTCGCGCCACCGTTCGACGCTGCGGTCGACGTCCCGGTCGACGTCCAAAAGCGCAGGGGCTTCCATGGTGTCGACCGCAGTGTACCGCACCGTCATGATTCGTCTTCTTTCGTGGTGGTTTCGCTGCGGGGCATCGATTCCGGCGCCGAGACGCCCAGCAGCGCCAGCCCGTTCCGCATGACCTGGGCGATCGCCTCGACCCACCACAGGCGCGCCGCCGTCTTGCGCCAGTTCCAGGTCGCGCGCCAGTCCCCGACCCGGTGCCGCTCTTGCGGCAGGATCGTGTCGCCGTGCACCTTCTGAAGCTGCGTGTAGTAGCTCTGGAACTCCCCGGCCAGCTCGATGAGGTAGGTCGTCAGCCGGTGGGGCTCGCGCGCCGCCGCCGCGTCCGCGATGAAGTCCGGGAAGTCGGCCAGCCGCCGCAGGATCGCGATCTCCTCGGGCAGCACCAGCTCGCGCGCCAGCTCCGCTGAGAATGGGGGGCGTGCGGCGCCCAGCTCGGCGGCGCGCCGCAGGATGGCCGCGCAGCGCGCATGCCCGTACTGGACGTAGTAAACCGGGTTGTCCAGCGACTGCTTCTTGGCCAGGTCCAGGTCGAACTCCAGCGACGTGTCGTGCCGGCGCATCAGGTAGAAGAAGCGGGTCGCGTCCCGCCCCACCTCGCTGATGACCTCGTCGAGGGTGACGAACTCCCCCTCGCGCTTGCCCATCGCGACCGGCTGCCCGTTGCGCAGCAAGCTGACGATCTGGATCAGGATGACCCGCAGCACCGACGGGTCGTAGCCGAAGGCCTTCAGCGCCGCCTGCATGCGCGGGATGTAGCCGTGGTGGTCGGCGCCCCAGATGTCGCACAGCTCGGTGAACCCGCGCGCCAGCTTCTTGCGGTGGTAGGCGATGTCCGCCAGCAGGTAGGTCGGCAGCCCGTCGGACTTCATGACGACGCGGTCCTTGTCGTCGCCCCAAAGGGCCGTCGTCCGCAGCCAGACCGCTCCGTCGTGGCGGTCGATGAAGCCGGCGGCCTCCAGGCCGGCCAGCGTGGAGGCGACGTCGCCCGACTTGTGCAGCTCGCGCTCGCTCTGCCAGACGTCGAACGTGACCGCGAAGCGCTCCAGCGTGCCGCGGATCAGCCCCAGCGACGAGTCGATCGCGAAGTTCTGGATCGCCTCCATGTCGGCGGGGGGCGTCGGCCCGACCCACCGGGCGCCGTCACGCGCGTACAGCGCCTGCCCGAAGTCGCGGATGTAGCCGCCCTTGTAGCCGTTCTCGGGGAACGCCACCTCGGGCACCTTGGGATCGACGGCGCGGGCGGCCTCCATGTAGCGAACCCAGGTCGACAGCGCCAGCGTCTGCACCTGGTTGCCGGCGTCGTTGACGTAGAACTCGGTCGTCAGGTCGTAACCCGCGAACCGCATGAGGCGCGCCAGCGCGTCGCCGACCGCGGCCACGCGCCCGTGGGCCACGGTCACGGGCCCCGTGGGGTTCGACGAGAGGTACTCCAGCAGCACGCGCGGCGACGGCTGCGCGGGCGCCCGCCCCCAGTCGTTGCTGGCCGCCAGCATCTGCCCCAGCGCCGCCTGCCAGAACGCCGGCGCCAGGCGGACGTTGATGAAGCCGGGACCGGCGATGTTCGCTTCGGCGATCGGCGACCCGGCCTGACCCGTCAGCCGCGCGACGATCGCCTCCGCCACCGCGCGCGGCGGCTTGCCGGCCGGCTTGGCCAGCGTCAGCGCGACGTTGGAGGCGAAGTCGCCGTGCTCCGGGCGCTTGGTGCGCTCGATGGAGACGGGGATCTCGCCGGCACCGGCCGCCAGGAAGCCTTCGCGGGCCAGATCCTGCACGGCCCCGGCGAGAAGCTCGCGGACAGTTTCGCGGGCGCTCGATGTTGGCACGGGGTTCACCTACATGTAGTTTCTATGCGCACCCAGCCGGCGTCAAGTTCCGCGGGGCCGGGGCGGCGGCGCTACTGGATGGGGAAGACGCCGCCGCTGGTGTTGTAGTCCTCGAAGAGGGGCTGCAGCCCGGTCGCCGAGCCGACCGTCGACGTATACCCGAGCGGGTGGATGCGGAGCAGCTGGCCGCGCGTGGCTGCCCCGCCCTGCTCGCGTCCCAGCCGGCGCTGGTCGACCACGAACAGGTAACGCTCCTCGGTCGTGACGGGGGTGAAGGGCGCCAGCTGCTTCACGGCGTCGATCGGCCCGAACACGATCCGCGCCGGCATCGAGACCTCCAGCGTCACGGGGTCCTGGACGACCTGCGGCACGAACCCGCCGTGGACGTCGAACACCGTGACGAACTGGCCGGTCGGCCCGCGATCCAGGTTGGCGAGCACGAACCCCATCTGCGCGTTGTGGAACAGCGCGCGCACGTGCTGGGCGGGCATCGTCCCTGCCGGCTGCAGCGGATCGCCCTGCACGGGCCCTCCGAAGTACAGGCAGGGGTCGGCCGGCGCCGGCGTGCTGGTCGCGACCTGCACCAGCTTGTTCGCGTTGTCGGCCGCGGTCTGGAACATCGGCGACGCCGGGTCGTAGGCGTCCGGATCGACGCGGCTGTCGATCATCGACACGTCCGCCGGCAGGTTCGTGCAGGCGGGCGCGTCCATCGGAATGCGGAACGCGAACCGTGGGTCGGCGGTGGGATTCTGAGCGCACTGCTGATCGCCGGGGGGAAGCTTGGCCGTCGTCTGGTAGCCCGACTGCGACCCCGAGACCAGGAACCCGTTGCCGACCTGGACCTGGTACCCGGTCAGCTGATCGAAGCACTGCGTCTTGGCGGTGTCCGTGAACGGCGGCGCGTCCGCGCAGAAGCAGGGCTTGGTGTCGCACTCGGCCGGCGACGGGAGCGTGTCGCTGTTGAGATCGATGCAGATGCGTCCCGCGCGGCAGGGTGTCTTCGAATTGCAGACCAGGAGACAGCGCGGCGTCGCCCCGCCCTCGGGGTCGGCCTCGCACGTGAACTTGTCCGTCGACGGATCCGTGGGGTCCTTGCAACGCCGCAACGACGTGTCGGTCAGGTCGGTGTTGGCCTTGGGATCGCACGGCGTCAGCGCGGTGCGCGGCAGCTCGTCGAGGTGGGGGCGAATGACCAGCTGGTTGGGATAGGCGGCCGCGATCCGATAGCGGCGCACCGTCTGCAGGTACGACGCGCAGGCGGCGGCGGTCGCGTCGAAGCGGTTCGGATCCGCGCACAGGCCGTTGACGGGGAGACCGGCCGACGCGCCGGAAACCGTGGCGTCCAGCAGACAGACCTCACCGGGGCCGCACTGGCTGTTCTGCGTGCAGCCCGTCAGCGTCACCAGGTCGCCGCTGACGACGCCCGAGCCGCAGTAGTTGGTGCCGTTGTCCAGCAGCAGCGAATCCACGGGCAGCCGCGCGCCGCTGCTCGCCGGGAACCGCCCCAGGCTGCTGTGGGTGCCCACCATCACGCCGGTGCTGCGCTGGCCGCCCAGCGCCCCCTGCCAGCTGATCGTCCACTCCTGGGGCGTGACGGTCCGCCGGTCGATGGGGTCGTCGGGATTCGGGGGGTTGGGCTGCTGCGGGAAGAAGACGCCGGTCTGGACGTAGAGCTTCGTCAGCGCCGTCGCGTTCAGCACGGAGCCCTGGGTCCAGAACGGTTCCACGTACGGGCCCGTCGCCGGGATGCTGGGGAGCACGTCGACCCGCGGCGGCCCCGACGAGGGGTCGAGCGTGACCGAGTACGTGATCTGGTTGCGATCGCGCAGCGTGTTCACGAACGGTTCGGGCTCGGTCACGTTGTTCGCGAGCGGCGAAAACGCGTAGTCCTCGCGCGCCAGCGCGGCGCTGTGCTTGCGCAGGACTGGGTTGATGTTGACCAGGTAGACGACGCCCGAATCCGTGATGATCCAGGCGTGGGCGCCGTTCACGCTCTGCTCGCTGGTGTCCTCGGTCGGCTCGGTGCGGACGTCGGCGGCGGCGACGTCGACGGGGAGCGCCGGTAGGTGAATGCCCGGCCCGACGCTGAACGGGCGCCGGTGAACCGGATCGATCGGAACGCACGCCGTGCTGGGCGTGACGCCGGCCGGCAGATTCATCGGATCGATGTTGGTCTCGCACTCGGTCTCGGCGCCCGGCAGGAAGACGTTGACCACCCGCACCGTCCCGTCCTGGGCGATCGCGTAGAGATAGCGTCGCTTCTCGACGTCGAGCGCGGCCCCGTTCTGCCTCAGCGCCTCGTCGGTCTCACCGGCGGCGGCGGTTTCCGCGCCCACGAACACACCCGCCTGCCCCGCATTCGACCGGAACCGGTACTGATCGACGTTCAGCCGCACGCGCGAGGCGCCGCGCGCCCCCTCGTGCAGGTAGATGGGGTGGCCCGGCAGCGACAGCCCCGCGCTGGTCAGCCCGACCGACACCACGTACGAGGCGTTGGCCAGGCCGACGTAGGCGCGGCTGCCGTCGGGCAGGATCGCGATGCCGCTGGGGCTGAGGCGCGTCGAAGGGACGTAGGGAACGTCGGCGTACTGGTTGCCCGGGAACGCCGGCCGACCGGGCGCGCCGCCGGCCGCCGAGCCCGCGGCCCCGCCCGGTGCGCCCGCCGCGCTGCCGGTCATCCC
>CAZJMY010000424.1:0-141850 GCA_964546845.1 uncultured Myxococcales bacterium | reverse complement strand
GGGCGGCGCGGCGGCAACCGGCGGCGCCGGGGGGCAGGCCGGCCGCAGCGCCAGCGGCGGAACGGGCGCGGCCGGCAGCGCGGGCGCCGCAATGCCCGGCATCCAGCCCGACGGCAGCTTCGTGAGCACCTGTCCCAGCCTGTTCCAGGCGGGCGGCGACGGCCCGCCCGCCGTGAAACCGGTCCCCAGCCCCGAACAGGCCAGTTACCAGCACACCGAGATGACGGCGTTCATTCACTTCTCGCTGGCGACGTTCGACGGGACGGAGCAGGGAAACACCGCCGACAAGCCGACGGTGTTCGCCCCCACCAACCTGACGCAGGAGACGATCAACTCGTGGGTCAGCCAGCTCAAGGGGGCCGGCTTCCGCCAGGCGACGCTGACGGCGAAGCACAGCATCGGGTTTTGCCTGTGGCCGTCCAAGTCGACGAACGACTGCAACCAGTACTCCGTCGCCCAGTCGAACTGGATGAACGGCACCGGCGACGTGCTCAAGATGTGGACGGACGCGATGCACGCCGCCGACATGCGGGTCGGCTTCTACCTCGCGCCCTGGGACCAGCACTTCCCCAGCTCGAAGACCGGCTACCAGACGTACCTGGAAAACCAGCTGACGGAGCTGCTGAGCAACTACGGCCCGGTCTACGAGCTCTGGCTGGACGGCGCCAACTCACCGGGGTCCAACATCGTCGACTGGGCGCACGTGTTCAGGCTCGCGCGCCAGCTGCAGCCCCACACGCTGATCTGGGCAGGGCCCGAGATCGACCAGCGGGCCGCGGCTTCGGCGCAGCCGGCCTTCGCCGACCTGCAGTGGATCGGCAACGAGAACGGCATCGCCAGCCGCACGTCGTCCAGCCTGAACGTCTCGAACTGCGGTGGGTCCGCGAACATGAACGCCTGGTGCGCCTGGGAAACCAACGTGTCGGATCGCCTGCCCAACGGCGATCACTGGTTCTGGCACCCGCAAGACTCCCCGATGTCGCTGAGCGCCATGCAGTCCATCTTCTTCACCAGCGTCGGGATGAACACGACGTTCTTGTTCAACGTGCCGCCCGCCGACACGGGCGCCTTCGATCCCAAGGACGTCACCCTGCTGCAGCAGTTCGGAAGCTGGTACACGTCGCTGTATCGGACCAACGTGCTCGCCGGGCAGCCGACGACCGCCGACTCGACCTGGTCCGCCGCCGGCTATGAAGGCGCGAAGGCGGTCGACGACAGCGTCTGCACCTTCTGGGCAGCGGCGGAGGGGAAGACCAAGGGAAGGCTGGAGGTCGATCCGCCGGCGCCCGTCACCTTCAGCATGCTGAGCATCCGCGAGCCGATCGAGCTCGGCGAGCGCTCGACCTCGTACCACGTCGAGATCAAGCAGAACGGCACCTGGAACACCGCGCCCAAGGACAAGTCCGGCAATCAGATCAAGGGGACGGTAATCGGGCAACGCCAGCTCTGGCAGCTCAGCTCGACCACCGCCGAAGCGGTCGCCGTGGTCGTCGACTCGGCGCGCGGCGTTCCCGCCATCGCCGAGCTGGCCGCCTACTGATGCGGCGCCGCGCTTCGCTCTTGTTGCTGGCGTGTGGGGTCGGCATCTCGTGTGGCGGGGGCGCGCAGGGGCGGCGGGAAGGCAGTGGCGGCGTCGCGACCGGCGGCGCGGCGGGTGATGCGGCCGGCGGCGCGACCGTCGCCGGAGCAGGAGGAGGAGCCGGTGGTGCCACCCGCGGCACGGGCGGCAGCGGCGCCGGCGGGCAGTTCACCGGCGCCGGTGGCGCTGGCACCGGCACGGGGGGAGGGGGCGGTCACTCCACGGCCGGGACGGGCGGGGGCATGGGCGGCGGCACGGCCGGGGCCGCGGGCGTCCCCGCCGGCGCTCCGGCGCCGACCTACGACGGCCAGCGCGGCGTCACCTTCAACGACGGATGGAAGTTTCACCTGGGCGACGTCACCGGCGCGCAGCAGACGACGTTCGACGATTCGGGTTGGCGCGGCTTGCGCGTCCCCCACGACTGGAGCGCCGAGCTGCCGTTCAACAAGAACTCTCCGGCGCGCGGCGCCGGCGGCTTTCTGGACGGCGGCGTCGGCTGGTACCGCAAGACGTTCACCCTCGACGCTTCCTATTCGGGGAAGAAGGTCCGGATCGGGTTCGACGGCGTCTACATGAACAGCCAGGTCTGGATCAACGGGACCTCGCTGGGCACGCGCCCGTACGGCTACACCACCTTCGAGTACGACCTGACGCCGTATCTGAAAGCCGGCGCCAGCAACGTCATCGCCGTCCGGGTCGACAACAGCAGCCAGCCGAACAGCCGCTGGTACTCGGGCAGCGGGATCTATCGGAACGTCTGGCTGACCGCGCTCGCTCCGGTGCACATCGCGTACGAAGGCGCGTTCATCACGACCCCTTCCGTCAGTGCCACGTCCGCGGGCGTGTCGGTCGCCGCCGACGTCGAGAACCAATCCAGCGACGCGCAGTCGGTCACGGTCACCACGGAGATCCGCGACGCGAGCGGCGCCGTGGTCGCCACCGGCACGTCCCCGGCGACCAGCGTCGGGGCCGGCAAGACGTCCACGCTGACCCAGACCCTCACCGTGGCGAATCCACACCTCTGGTCGGTGGACGCCCCGTATCTGTATCAGGCCAGCGTGACCGTCCAGGCGGGCGGATCAGTGGTCGACACCTACGTCGTCCCGATCGGGCTCCGGTCGTACAGCTTCGACCCGGCGAAGGGTTTCTCGCTGAACGGCCAGTCCATGAAGCTGTGGGGAACGGCCAACCACCACGACTTCGGCGCGATCGGGGCCGCGTACCACCGGCGTGCCCTCGAACGCGAGCTGCAGATCTTGAAAGGAATGGGCGTCAACGCCCTGCGCACGTCGCACAACCCGCCGGCGCCCGAACTGCTGGATCTGGCCGACCAGATGGGTTTCCTGGTGATGGACGAAGCGTTCGACGTCTGGGAGACCGGCAAGGACGGCCTGAACGACTACCACCTGTTCTTCAAGCAGTGGGCGCAGGCCGACCTTCAGGACCTGGTCCGCCGCGACCGCAACCACGCCAGCGTGATCATGTGGAGCATCGGCAACGAGATCCAGGGCGCGTCCACGGCGACCGCCGCGAACCTGATGGCCTGGGTCAAGGCCGTCGACTCGACGCGCCCCGTGACCTGGGCCTGCAACAACATGGGCGACAGCACCAACCAGGCGGTGGCCGCGATGCTGGACCTGCAGGGCTACAACTACCTGCAGAACAACTCGATCACCTCGCCGATCTTCGACGGGCAGCACGCGTCGCACGCCGGCTGGAAGATCTTCGGCAGCGAGATGGAGTCCGGCGGGCGCAGCCGCGGGTTCTATTCCAGCCCCACCGACACCCCGGCCGGCGGCGGGAAGTGCGACGACTCCGTGAAGGAGTGCTCGGACTACCCGGACACCGATGCCTCCCCCGCCAGCTACGAGCAGATGTACGTCATCACGATGAACCGGCCCTGGTTCGCGGGGGAGTTCGACTGGACCGGCTTCGACTACGGCGGCGAGCCCTGGCCGTACTCGAACGACGCGAAGAGCTCGTACTTCGGCATGGTCGACACGGCTGGCTTCCCCAAGAACGGCTACTACTTCTGGCAGAGCAAGCGGACGGCGGCGCCGATGGTTCACATCTTCCCGCACTGGAACTGGAAGGCGGGCACGACGGTGAACGTCTGGGTGTACAGCAACTGCGACAGCGTCGAGCTGTTCCTGAACGGGACTTCGCTGGGCGCGAAGTCGTTCACGTCCAGCAGCACCGCCAGCCTCGGCTGGACGGTGCCCTGGGCCGCCGGCGCGCTGGTCGCCAAGGGGACGAAGGGCGGCGCGGTCGTCGCGACCGACGAGGTCGACACCGCCGGCGCACCGGCCAAGGTCGGCCTGACCGTCGATCGGGACACGATCGCGGCGGACGGGTGGGACCTCGCTTACGTGACGGCGGCGATTCAGGACGCCGCCGGGATCATGGTGCCGACCGCCAGCAACAGCGTCACCTTCGCGGTGTCGGGCCCCGGCAAGCTCGTGGGCGTGGACAACGGTGATCCCATGGACTTCACCGCCTATTCGTCGGCCGCTCGCAAGGTGTTCGGCGGCAAGGCCCTGGCGATCGTGCAGTCGACCGGAGCGCCGGGGCCGATCACGGTGACCGCGACCTCCGCGGGATTGACCGCGGGCTCGGTCTCGTCGACGGCGCGCTGACGGAGAGGACCATGGCCCATCACTCAACCGGCGGTCGAGCGGCCTGGTCCTTGCCCGTCGCCGTCAGCCTCCTCGCCGCCGCGCTCTCCTGTTCGAGCGCGCCGTCGTCGGGCCCGCGAAGTGGGGGCGGAGGGGCGAGCAGCGGCGGCCGGACCGGGGGAGGCTCCGGGGGGAGCTCTTCGGGCGGAAGCACCGGGAGGGGCGGAAGCGGGACGGGCGGCGCGGGCCTGGGCGCGGGCGGAACCGGCGCGATGGGCACCGGCGGTGCGGGCGCGGGTGGGGGCTCCGCAGGCGCGGCCGGCGGTGGCGCGAAGGGCGGCGCATCGGGGGCCGCGGGCTCGCCGGGACTGTCAGGCTGTGGGAGCACGCCTCCGAACGGGGACGTCTTCTACGTGACCACCGACGGCGACGACGCGAACCCAGGGACCAAGGACCGGCCCCTGAGGTCGATCGCCGCCGCGCAAGCCGCGGTTCGCAAGGACCCGAACAGGGGCGTCAAGCCCATCACGGTGATCGTCGGCAGCGGAACCTACTACGTGGGCAAGACCGTCGTCTTCACGTCGGCCGATTCAGGGACCCAGGCGGCGCCCGTCACCTACACCGGCTGCGGCGGGACCGCCACGCTGAGCGGCGGCGTGCCGCTCAACGGCCTCGCCTGGAAGCCGTACAAGAACGGCATCATGCAGGCGGCGGTCCCCGCGAGCACGTTCGCCAACACTTCGTTCGACGACGGAAAAGCGGCGCCGGGCGTCAGCAGCGGACCGGGTTCCACCGGCAAGACCTACGGGTTCTCGAGCGTCCTTTTTCTGAACGGACAGCGCCAGCACATGGCGCGCTACCCGAACTACAAGACGCCGACGTCGGCGTACGGGGGGAGCGCCGGCGATGCGTCCTCGCGAAGCAGCGGCTGGTCGCACAAGCCGACGGCGACCCAGCCGGCCTACCTTCACGGCGTCCACAGCTCGCAGTGGGGCAGCGAGGACTACATCCTGACCGGCAGCGGCCAGCAGGGGCCGCTCTGCAACGGCCGCCCGTCGGGGTTGTCCGGCGTGCAGATGGTCGAGAACGCCTTCGACGAGCTGGACGCCGCGGGAGAGTGGTACTACGACCGCAGCGGGATCGCGGGCGCCGCCGGCGCTCTCTACTTCGATCCTCCGGCGGGCGTCGACCTCACCAAGCCGGACACCTACGCCCTGGAGATGGCCGGGCTGGAACGGATCTTTCAGCTCGACGGCGGGTGCGGCGCCGGCGCCGCTCGAACGCCGCCGGGCGGAACCGCCGGGTTGGCGTCCTATCCGACGGCCAGCGCCTGCGCTGCCGCGCCGCCCGTTCAGTGGATGGTCCTCGACGGGTTCCACTACATCGACACGCTGCGGACGTTCCCCAGCTGCAACGAGCAGATCCTGCGTTCGGATTGGCAGATCTACCGCGGTGGCACCGTGTTCGTGACCGGTGGGCAGCACGTGACCATCTCGAACAGCTTCTTCGACCAGGTGGGCGGGGCGGGCGTCTTCGTCAGCGGCTACAACGACAACGTTGCGGTGACCGGAAACCTGTTCGTCGACACCGGCTCCAGCGCCATCCTGTTCATGGGGAACAACAAGGCCGTCCGCAACGCGCTGTTCGGTTACGGCGCCTCGACGGTTCCCGTCGGCCAGCTCGACATGACGCCGGGGCCGCAAACCAACGACTACCCGAGCAACTGCAGCGCCACCGAAAATCTCATTCACGACATCGGCGACCCCGAGCTGCAGGTGGCGGGCGTGGCCATCGACATGGCCGACGGCATCACGGTCAGCCACAACAGCATCTACAACACGCCGCGCGCGGGCATCAACATCGGCGACGGCTGCTGGGGCGGTCATACCATCGCGTACAACGACGTGTTCGCCACCGTGCTCTTCACGGGCGATCACGGGGCGTTCAACAGCTGGGGACGCGACCGCTACTGGGACACGAGCACGGGCTCGATCGAGTCTCGCGTGGGCAACCCGCCCAGCGGTCTGCCGCTGCTGGACGCGATGAAGCCGGTCACCCTGGCGCACAACCGCTGGCGCTGCGATCAGGGGTGGGACGTCGACCTCGACGACGGCTCGACCAACTACAAGTTCACCGACAACGTATTCCTGTCGGGCGGCCTCAAGTGGCGCGAGGGCTACTACCGCGACGCCGAGAACAACGTGCTCGTGCAGCAGAACAAGACGCCCTGCGCGCCGAACGCCCCGACGGACGCCGTGTCGGGTTGCCTGAGCGTGCACGTCTGGCCCAAGGGCAGCGGCGACGTGTTCACCCACAACATCTTCTGGGGCATCGCGCCCGACAGCCCGAACGGCTACGGGAAACAGATCGACTACAACCTGTTTCAGACCGCGTCGCAGCTGTCGACGGCCCAGACCACGTATCACACGGACGCCCATTCCGCCGCGGGGAACCCCAACTTCGTCGACCCGAGCAACGGCAACTTCGCGCTTGGACCAGGCTCGCCCGCCGTCGCGCTCGGCATCGTGAGCCTTCCGCCGCCCGCGACGGAACAGTACGGCGTGACGGTGCCGTGGCTCCGCGCCCAGGCGGCCACCCCGCCGTTCGGGAACGTCGGCAACAAGCCGATCGTCACGGACGGCGGAACCCGCGACTGCACGACCACCGCCAGCTGGCGCGGCGCGACCATCCAGAATCTCTGCGCGGGCGAGTTCTCCCTGGTCGGTCGCGGTTACCCCGTCGGCGTGTTCGTGCTCAACGTCCCGGCCGGGAGCCAGGCCGCCGCTGACGGCTTCCTGAACAACGACGTCATCGACCAGCTCGACGGCCAGAGCCTCGAGGGTTTGGACGATCTGAATCGCGCCTACGCGCAGACCACCGCCGGGCAGAAGGTCACGGTCGCCATCTGGCGCAACCAGGCGGACGCGGTCATTTCCATGACCCGTTGACGCGCGAACACCCCGGAGGAGGGCCCGCGGTCCCTCTCCCGGCGAACGATCGCGACATCCGTGTCGCGGTTTGAGGCGTGATGGATGTGCAATCGGGTCGTGGGAATATGGATCTGTCCGCGCTGTCTTAGTTGAGAGGGAGAACCCTATGAAGACACTGTTGCTTATCTTCTTGTTGTCGGTGTGTGCGCTGGTGATGGAAGGTTGTTCGAGCAGCGGCGCGGGCGCCGCGAACGCAGCAACGGGTGGTGTTGGCGGTAACGCCACGGGTGGCGCAGGCAACGGGGCCGGAACGGGCGGCGGCAGCGCCGGGGCGGGCAGCGGCGGCCGGGCCTCCGGCGGCAGCGCGGGGGCGGGGTCGGTGTGTCCGGGGGCGCGGCAGGTGTCGGGGAACGAATGCCGGTCGCCCAAGGACTGCCCCGGCGGCGGGAACAACGGCTACTACTGCACGGATGATCCAGCCTCGGTCCTTTCCGCGTGCGCGACGCCGTTCTGCGTGACGCCTCCGACGCACGCGTGCACGGTGGACAGCGACTGCCCGGCCGCCGACCACTGCATCACGGTCCTGATCAAGTGTTGCTTGTTGACCTCGACGGTCTGTGAGCTTTCGTGCAAGACGGGTGGCTTCACCTGCGCGGCCGGCACGACCTGCTCGCCGGGCACGCCGGGCGCGGACAGATACGATTGCGTGCCGGTACTTTGCAACGCGGGGTACACGTGCCCCACCGGCTTCGTTTGCGCGGTCGGAGCCAACTGGGTCGACGAGCACGGGTGCCAGGCGTTGCCGTGCAGCCAGACGGGTTGCCCCGCGAACTTCGTCTGTACGCCGACAGCGACCATCGGTGGCTGCATCCCGAAGCCCTGCTCCACCGACTGCGACTGCGACCTCGGGTTCTGTGTCGACGAGATTTGTGTCAGCACGCTGGGCACCTGCGCGCGTCCGCCGTCGTGAGCTCGACGGCCATCTCAGGTTGTTGAGTCGGCCTACGCGCGAGGAGGCGCGCCTGAAACGCGAGCGTCGCCGGTAACCAGAGCGTTTGAGCGGGATACCGGGTTCGAACCGGCGACATTCAGCTTGGGAAGCAACCCGGGCGGGCTGAGGAGGGGGCGGCGGCGGGTGGTAGCGGGTTGCAAGTCGGCGAGAAGATTACGACCGACGGAGCACCGCGTTCCCAGGAATCCCATCCGGTAGCACCGATTCGCTCGCCGTTTGTTACCCGGTTGCTACCCGGGCCGGCGACGATGGTGGCCCGGCTCGAAGTCCTGCGGGGTGGAAAGGACGGTCTCCTGTCGGTGCGCGAGGCGGCCGAGCAGCTCGGCTTCTGCACGGCGACCGTGTACGGCCTGTGCGCCGAGGGCGCGCTGCCACATATCCGGATCTTGAACGCGATCCGGATCGCGCCCGCGGATCTCGCCACGTTCATCGAAGCGAGGCGGGTCGGCGCCTAAGTGCCAGCTACCAGACCTTAATCAGCGGCCCGTTCCGTCAATCGGTCCCGCGTTGGCCAGGCTCCCGAAAAGCGCCTGCATCGACGCCGTGCCTGCGAAGGAGCCGGTGCAGACTCTCGCGCTCGAGACCGGCGCGCTCGGCCGCTCGTGACACGTTTCCCTTGAACGCCTTGAGGAGAACCTTGAGATACTCCCGCGATCCTCGATCGCGAGCCCCTGCCAGGGCTTCCCGATACGAAACGGCGGACAGCTCCTCCTCGGACGGCGCTCCGGGGGCCTGGACCGCTCCCCGGTCGGCGCGCTCCCGCTGCCGTTCCAGCGCTCGCGTGACCACCAGGGTCACGTCGTCGGGGTCGAATGGCTTCTGGATGTAGTCATAGGCACCGAGGCGCATCGCTTCGACGGCGGCGGGCACCGAGGCGAAGGCGGTCATCATGACGACTTCGGTGAGCGGCCAGCGATCCTTCACGAGACGCACCAGCTCGAACCCATCGAGGCCGGGCATCCGAACGTCCGTCATCACGAGGTCGAACGTGCCGGACTCGAGCTCGGCCCGCGCGGCCGCTCCATCGCCGGCGAGGCTCACGTCATGCTGACCGGCAAGGATGTCGCGGAGCAACGCCCGCATGTTATCCAGGTCATCGACGATCAGGATGCGCGCTCGTTCGCCGGACATCACACGGCCTCCAACGTGGCGGGCAGGCTGATTCGGAAGGTCGTTCCTCGGTCGGTGGTCGACACTACGGATACATCACCGCCGTGGGCACGGGCGATGGCGCGCGAGATGGCCAACCCGAGCCCGCTGCCGGCTGGCTTGGTCGTAAAGAAAGGCTCGAAGATGCGATCGCGGGTCCCTGGTGGAATGCCTGGACCGGTGTCGGTGACTTCGATGGCGACGGTGCCCGGCTTGTAGTCATCGATGATCAGGATGACGACCCTCCCGTGCTCGCCACAGGCCTCGATAGCGTTCCCAAGAATGTTGGTCAACACCTGTCGGAGCTTCGATTCGTCACCCTGCGCCGTCGCGTGGCCGTGGATCTCGATGGCCACCCCGGGCGGACAACCTTTCACCCTTAGCCGCGCCAGCACGTCATCCGCAAGGGCGCGCAGCTCGACGGGAATCGCATGGAGGAGGCCGCCGCGGGTAAGCTGGAGGAGTCCCTCGATCACCTGGTGGCAGCGCTCGGCTTCTTCTTCGATCGCGGCCAGTACCTTCGGATCAACGACGTCGTCCCGTCGCCGGAGCAGCTTCGCGTATCCGAGGATCACGCCGATGGGATTGTTCAGCTCGTGGGCGATCCCCGCCGACATGCTGGCCAGGCCCACCAGCCGCTCCGTGGCGAGGAGCTTCTTCTGGTGGTCCTTCGTGGACCGCATCATATCGTTGAAGTGCTGGGACAGCCGGCCGAGCTCGTCGTCGCGCTCGATGGCGATCTCGCGGTCGAGCTCGCCGGCTCCCACGCGCGAGGCGGCGGCGGAGAGGGCCGCGATGGGTCGAGCGATCGTCCGGTACAGATAGACGCCGACAAACACGGCCGTGAGCAGGGCCAGGACGTGCGCCACGATGGTCAGTTGAATGACGCCGTGCTGGGTCGCTCGCACGTGTCGATTCAGATCTTCCATGGAAGCCTCCGCTCGCTTGGCAAGGGCCTCGGTCTGGTCCTGCGCCTGGGAGGCGAGCTCCATGATGCGTTCGTGGACATCAGCCAGCCCAGCACGATCGTGGTCCCGCACGAGAGGGAGAACTCGGGTCTCGAACAATCGCCCAATCTCCTGGCTGGTGTTGACGATACGGTCGACTTCAGGTGTTGCTGAGGGTCCGGCGTCCTCCCGAACCGCAGCCGCGAGCGCCTGTAGCCGGCGGGTCGCGCCGCGGAACAACTCCGTATGGGAGTCGTTGCCGATGATGATCGTGTGCGCGACGTGGGCGTACTGATCACGCACCGCGCTCGCCAGTCGAACGACATTCCGCGCCCTGTCCTCATCGTGCTTGAGCGAATGGAGGCGCTCATGAATGTCGAAGATCGCCCACAGGCAGGCGCCGGACACGAGCCCGATCATCAGGAAGACCGCGCCAAGACCCAGGGCCAGCCGCCAGGCGATACCCCTGCGGCTAGAGCGGGGTTTGCCAAGCCGGACGCGGGTCGAGGACCCTCCAGGAAGGTCTGGCTGATCGCGGTTCTCGCCTGATGAAGACACCGGCGATCATCTAGCGCGATTCGTGCCTCAGTGATGTGACCGGCGCGGTTACATCATAGTGCAGGGCCTGGCGCAGGCTTGTGGCAGTAAGCCGGCCGCTCCCGAGCAGTCCGGGACCCGGCCGATCAGTCGAGCCGCTCTCTAACCTCGAGCAGGCGACCCCGACCTCATTCCGCGCGATTCACCGTCAGAACTCGGATCGGGGGGCGGTCGAAGACGGTCCTCATGGATGACAGCTCTCCCGGCCATGGGGGAACACAACACTCGTCGCGAAGATCCTGCACGACGTGGGTCACTCCATACGTCCGCGCGAGCGCTTGGAAGGCCCGCTCGTCGCCGGATCGAAGGAGGCGGTACATCTCCCGCTCATCGGCGAGGCGCCGGTCCGCGTCCACATACGGGCTCATCTCGACTTTGACGACGGCCATGGAGTGGCGGCCGGCGGGCGTCACGGCGTAGAGCGCGAGATCGAGTGGCGCCAACACGATGTCGTCGAGGGAGACGTTGTCACGAATCCATCGGTAGAGCCCCACCCGATCGGCGTCGCTCGCCAGCGCGCGCGCCCGTATCGGCCAGTGCTCCACGTCGCGGCGATGGAGGTATCCGGGCATCGCCGCCGCTACCAGGGCAATGATGACGGCTCCCGTGAGAAGTTCGCGACTCCACGACCGGACGTGGGGGATCCGCTGCGCCATCATCCCCACCGTCCAGCACGTCCCCAGCCCGAAGAACAGGCTTTCGAATGCCGTCAGGTAGACATGGAAATGAAACGAAGGAACCGGCATCGGCAAGACCAGGCCGAAGCGCCGCTCGACCGCCGCGACTCCGAGGCCATAGGCGAGCAACACCGCGGCCACCGTGACGAACGCAATCACGCCGGCACGTTGCTCCGGCGAGCGAAGGGCGCACCGGCCCGTCGCAAGACAGGCGCCTCCGATCAACGCCAGAAACGCCTTCGCGCCCACCATCCCCCGCGCGATCTGACCAACTCCGATGAAGGCCATGCGAGCGGGCGCCGCGTTCCGGATGTGGAAATGATATTGCCGCGCCAAGGGCACCATGGCGGGAAGGGCGACCAGGGCCGAAATGCCAGCACAGATCGCGAGCCGTCGAAGCGCCGGCCCGCGCTTTGAGGGTGCGGCATGGACGAGCCACAGCGTGTGCGCGGCGAAACCAACAGCCAGAATCAGCGCCGGCGCGGCGTGCGCGAGATAGGTCGCGCCTGCGAGGAGACCGGCCAGGATCGACCACCGGAGTCGCTCGCTTCTCGCCGCCAGCAGCCAGCAAGAGAGAGCCAGATAGAACAAGCCCTGGGCAAATTGGCCCGGCCACACCCAAGGGGAATACGTTGCCTGAAAGGGCAAGCTCATCCACGACGGGCCGAGAAAAAGGAAGGCTGTCAGAGCCGCCACGGCGCCAAGGGGCGCTAGAAGTTGCCACATGAGCCCGTAGAAGGCGATCGGCGCCAGCAAATCGAGATACGGCCCCATTCGAGCCCAGACCACCGGGACGGGGGCGCGCGTGACCTTGGCAATCGCCGCTCCCACCAGCGGCACGAGCGGCGGATACCATTGCGGCTCGCCCTTGAGGACCGCATCCTGCCCCCAGGCACCGTCGAGGATTACCTGCGCGGCCCCCATGTCGCGGTAGTGGTCCATCTCGGGCGGCCAGGTGTGGCCCGCGACCGCCCGCTCGGCGACGACGAACGCCACCAGGGTGAACGCGACGGCCATCAGGTGCGCGAGCCCCTGATGGGTCGGCGAGGATCCGTTCGCGACGTGATCAGAGGCGTTCGCGGCTTGCATACGAGTTGCGCACAGCGCCCGCGATCGCTGCCAGAGAGCGATCCCGACGCGCAGCGGATTGCCGTCTCAAATACGACGAACGGTTGACCCCAGCAACTGTGACTCCACCGGTTACACCGCCCCGCGGGTGCCGTCGCCGACGATCACCTGACCCGACCTACGACCGCTCTGGTTGGCAACTCGACAGGCGGAGCCCAAATTTCTGGCAGGACATGGACAAGACACACGGTCTACCCGCTCGCGAGAAAGGAGGACGAGACATGGTGACTTCTCAGACGACGGTCCCATTGCCGTCGAGCCGATCCGCTCCCTCCTGGCTGGAGTGGAGCGTGACGATCTTCTCCACCTGGCTCGTAGTCGGCGTGTACCTCGACGGCTGGGCGCACATCCGCGCGCTGCCGGAGAGCTTCTTCACGCCGTGGCACGGGATCATCTACAGCGGCTTCGGATTTCTAGCGGTTGTGCTCGGCGCGGCGGCCGTGATGGGCCGTCCCTGGACCCGCGGGTGGCGGCAGGCTCTTCCTGACGGCTACGGGCTGTCTTTCATCGGCGCCGGTCTGTTCATGCTGGCCGGCGTCGCCGACTTTCGGTGGCATGCTGCCTTTGGTATCGAAGCCGACCTCGAGGCGCTCTACAGCCCGCCGCACCTCCTCTTGGCGGCGGGAGGCGCGCTCATCGCGACGGGGCCCCTGCGATCCGCGTGGAAGAGCGCCAGCGTCTCTCGCCCTGGGCTGTGGCGGGCGATCCTGGCGGGCACGCTGCTGCTCTCGATGTTCACCTTCTTCACCTCCGAATCGCATCCCTTCGTCCATCCGTGGGCCTGGTCCAAGTTCGAGCCGCGCCTGCTCGACACCCGCGCGCTCGCCTTGCCAACTCTGCCGGCCGGTGGTGTCGGTTCCCGGGGACTGACCCAGACCCTCGGGGTCTCCAGCTTCTTGATCCAGAGCGGCCTCTTCATGGGCATCGCCTTGCCCCTGATCAGGCGCTGGGGCGGCAGCTTGCCCTTCGGCTGGGTCACGTTCATGGTCGCGCTCAACGCGGCCGGCGTGAGCATCTTTCATTCGACGCCATGGACGATTCCCGTCGCCGTAGCAGGTGGGCTCATGGGTGACCTCCTCTATCGCTGGCTCGGGCCCAGCACGGAGTCGTTGGCGCGCCTGCGGCTTTGGAGCGCGGTCGTCCCGGTCGCGCTGTACGCGTGCTATTTCGCTGCGCTGTTCATCCAGGGCGCCGTCTGGTGGGCGGCGCACCTATGGGTGGGCGCCATCGCGATCTCCGGTCTGGCAGGATGGCTGGTCAGCTATCTGGTCGCACCACCGGCGCTTCCCCGAAACCATCTGACGGCCGTCGAGGACGTCGCGAGTCGCAGCTAGAGAGCAGGGATTCGCGTGCGTCTTTCACTCGCGATCGGTTTCACCATCACGCTGCTCTCGGCGACGGCGGCCGCCCAGCACGAAGGACATGAGGGCCATGAGGGACACGGCGCCCCAGCGAACCTCAGCAGTCGCCGGCGGCGGAGCCGTCGCATGACGGGCAGGCGGAACACGCCGCTGCTGGCGAAAGCGCTGGCCCGCCGTCGGTCGTCCACCTCGACATGCTTCGAAATGCTTCCGGAACCGCGTGGCAACCGGAGAGCACGCCGCACAGCGCCCTGCACACCAATGCGGCGGGCTTCGAGCTGACGTTCCACGCTCTGCTGTTCGCGGGGTACGACGCACAAGGTACGAGCCGTGGCGCCGACGAAGCACTCGGCGTTGGCTGGCTGATGGGCATGGCGCGCCGCCAGTTCGAAAGCAGCAGCCTCACCGCGCGCGCCATGCTGAGCCCCGAGCCATGGACTGCCGGCCACACGGCCGGCGGATACCCCCTGCTCCTGCAGACAGGCGAAAGCTTCCAGGGCCAGCCCCTGCACGACCGCCAGCATCCACACGACCTCTTCATGGAGGTCGCGGCGCTCTACACTCAGGGGCTGGGCAACGACCTAGCGCTGCAACTCTACGTTACGCCCGCCGGCGAGCCGGCGCTCGGGCCGGTCGCATTTCCCCACCGGTACTCCGCCAGTGCTGATCCGTTCGCGACGCTGTCCCATCACTGGCAGGACTCGACCCATATCAGCTTCGACGTGGTCACGCTGGGAGTGATCACCCGATGGGCCAAGCTCGAAGGGTCCTGGTTCAACGGCCGCGAGCCTGACGAGACCCGATACGACTTCGATCTGCGCCGTCCCGACTCCTATGCAGCCCGGCTGTCGATCGCGCCTGCATCGGGCTGGAGCGCTCAGGCCTTTTATGGGTACCTCGCGAGGCCGGAGGCCCTCCGCCCCGATGTCGCCGTTCACCGAGTCACCGCCTCGGCGACGCACGACCGCCCCTTCGGGAACGGCGGCCACTGGGCGACGACCGGAGTGTTCGGGGCCAACAAGGAGAGCGGCGAGTCACTGAGCCCGGCGCTTCTCGTCGAATCGAACCTCGACTTCGACGGGAGGAACGTCGTGTTCGGCCGAGCCGAGTTGGTCCAGAAGAGCGGTCGCGGCCTGGTCCTCACGTCCGACCTGGACGCGAAGCACATCTGGCTGCCGACGTTCGGTCTCGGCTACCTGCGAAACTTCGGTCCGATGGTCGGGTTCATGCCCGGCGTCGGCGCCCGTGGCTTGCTCGCCGTGGCGCCGTCCGACATCCAGACCTTCTACGGAACGCGCGCGCCGGTGGGCGGGATCGCGTTCCTGCGGGTGGCGGTCGCGCCAATGAGCGGCCACTCGCATTGACTCCGGTCCCGCCGATCGCGGCGTCCCTCATCCGTGCTGAAGGACTCGATCAGTCGTGGCCCCCGTCGTTCGATCCGCCCCCCAGCGTGAACGTCACCTCGTTAGAGAAGTCCGAGTCCTTGCCTGCCTGCTTTCCCATCGCCATGACGTGATAGGTGTAGACGGACCCGGACGTCAGATTCGGGTCGTGGTACTGGGTCGTGTTGAACGGCACGGTCGTGAGCGTCGCGTAGGCGGCGGAGCCGACCTTCCGTTCGATCATGAATCCCGACTCGTCACTCGAGTTGTCCTTCCACGTCAGGTGCGCACCGCCTTCGAGCTCCACGGCCTTGAGCTCGCTCGGGGCGGCTGGCACGCCCGAGCCGGAGCTGCCCCCGCCACAACCGGCACCGACGGTCAGAAGGAGGGCGACGGCGGGAAAAAGAGATTTCATGAGTTGGGTCATCTTGGCTCCTCGGGTGGCAAGGGTTCGTCGGACCGTCAAGGCATTGGCGAGAGTCGGATCGAGCTCATCATTCCGCGCTCGGCGTGCTCGAGGATGTGGCAATGGAACATCCACTCGCCGGCCGCGCCGTAGCGCACAGCAAACCGCAGCGTCGACTTCTGTGACACGTTGACGGTGTCCTTCCATCCGATGTGGGCGGGCGCGACCCCGTCCACGTCCAGCACCTGAAAGAACATCCCATGCAGGTGAAACGGGTGATCCATTGGGGACTTGTTTTGAATCGACCAGACCGAGACCTCACCCGCGACGCCCTCGAGAGGCACGACGTCGGGAAAGCTGCGCCCGTTGATGGAGAACGTCGGGTCCTGACCGGGCGCCCCTTCGTCCTCGTCGAGGACCAGGGTCTGGACGGGCGTATCGGCGCTGACGGACAAGGGTGCGAGATCGTCCCATGACGAAGGCAGCGGAAGCGCCGGCGTAGTGGACCCCGTGAAGCGGAGCTTGAGCACCTCTTGGGGGCCGGGATCGGGGACGTCATGGCCACGGTCGTAGTAGATGGTCTCGAGGGCAGCGACGGATCCCGCGGCACCGGTGAGCTCGACCAGGACCTCGTATCGCTCGCCCGGAGTAAGGAGCAATGTGTCCGTCTCGTAGGGCTCCCGCAGGATCCCGCCGTCCCAGCCGATGACGAGGAACGTGTGCCCGAGCAACCGCAGGTTGAAGTAGCGTCCGTTCGCGGAGTTGACGAACCGCCACCGCTCGCGAGCGCCGGACTTGACCTCGTAGGTGGGCACCGATGCGCCGTTCACGAGGAGCACGTTCCCCTGACGTCCCAACATGACGTCCAGCGGATCGGTCGTCACGGACAGCTTTCCCGTAGCTTCGAGCTTCACGTCATCGAGAACGAACGAGCGATCCGCGGAAACTGGCACCTCCGGCCCGCCATAGACGATCAACATGCCGTAGAGCCCGCGCTCGATCTGAACGTCGCCGCGGACGTGAGGGTGGTACCAGAATGTCCCGGCGTCGACCGCGACGAACTCGTAGTCGAATGTGCCGCCCGGCGGAATCTCGGCCTGCGTCGCGAGAGTGCCGTCCGCGCCGTTGGGCACGCGAACCCCGTGCCAGTGGATCGTCGTCGACTCCGGAAGCTCGTTTCGGAAGTGAACGATCACCGAGTCGCCCTGCTTGGCCTCGATCAGCGGGCCGGGAACGGCGGCTCGCGAGCCTGTGACGGAGCCGTCTCGATACGCCCAGATGTCCGCCGGTCCGTCCGGCAGATATGACTGCTGCGATGAGCTCGCCACGAGGTTCACCTCGACGACGTCAGCGGCCGGGTTGATGTCGACGATCGGCGACATTTGTCCAGAGGCCGACCCGTGAGGAGCGTCCGAGCAACCGATCAGCGCGCCACAGATCGCGAGGACAGCGTACACCGGGCGTCCACGCCCGAGGCGCGCCAGGCATTGGATGGCGCCCAGGACGAAAGCGCAGGCCCCGTCCCTGACTGACAACGAGATCGCGCGCATGCTGGCCCTTTCATAGCGAAAGATCAGCGGTCCGGTAATGTGACCGTCTCGGTCACGGTGAGGCCCTGCGATTCCAGCTTACGCGTCCCGCTGTCGTAACCGACTCGCCGTGAACGTCGTCGTCCGGATTTGCGCGTCCGTTCCATGACGGCGGTGACTCGTGACGCCATGGTCCGTCACGCCTGGGATCTCGGTTGCCCTGCCCTCACGGATCGACCGCGAAGTTGCGCATCATTCCGCCGTCTTCGTGTTCCAGGTTGTGGCAGTGATAGAGGAAGAGGCCCGGATAGTCGGAGTACCGCATCATCACCTGGGCCTTCTCGCCCGGCATGATCAGGACGGTGTCCTTCCAGCCGTCGTCCACGTATCCCGTATGCGTCACACCCTGTCGGCCGACGACCTGAAACTGGCCCCCATGCAGGTGCATCGGGTGAGGCATGGCCATTCCCATGCCTCCTCCCCCCATCCCGTGGGGCCCCATCGGCCCCCCCGTCGCGGTGGCGCCCGACTGGGTGTTGTCGAACTCCCAGATCTCGGCCGTACCCAGTTTCACGTGCTCGTCACTGGCGACCGCGTTCAACTCGAAGCTCCGGCCGTTCAGCCCCCAGGTCATGTGGTCTTGCGTCGGAACGATCTGCCTCGGCGCCCCAGCATTGATGGCCTCAGCCGATTGGTAGCGAGGCACCGGGATCAACGTCGTCGGCACCGCCGTTCGTCCCGCACCGGGCCTGTCCGCTCTGACGGTGAGGATGGTCAATGGGGTTCCTTGGCGCAGTCCAGAAGACAGGTGGCCCGTGGCGCCGTCGTCGAAGGCGAGACTCAGGAGCGACAGGTCCGATCCCTGAGGGCGGTCGCTGAAATCTTCCCAGAGCTCGATCCGCTCACCGGGGCCGAGCATGACGTACGGGCGCTGGATCGGCTGACCCAGCAGGCCTCCGTCGGTGCCGATCACGACGAGTGGAGAGCCGTCACTCCAGGCGATGCGGTAGATGCGGCTGTTCGAGCCATTCAGGAGGCGCAGCCGGTAGGGTTGCGTGGCGACCCGCAACACGGCGTCGGCCGTTCCATTCACGAGCACGCGGTCTCCCAGCCATCCCGTCATGGAGTCCATGGGAGAGGGCGCGTACACGAGCTGGTTGTCCGCGTCGAAGGATCGGTCCTGAATCACCACGGGGATGTCGAATTCGCTTCGGGGAAGCTCCAACGCGTCCTCGTCGGAATCGTGCACGATGAATAGACCAGCCATCCCACGGTACACCTGCTCCGCGGTTCGTTGATGCGGGTGCGCGTGGTACCAGTAGGTGCCCGCTCGATTTCGAACTTCGAATTCATAGACATACTGGCCGCCTTCTCCCACGGCGTCGCGGGGATGACCGTCCATGGCTGCCGGGACGGCGAGGCCATGCCAGTGAATGATGCTGGCCTCGCCCAATTTGTTCTCGAACCGGATACGGACCTTCTGACCTCGCCGCACGTGAAAGGTTGGGCCCAGCGCACCGCTCTCGACGTCCACCAGAGCCCCGGCACCGCCTGCGACCATCTGCCCGCGGAGGGTCCAAAGGTCGGAGCTGGCTCCCGGAAGGAGTTGGGCCTGTGCGCTCACCGCCTGAAGGGCCACGTCGAGATCCACGCCTACCCCGCCGCCCGCATCCGGTGGGGCGCCACCATCGTCGCCCGGCTGTTGGTTCCCCCCGCCGCAACCGACTGCCTGGAGCGTCCACGCACCGCTCAGGGCCATGCCGCCCACGCCGCCCACGACCTGCAAGAATTGCCGTCGTTGGACCTTCCCTGTTGGCTCGACCGTCCTCATGAACGCGTGCCTCACAGCCCCCCCGCCCACGTGAGCAAAGCGCCTCCGCGGACCGGCGCGATGAGAGCGGTCGTGCGGGGCTCATAGAATCGGTCGAACGCTTGCGCTGCGTAGCCCGCGTGCAGGCCAGAGATGACCTTCACGACGATGTACCCGGAGACCAGTCCCATCATCGTGCCTGTCTCTCGCCCACTCCACGTCCGGTCGTCGCCCATTCCGTGGTTCATGTGCTCTCCGGTCATCCACATCATCGGCGCGAGGAGGGACACCTCGATCGCCGTGTACGCGACGCCCCAACCGAGGTTCTCGGCGTAGAAGTTGCCGAGATCGATCGGCAGAGGCTGCAGCGACAGCGCCACGGCGAGCCCAGGGCTGCGATAGTGCGGTTCGCCGAAGACGTAGACAGGCGGCGGCATGGCGGGCGAAGGCGCGGTCGCGAACGGCGGCGCGGGCATGGCAGGCGAAGGTGCGGCGATGACCGGCGGCGCCGGCATGGCAGGCGGCGAAGGCGCGGCTATGACCGGCGGCGTGCCGTCCTGAGCCGTCGCCGAGGCCGAGAGGGCCGCGAGAAGTCCCACAGAGGTCCCGAGCATCAGCGTCAATGTCCTCGCGCGATTCATGTCGCGCCATCCTTTCGTCGATTCGGTGAAGTGCATCGGCCCTGCTCCGGTCATTTGAGGGCGTTGGGATTGCCCGGGCTGAGCGCCCAAGCCCGCTTGACGATCTCTTTGGCGCTGCCCTGATCGTCCGACGTGACGTCGACGGCGAAGCCGTTGCCCGTGGACCGGACGCTGGCCGACGCGTGCGGGACCGCCAGCGGGCAGAAGCTCATGGCCGCGTCGTCTCCAATCACGGCGTTGCGGGCCAGATGGCAGTCGACGACGCGCTGGAGCCACTCGGGCGTCATGCCGGGGACGGCGCGAAACGTCACTCGCGCGCCACGGAGACCACCGAGACCAAGAACCTCCTTTTCGATCTGCTGGATCTCGACAGCTCGGATTTCACTGCCCCCGGAGTAGACATCGCTCGCGCTAACCGCCTCCTTCAGTGCCTGCACCGCCGCGATGTCCTCGCGGTGATAGAAGGGGCTGAGATCGCGATCGGCTTCGGGCATTCCTGAGCAAAAGCGCTTCTCGGCGTCGACCAGAGCCTTGGCGGCGGCCCGGTGCTTCTCGGCGACCGTTCTGTGAAGGTCGGCCTGCTTGCGGTGCTCGTCGGTTGGGTTCTCCTCCGACCGCCACCTCACGTAGCAGTTCGAACTCGTGTAGGAAATGCAGCCGGAGTACGCTCCCGGCGACGGGCCGCGACGAACCTCCTTCGCCGACGGATCGTACTGCGTCTGGTGCCCGGCGGCCGATTGCTCTTCGGACGTCGCCGCGGCGTGGTGCTGCCCAGCGGTCATCGCGTGGGGCTCCGTGCCCGTTGAGGCGCACGCGCTGAAGAGCGCGCCGCCGAGGATGGAAGACAGGACCCAACTACTGAACGAGAGGACGTGTTGTGTTTTCATGTCGAGACGTCAGAGCAGTCGGCGTGCCAAACGACCGACGGGCGCCGCGATGGCGCTCGCGTCGCCGAATCCGCGCAACGTCAGCGCGTCGCGACTCGCTCGACGAAGCATTTGCGCAAGCCCTCTCGATCAGTGAGCTGCTGTGGCTGCGATGGTTACAGGGAGAGCAGTAACCGTGCCGGTCACAGACTCGGCAGAAAAAGGGGAACGATGGAGGCGCGCTGGCGAATCTTTCGATGTAGCTTCGCAACCGTTGATCAACGTCGCGATCATCTGGCATCAGCATCAACCGCTCTACCGGGATCTCCTGGCACCTCCTCGTGGCAGTATCCGGATGCCCTGGGTTCGGTTGCACGCGATCCGGGATTACTTTTCGATGGCGCGGATCGTAGGCGAGCACCCGGGCATACGACTGACGATCAACTGGAGCCCGAGCGCGCTTCTCCAGATCGAGGACTACCTCCAGCGCGGAGCCACCGATCTCGCCTGGGAGCTGTCGCGTGTTCCCGCCGAGGGACTCCACGATGACCAGAAGGAGGCGTTGCTTTCCACGTTCTTCGACGCCGACTGGCACAACCAGATCTTTCCTCATCCCCGGTACCGCGCGCTGTTCGATCGCCGCCGAGATGGCGGCACCTTCGCGTCGCAGGATCTTCGCGATCTTCAGGTCTGGTTCAACCTGGCGTGGTTCGGTGTTGAGATGCGGACCGGGGCGGTCACGCTGCCCGACGGAACGGACGCCTCGGTCGCCGATCTCGTAGAAAAGGGCGAGGGCTTCGACACGGACGACGTGGAGCGCATACTGGGCGCGCAGCTCAAGATCATGCGCGCCATCGTTCCGGAGCACCGGCGGCTGGTCCGTGCGGGTCAACTTGAGCTGTCGGTGACGCCGCTCTTCCATCCCATCTTGCCGCTGCTCATCGACACCGATCGCGCCACTATCGATCTGCCGGGGGCAACGTATCCGCCGCGCTTCACGCACCCCGAAGACGCCGAGGCGCACGTTTCAGGGGCGACGCGCGCATTCGAGCGCTGGTTCGGGGCGCCGCCCCTCGGCGCCTGGCCGGCGGAGGGCGCGGTCTCGGAGCAGGCGGTGCCGATCTTCGCGCGCCATGGCATCCGCTGGATCGCATCCGACCAGGGCGTCCTCGCCCGTTCGGGCAAGTGGGGATACGACGTGCAGCGGTCGGAGGTGCGCCATCGCTGCTATCGGATTGAGAAGGATGGGGGCGCACTCTCGATCCTGTTTCGCGACACCGAGCTGTCCGACGACATAGGGTTTCGTTGCCAATTGGCCGAGCCGGAGGCGGCCGCGCAGGGCTGGGTCGAGAGGCTCAAGCAGCGGGCGGCGGCCGATCGCGCGGGAGACGAGACCATCGTGACCGTTATTCTCGACGGCGAGAACGCGTGGGGCGCCTATCGAGATGACGGGCGCCCGTTCCTGCACGCGCTCTACGCCGCGCTCGCGAGCGACCCAGACGTCCGCACGGTCACGCCGAGCGAGTTCATCGACGGCAACCTCGGGCGCGGCGTCGACCGCCACCCGCTCGGCTCGCAGATGCGAGTCTACGAGCTGTTCACTGGATCTTGGATCGACGAGGCCGGTTCCGCTCCTGGCGTCGACCTCGGGACCTGGATCGGCGAGTCGGAGGAGAACGAAGGCTGGGCGCTTCTCGGGAACGCGCGAAGCGATCTCGCCGACGTCATCGATTTGGCGCGGCCGGAGGCGAATCCGGGAGCTTTGGCGTTGCTGGCCGCCGAAGGGAGCGACTGGTTCTGGTGGTTTGGTGGCGATCAGGATTCGGGCCATGATCCGGACTTTGACGACCTCTTTCGACTTCACGTCGCGACGGCGTACTCGGCATTCGGCAGAGCCGTTCCCGCATCGGTTCTCGTGCCGATCGTCCCCCGGCAGCCGGTATGGACCTTCGCCCGTCCGGTCGGCGAGATCTTCGTCGGCGATGCCTTGGTCGTTCGTACGAACTGTCCTGGCGTCGTCGCCTGGCACATCGAATCGCCGATCGATTCGGGCAGGCTCGCGCTCGCGCCCGTCGGCGGCGTGATGGCTGGCGTGCGTCGCCATCAGGGGCGGCTCGGTCCCTTCCTGGGCCCCGGCAAGCTCATCTTCCAGTTCGAGTGCCGACACCCTGGTTGCGACTGCGGGGCCGAGGACGCTTGCTGTCGCCTTGTTCCTGCGCACGTGACGATCCGAGATCGAACGTAAGAGACCCGGCCAGCAACGATCGCGTCCCCCCCCGATCGGGCAGCATCTGGCGGCACGTTCGGCCGACTCGGTTCGCAATCGCGCAACCCTTGCGGCCATCACGCGGCGGTGCGCAGCGCCTGCGCGCCGCTCGGCCGAGCGAAGGGCGCAACCATACTGTAACCCGCGAAATCACAGTCTATTTTGTCGAACGCCCAACCCTGCGGGATCCATGGCCTCAGCGCAGCGGCTGCGCGGAATCGACCCACCATGTCGGCGCAAGTCCCATGGATGGGTACAAGCCTTGCTCAGATGGTCGTTGCTTCCCCCAATGGAGATTTCATGAGCACACAAGATCGACTCTGGACCATCGTTCTCGCCGCAGGCGAAGGTGCGCGCCTCTTGCCCCTCACCGAGAGCCTCTACGGCGCCCCTGTACCGAAACAATTCGCGGTGCTCGCCGGCAATCGTTCACTCCTGCAAGCGACGATCGACCGCTTACTGCCTCTCGTGCCGGCCTCACGCACCGTAGTTGTCGTGCCGCTGGCCTATGAGGCTCTCGCGCGCGAGCAGGTCGCGAAGCGATATGGCGCGGCCGATCAGGTCCACATCGTCGTCCAGCCGGCAAACCGGGGAACCGGTCCCGGCGTGATGCTCCCCCTCGCCCATGTGCTGGCCATGGACCCGAGGGCGCGGGTGGTGGTGGCTCCGTCAGATCATCATTATGACGACCCCGACTCTTTCAGGTCCGCGGTCTCGGCGGCGGCGCGGCTGACGGACTCCGTCCCTCTGACCTTGGTGGGGGCCGAGGCCGATCACCCCGAGACCGAATATGGCTGGATCGAACCCGGCGAGAGTCTCGGTGGCGACGTGAGAAGGGCGGCGCGGTTCATCGAGAAGCCGTGCGCTTCCCGCGCGCGCGAGCTTTACGCCCAAGGCTTCCTCTGGAACACATTCACGATGATCGCGGGCGGGGCGACGCTCTGGAAGATGGCCGAGCAGAGGATGCCGGTGCAGGCGGCGCTCATCCGCGCATGCGTCGGGCAGGCTGGTGCCCAGGGCCCCTGCCTCGGGCGCACCTACCAGCAGATCGAGGAAGCCAACTTCAGCCGCGCGGTGCTCGAGAACGCGGATCAGCTCGGGGTCGTGTGCGCCCGAGGCTGCGGCTTCTCGGACTGGGGGTCGCCGGAGCGCGTCCTCGACTCGCTGCGAGGCACGCCCGACCTGGATCGGCTGCTCTCGAGGATGAACCGACAATGCGAGCGTGGCGACCGGCGGCAGGAGGGACTGCTGGCATGACGGACGACCAACGGAAGCCAGACCATCGAAGAAGCAAGATCTAGGACGACCGCGGGGACGTCGATCGCGCCGCGCCTGCCGGAGTGGCGAGTTCGTGGCTGTCCGCCGCTGATGTGACCGCTGCGGTCACTACTCGGAGCGCCAACCACGCGATACGGTTGCGACGGCGTTAGATGATCATCTCAGAAACGAGGAGGCGGCGTTTCATCATCGTATTGGCGGTGATCGGCGCGCTCGCGCTGATTGCAGTCATCGTCGGGGGCCTGATGTTGCTGGTCGCCGTTCGACGGGGATTCAGCGCGCGGGACCAGCCGTCACGGATGGAGACGATGCTCGCCCGGTCGATGCGCGCATGGTCGATTCCGTCGCGCGCGAAGCGACTGACGAATCCCGTGCAAGCGTCCGCCGAGGTGGTGGCCGAGGCGCGCGCGCATTGGGCGGACCACTGCGCGAGCTGCCATGGCAACAACGGCAGCGGCGACACCGCCATAGGCAGGAACCTTTACCCCAAGGCGCCCGACATGCGCGCCGCGGCCACGCAGGAAATGAGCGACGGCGAGCTCTACTACATCATCGAGAACGGGATCCGTCTCACGGGCATGCCGGCGTGGGGGCAGGGTCGCGACGACAGCGAGGACAGCTGGAAACTGGTCGCGTTCATTCGCCACTTGCCGTCACTGACCAAAGATGAGGTGCGGCAGATGGAGAGACTGAACCCAAAGGGACCGGACCAAGGACAAGACGAACGTGAAGAGGACGAGTTCCTGAATGGGGGCGGAGACCAGCCAACGGTGCCTGCCGCCAACCATGCTCATCACACCCATTGAGAGAGGAAAAGACGCATGAAGAAGATGGCGATGGCAATCGTGACGGTGCTGGCGCTCTCCTGCCTCGCCACCCGGAGCTTTGCTCACGGCGGCGGCGAGCACGTCATGGGCAGGGTCGCCGCCGTCGAGGCGAAGGCGCTCACGGTCGAGACGACGGAGAAGAAGCGGGTCACAATCGTCATCGATGAGACTACCAAGTTCGAGAAGTCCGGAGCCGCCGCGACAGCGCACGACCTATCGCCCGGCGACCGCGTGGTCGTACACACGGCGAAGCCGGACAAGTCCGGTCAGCTCAAGGCCGTGCTCGTAAAATTCGGTCAGCCGGCCGAGGGTGGCTCCCCAGGCGGCCACGATCACGGGGATCATGACGCGCACGGCCCGATGGGCAAGGAGTGACGGCCCGCCGCCCTGTCCACTCGGCACTGAAGCCGATCGCGGAGCCGATTCAAAGCCAGACGCGCAGCCCGATGACGAGGCTCGCTTCGCTGACGTCCCCTTGGGCCTGGCGGGCGAGATCAGCGGTCGACCCGAGCCGCCGCGTCCAGTTGCCGCCGATGTAGGGCGCGAACTGCCGCCACACCTCGTACCGGAGGCGCAGCCCCAGCTCGATGTCGTTGAATCCGCGCCCCAGGCCGCGCTCTTCGTCCGTGGTGGCGGACAGGTTGGTCTCGAAGCGTGGTTGAAGGACGAGGCGCTGGGTGAACAGAAGATCGTATTCGAGCGATGCGCGCGCCGAGACCTTGCCCTTCTGGTCCAGGAACACGCTGGCTTCGACGTCGAACCAGTAGGGCGCCAGGCCCTGCACCCCGACGACCAGGGAGCCTCGTCCCGGTTTTGGAAGAAAGTGCTCGCGAGCGCCGACTTGAAGGTACCAGAAGGGTGAGATGAGCCGGGCGTAGAGCGCTTGCAGGTCCGCCTGCTCGGTGCGCGCCGTCGTGCCCTGCTCGCCTTCGCTCTTGAACCAGATCTTGTTGTAGTCGCCCCCCACCCAAGCTTGCGCATCCCAGGCCCGGGCGTCCGCTCCCTTCTGTACGCGGTACTCGAGGAAGTCGCCGAGCAGAAAGGGAATGATCGGGTGGTCCTCGACGGGCATCGGCCAGTTCTGGGGCGGCAACGGGAAGTCGCCTTGCGCGGCCAGCGCCGGCAGGGCGGCGACGGTGGTGAGGATCACCAGGGCAAGGACGCGAATCATGACGTGCCCCACCGCTTCGATCCCGCCACGTTGAAGAAGCGGAACATCCCCGCCTCCATGTGCAGCAGCATATGGCAGTGGAAGGCGAAGTTGCCAGGCTCGTCGTACGTGAATTCGAATGAGAGACGCTCGGCCGGTTTGACGGTGATGGTGTGCTTGCGCGGCTTGTGTCGGCCCGCGCCGTTGTCGAGCTCCATGAAGACTCCGTGCAGATGCATCGGGTGCTCCATCATGGTGTCGTTCACCAGCGTCACGCGGACGCGCTCCCCGGTGCGGACCCGGATCGGCGTCGGATCGTCCGAGAACCGCTTTCCGTCGATGCCCCAGATGAACGCTTGCATGTTGCCGGTGAGGTGCATCTCGATCTCACGCGTCGCCTTTCGAGTATCGCGGGCCGGCTCGAGGCTCTTGAGATCGTTGTAGGTCAGCACCCGATGACCGACGTTCTCGAGGCCCGCGCCCGGCTCGCCGAGCCGGTTCCGCTGTACCTCGGCCACCATGGTGTTTCCGGCACCATGCGTGTCCGGGCCGTGCCTGCCGTTGATCGGGCTCATCGCGCCCATGCCGTCCATCTTCATGCTTGCCGAGCCGCCACCCATGTCAGTCATGCCTGGCGCGGACGGGCCGCCCCCCGTGTCCATGGATCCGTGATCCATCCCGGGCATGGGCTTGTTGTCGCCGCCCATGTCCATGGATCCGTGATCCGTCTCGGGCACGGGCTTGTCGGCGCCCATCTTCATGCCGCCCTGGTCGCCGGCCTTCATCTCCATGCCCATGTCCACCATCGTGCGCAGCGGCCGCTTCCGCAGGGCCGGCACCTCAGCCGCCATTCCCGGCCGCGGCGCCAGCGTCCCGCGCGCGTAGCCGCTGCGATCCATGGCCTCCGCGAAGATGGTGTACGCGCGGTCCTCTTTAGGCTGCACGATCACGTCGTAGGTCTCCGCGGCGCCGAACTGGAACTCGTCGACGGTGACGGGCTGCACGTGCTGGCCGTCCGCCTGCACGATGGTCATCGGCAAACCCGGTATCCGGACATTGAAGTAGGTCTGCGCGCCGGAGTCGATGAAGCGCAGCCGCACCCGCTCGCCCGCGCGAAAGAGTCCCGTCCAGTTGCGGTCGGGCGGCTGTCCGTTCATGAGATACGTGTACGCGTACCCCGTGACGTCGAGGATGTCGGTCGGGTCCATCCGCATGCCGCCCCACATGAGGCGATCGCGCAGCGCGGCCCCGAATCCATCCTCGCCAATGTCGCGGACGAAGTCGGCGGCCGTGCGTCGCTGGAAATTGAAGTAGCCCCCCTGTTTCTTGAGCCGCCCGAGCACCGTCTCCGGGCTCAGGAACGTCCAGTCGGAGAGCTGCACCACATATTCTCGGTCATAGGCGATGGGATCAGGTCCGGCCGGATCGATGATGATCGGCGCGTAGTGACCCTGCTGCTCCTGAAGTCCCGAATGGCTGTGGTACCAGTACGTTCCGTGTTGGCGGACCTGGTACCGGTACGTGTACGTCTCGCCGGGCCCGATACCACGGAAGCTCAGACCGGGAACACCATCCTGGTCCGACGGCACGAGGAGGCCATGCCAGTGAACGGACGTGTCGACGTCGAGGCGATTGGTCACGCGCAACGTGACCGTTTCACCTTCCCGGAAGCGCAGCAGCGGCCCGGGCACGCTGCCGTTGAGGGTGACCGCGGTGCCGCGCCGGCCGTCAAACTCGAACGGCGTGTGGGCGACGACGAGCTCGCCGACCCGGGCGCCTCCCACGCGCATTTGCGCGTTCTCTCCGGAGAGCCCGCCCGCCCAGGCAGGCGCGAACCGCGACCAGAGAGGCAGCGTGCCGAGCGCGGCCGTGGACTGAAGGAAAACTCGTCGACTGAGGTTGCGCGCTGGCACGGACGCAAACCTAAGCCGCAAACCAGCGGCGCGCCCACCTTTTCGTGGTGCGCGTGCGGACCGTAACCTGCCCGGTCACGGTCGGAGGAGTCGCTGACGATACGATCGCATTCCGGGCGAAGTGGTCCTGCTAAGCTGCGCCGCTCTCCAGATGAACCGCCGAAGACACAGCCTGACCGGCGCTTGCGCGGCGCTCGCCCTTCTTGCCGCGCAGCTTGGCGGCATTGTGCACGCGGCGTTTGGTCGAGCACGAGCTCTGTTCGGAGCACGGCGACGTCGTCGAACGATCGCCGGTAACTGCCACCCCGTCGCCGATTCGAGCCGGCGTTCCTAGCCTCGAGCGCGATTCCGCAGCTGTCGGCTGCCACGAGCACTGCCTTGCGTACGCGGCTGCATCGACTCCGACGACGCCGGGCGGGCGAGTGAGTGGCTCGCTCCCTGCGGACGCTCGCTCGGTCGGACCCACCCGGGTCGGCTGGGCGCCGTCGGCGTCCGATCCGAGGCGCTACCGTCTCGCGCCGAAGACGTCCCCTCCTCGTTAGCGTTCGCCCGTGTTCTGAACCTAACTGGCCACCGGTCGGGCCCGCCAACGGGGTCCCGCCCGGGGACGCACGCTTCCGAGGAGAGACTGCAATGCTTCCAACCACCGCCGGCGCGCGCCGCCGGATCTCGACTGCCACATTGGTGATAGGAGGGCTCGCCATCGCGGCGGGTCCCGCGGCAGCGCACGAAGAGGGCGCGCCGTTCTCCGACGCCATAATCGATCCGCTCGTCTTGCACCACGCCCACATCGAGAACGAGCAGCGCGTGAACCTGTTCGGCTCTCTTGGAGTGCCTGACGGCGCCGGGAGGAAACGGACTGCCTTCACCGGCGAGCTCGAGCTCGGGTACGCGGCGCCGAGCTTCCGTTATGGGTGGGAGGTCTTCGTGCCATTCGCCAGCGTCCCTTCGCCTTCGAGCACGGGGCGTGAGACAGGTCTCGGCGACATCGAGCTTCGCCCGGTCAAGCTGGCGCTCTATAACAGCCCCGACCTGATCGTCAGCACGGCGCTGGCGATCGGCATTCCGACGGGGGACGCGCAGGGAGGGCTAGGTACCGGCGACTGGCGCGGCACAGTGTTCCTGTTCAGCGATTACGCCCGCGGCAACGCCTACCTCGGCACGAATGTCGCCATCGAGACCAACCTCACTGGCCCGCGCTCATCCGCAATCCAGTACGGGCTCGCGCTTTCGTACTCGCTGATTCGCAGAGCTGTCGAGACTACGCCCGACAGGCCCACGTCCCCGCAGTCCTTCGTGGCATCAGCGTCAATCGAGCTCGTGGGCAACAATGGCTTGCAGGTCGCGGCGGGCGAGCATTCGATCGTGGCGGTGCCCGGAGTGACTTTGGGCACATGGGCACTGGATGGCAGCTCCACGCGGGCGTCGAACTGCCGGTCTCGGGACTGCGCGGCGCCGACGCCACGCTGCTCGTGCAGGTCGGTAACCACTACAACTGGGGCCGCCTCCTCGGCGCCAGGCATCCGCAGGAGTGACCTTGACCGGTGTCGAACATCATAAAGACTGTACTGTCCTTCAGCAGGCAGACGCGAACTGGCAGGCGAGCACGACGCTGGTGATAGCCACCCCCAAAAGCCATCCGGGCTAGTTTCCAGAGACGGCAATGACAAACACTGTGGGCGAGCGGCGAGCCGCGAGCGCGCGAGAATCGGGACGTTCCTATTTGGACCGTCACGCCCGGGCGTACGAACGTTCATTGCGCATTCTCGGCAGGCCGCTGCCGCGTACCATCGCGCTGGTGCAAGAGGCTGTCGTAGGAGCCGAGGAGGTTCTGGAGGTTGGTGCCGGGACGGGTGTCTTCACGAACGAGATTGCGCCCAGGGTGCAGCGTCTGGTCGCCACGGACTACGCGGCTGCGATGGTCGAGCTGCTGCGCGACCGCGTGGCTCGAGGCGGGTTCGCCAACGTCGAGTGCGCGCGTGTCGATCTCTACTCGATGCCGTTCGAGCCCGGGCGCTTCGACGTCGTGGTTGCGGCGAATGTGTTGCACGTCGTGCCGGATCTGCCATCCGCGCTGCGCGCTCTGCATCGCGTCCTGCGCCCGGGAGGTCGGCTCGTCGCCCCCACCTTCTGCCACGACCAGACCGCGCTGTCCCTGGCTGTGTCGCGCCTGCTGGCACTCACCGGCTTTCCGGGACATCGTAGGTTCACCTCGGCGTCGCTTCGGAATGCGCTCGAAGGTAGCGGCCTCCGGATTGGCCGGCTCGACACTGTGGAAGGTATCATCCCCATCACATACATCGACGGCGTGTTCGAGACGGTCACAGCATGAGCTCGACCCCGCATGTTGAGGCGCTCCGGTGCCCCCATCGGCGAGCTCGGCCTCGATCGCCTCAGGAGGATCGCTGAGGCGGACAAGATCGGGACGGTGGTGGCCGCGCTCGACCTGGCGCCCCGCCGAGTAGACCCGCTCGCCCTCAGAGCCGGTCGATGCGAGGTGCCTGCAGACACCCGGTCTGTACCGGGGTCCGGACCCCACGGGTGGGTGCGGACCGCTTGAGAGAGTCCCACCTGGTGTCGCCTCCGTTGGATGGCAGCAGCCAGATTCGGTAGTGCCGGTCCTCGCTGGGACGGGCATCTCGCGAGTCCCTGCCGTCACCGAGCGAGCCTGGAGAACCAAGCGGCCAGTAGCCGCGCGAGCGCGCCGGGGTCCTCGAGATGGGGCAGGTGGCCCGTGTCGAGCAGCTCATAGCGCTTCGGCTCGTTGGCTGCCTCGAAGACGAGCCGAGACTCCTCCGGCGGCTGAAACCGATCGTGACGACCCTGGATTAGGAGCAGCGGCTTGTGGAGGTGCTGGACCGCCAGTCGGCCGTCCCAGCGCTCGAGGAAGGTCGAGTAGGTGGCCACAGACAGTCGCCGGGCGTCGGAGATCAGCGGATCGCCCTCGAAGGTCGCGACCCAAGAGCGGTCGGCGATCAGCTGGTCGTAGCCGTAGAAGTGATCGAGGCCGATGCGCAACGGGGCGATCCGCGCGGCGAGCTTGGCCAGGGCGAAGAGCGCGCGTCGCGGCCTCGTGAGCAGGAAGTCGGCGATCCGCGCCGGGCAGTTGGCGGCGGCGACGCCGAGCACGCGCGCGTCGCTGGCCCCGGCCAGGATCGCCACCATCGCCCCGAGGCTGTTGCCGAACAGTCCGATGGGCCCGCGACAGCGTCGGGCAACGAAGTCGATCGCGTGGTGCGAGTCGGCGGCGAGCTCGTCCAGGGTCCAGTTTCCTCGCGCCCCGCCGCTCTGCCCGTGTCCACGAAAGTCGAAGCTCAGGGAGTTGAAGCCGGCAGCCGCGAGGTCGCCGGCCAGCGGCTCGTATTCGAACGTGTGGAATCCCACCCCGCTGAGCAGGAGCAGGGTCGGTGCGTCCTCGGCGCAGCGTCGCAGCCGCCCGTAGAGCTCAAGCCCGCTCGAAGGGAACGCGACCTCCTCGGGCTCACCTTGCATGGGCGGGCTCCCCGATCGTCCGGGTCATGTTCCGAGCGATCCACAGCTGCTACGGCGGTCCGTCGAAGAACGCCACCGGGCCGTGGGATCGCGCCCGAGCAGCCCCACCGCCTCGCGCTGCCCCGGGCCCATTGTCAATATATACCTCGATCCCGAGAGCGCAGGTGGTCTCGCGCTGCCCGAGCGAATTCGCGGCGCGGGGGCGTTGGCGATCGATCTCGATGACTCTTGGCGCGCTGCCGGTAGGACAGTTGGTCCATCGTATGCAGCGGGTATGGAAGGGAGGCCACGATGGGCACGCAAGATTCGGATTTCCCCGCGGCGAACGCGCAAGTGGGTCGCGAGCTCTGGCAAGCGGGACCGCCAGAATCGGAGATGCGGTTCACCTTTCGCCACTTCGTCTTCGGGGAGATCTCCGGCTTGGTCGGACGGTGGCGCGCGACAATACTGCCGGACTTCGATCGACCGAGCCGGTCATCGGTGCAGGTCATCGTCGACCCCGCCAGTCTGGACACGGCAAACGCCGAGCGGGATGACCAGATCCGCTCGCCCGAGTTCCTCGACGTCCGGTCATTTCCCGAGATTCGGTTCCGTAGCGCCGCCGTGCGCGCTGGCGACCGAGAGGGTCGGTTTCTGATCGCCGGCCACCTCACGATCCGGAACGTCACGAACGAGGTGACGGTGACGGCCGACCGACAAGGTGCAAACCACGCCGCGACCGGCGATGCCCTTCTGTTCTCGGCCCAGGCGACCATCGACCGCCAGCGCTTCGGGCTGCATTGGAACCAGGATCTCGACCGGGGCGGAGTGGTGGTCGGAGACAAAGTCGATCTGCGCTTCCGGGTCGAGGCGCGGCGGGGTGCGGCGGCCCCTTAAAAGCGGACGGCACGGAGGGGGGGACCGAGTCGCGCGCGCTGGGCTCGTCGCCCGAGCGGACAAAGCGGGTGAGTGCGCGACATCTGCGTTTTCAGTCTTCGGCTGATGCAAATTTTGCTGGCGGGCGGAGGCGCGACTGTCATGTTTGGGCGGACGAGCCATGGCGGACCCCAGGCGAATTCTGATCATCGACGACAACCTCGCCTTGGCCGAGAACATTGCTGAGATCCTGCAATTGAACGGGTACGCGACCGACGTGGCCGAGAGCCCTGAGGCGGCCATGAACATCGCGTGTAAGAATCAGCCCGACGTGGTGGTCACCGATTACCGTCTTCCCGGAGTCAACGGTACAGGCCTGCTCAAACAACTTCGAGCGATGGGTTTGTGCCCCCGCGCGATCGTGATCAGCGCTTTCAGCGACTACCGAACCATGGAGGAGGCGAGGGACGCAGGCGCAGCGTTCCTGGCGAAGCCCCTCGACCTGACTGTGCTCGGCTCCCTCATTCAAGGTCAGAACGAGTGAGCCTGATTCCGCGGCAGCAGGCCCGGCGCTCCCAGTGTTCACGATGCGCGGCATCCCCGTCTAGGCGAGGGGACGAAGTAGTAGCGCGTCGCCGGGCTGTCGACGTCTCGTGCTGGAGGGACCTGACGTAATCTTCCCATTCCTGCTGTGCTTGTAGCGGCAATGTTACTGTCTGCCTGTAACCGTCGCAGTCACAACGGCGCAGGAATCGGAAGACTCGCGCAAATGCTTCGTCGAGGGAGCGAGAGGCGCCGATGTTGCGCGGATCCGGCGGCGCGAGCGTCATCGCGGCGAGCATCGGTCGTGTGGCACGGCGAGTGCTCTCGCGTCCCGACATGAAAACGCAACACGTCCTCTCGTTCAGTGGTTGGGTCCTGTCGTCTATCCTCAGCGGGGCGCTCGTCAGCGCATGCGCCTCAGCGGGCACCGAGCCCCACGCGATGACCGCGGGCCAACACCAGGCGGCAGCGAAGTCCGAAGAGCAATCGGCCGCCGGGCACCAGACCCAGTACGATCCGTCGGCGACGGAGGCTCGTCGCAACGTACGGTGGCGGTCGGAGGAGAACCCGACGGACGAGCATCGCAAGCAGGCCGAGCTTCACAGGAAGGTGGCCGAGAAGCACCGGGCTGCCGCCAAGACTCTGGTTGAGGCCGAGAAGCGCTTCTGCTCCGGAATCTCCGAGGCGGATCGCGATCTCAGCCCCTTCTCTCACCGCGAGGACATCGCGGCGGTACAGGCACTGAAGGAGGAGTTCGACACGAGCGACGTCTACTCCCGGGGCAGTGAGATCCGCGCGGTCGAGGTCCAGCAGATCGAAAAGGAGGTCTTCGGTCCTGGAGGTCTTCAGGGCGCGCGGGTCACGTTTCGCGCGGTCCCGGGCATGACGCCCGAGTGGCTCCAGCGCGCCGTCGACTGCCACCTGGCCCGGAACGCCGTGATCGGCGACGAGTCCGCCATGAGCTTCTGCCCGCTGGCGGTCCCGCATGCCACGGCCAGCGTTCGGTCCACTGGCAACGGCTTCGCTGTCGATGTGACGTCGGACGACCAGGGCAGCGCCAAGGAGATCGTCAAGCGGGCTTGGGCGTTCGGCCCGGCCGGTCCCAACGTCCTCAAATGACCGCAGCGAGCCGACCCACTTCACCTGAAGCCGCCCAAGGGCGACGCTGTGTCCGGGCCGCGAACCAATCGTCGGGCGTGCGATGCACTTCCAGCGCGACCACGAAGCGTGAGACGTCATCGAGCAGGACGTGGATACGCCACGGCGTGACTGAGCGGGTCACACTGTCCGCGGTCCCGATATCGTCTTAGCCTCCCAGGAATGGGGACTCCGGGACACTGGCGAAGGAGGGCGAGGGCTACGGCGTTCGTCGCCATGTCGTCGCTTCTGTGCCGGTCAGAGCGGCTTGTGCATGGACCCAGCAAGCACGGCCCCCGACACGAGACCCGACTGGGCTCCGTGCATCTCTTGCTCGCACGACATCAATCCAATCGCTGAAGCCTTTCCTCGTGGGGACCTTCGAACCATCGTAGACCCGCGCGTCGACGGAGATCGCCGCTCAACACAGAAAGTGAGTCTTTGCCATGAACCTCAGGAATCCAAGAACGCTCGCCTCCCTGCTCGTCCTCGCCCTGCCCGCCGTGTTCGGCTGTCCCGCGGCCCACGCGCGGACCATGCCCGATCTTCGCCCTCCGTCCGAACGAGACCACGCGCCGTCCTTGACCGTCGCGCAGGGACCGGCCCAGCCGACGCACAAGGGGACCCCCGCCGCCGCTCCGGCGCCGGGCGGGGCCGCCGCGCAAGACCCGCACGACGGCATGGTCCCCACGAACCCGCCCGCTGGCGCTACCACGAAATATCCCGACGGTCGCACCGTGACGATGGCGCCCGACGGGGCCACGACCACGACGTTCCCGGGCGGACGCAGCGTCTCGGTCATGCCAGACGGCTGCACAGTCACCAAGAGCGCCGACGGTACGACCACCGCCATACACGCTGACGGCTCATCTACGACCGTCATGCCTGATGGACGCATGAGCAAGGCTGCGGCCCCGACGGCGAAGAAGCATGGGGACATGGGGCCCGGCATGAAAGGCGGCATGGGCCCAGGGATGGGCGGTGGCATGGAAGGTGAGATGGCCGGGATGGGGATGAAGGGGGACAAGAAGCCGCCCATGGGCGGCGGTATGGAAGGCGAGATGGGCGGCATGCATTCGGGGAGCGGCATGAAAAAGAAGGCCGCGAAGCATCCAAAGACCGATCAGCCAGCGATGGATTCTACGCCCCCCGATCCAGGCATGGGCGGCGACATGTAGCCCGGCCTCAGAGCGCATCACCCACATCACTGACACGGAGACGAAGATGAAGAAGATGAAGAAGATGAAGACACTACTGATGATCGTCGGCGTTGCGGCTGGAACGACCGGCGGCGTGGCCTTGGCACAGCACGAAAAGATGGCCGGACACGAGAACATGCCTCCCGGCGACCATGCGAACCACAAGAAGCACAAGAAGCAAGGCGACAGCGACGGCGACAAGAAGCAGCCCCCCAAGTCGGACGATCAGAAGCACGAAGGACACGATCAGCGGTAGCCCAGAAGCACGGAGCCAGCTAGCTAGCCAGCGCCCTCCAAGGACTTTTTGATGGTCATCTTTCGAGGACCGCCCAGCAATGTCTCAACACTGACACCGCCCGCACAGAGAACACCCATGAAAAAGACAGTATTGCTCATCGTTGGTATCGCCGTCGGAATGAACACCAGCATCGCGCTCGCCCACGAGAGCATGCCTGGCGGGCACGCGTCGAGCGACGCGCTGACACCCGACCTAAAAAAAGACATGGCCGACATGTACCAGAAGATGGCGGACTGCTTGCGCACCGACAAGTCCCTGGAGCAGTGCAGTCGGGAAGCGAAGATGAACTGTCCTGTTGTCCAGAAGACCGGCCATTGCCCCATCAACGAAGGAATGGGTCAACGAACCAAACATCAGGAAGGGGCGATGGGCAGCGGCAACATGAAAGATGACCACCACAACAAGTCGCCCGGCGACCATGCGAAGCACGACAAAGCGCCGACAGACAGCGACTCCAACAAGAAGTAGCCCTCCCATTGGCACGGCTACGGATGCAAAGGACCGGATCCGGTCAGGCCGCTCCGGCAGCCACGGAAGTGGATCGCCGACCGCGCCATCCGCGAAGACGGCCTCGTCAATGAAACTCACCCGTCGGGAAAGCATACATGACACTCATTGAACCCGACCTGGCGACGAAGTCCACAACATCGAGCTTGGGCGCGATCTGTGACACCGCTCGTCTACCTGGACCAGGCCGAATCTTGGAAAAGGAATATTGGCGCACGGAGGACAGGTGATCCGCGGCCTGCTCATGGGCGGCGTCGCGGCAGCGCTCGTGCTCGCGCCCGCCAACGCCATGACGCCGGAAGAGCACGCCAGTCATCATCCTGGCAGTGCGGCGGCCGGCACACCGCCAGCCGCGGGGATGGCTGGCGCCCCGGCGACGGGTCCATCCGTGGCCCCCGCGGGTGCGCCGGGAATGGCCCCGGGCGCGCCGATGGCTGCGCCCGCACCGGCGCCTGGCGCGCCGGGCATGGCTGGTGGCGGTATGGGCGACACGATGCGCGAGATGATGCTCAAGATGATGGCGCCAGCCAGTCCCGGCACTGCGGCCCCGATGCCGGCGACCGCCGGACCAACGCCCGCCGAAGGTAAAGGCAGCATGGGCGCGCCAGGATCGTCAGGCGGCTGCATGGGAGGAGATTGCGGGTCGGGTGCAGCCAAGACTCCAATTTACCCATCGCTGATGACGCTACCTGCGCTCACGCCTGAGAAGCGCGGCGAGATCGAGGCGCTCGCGAGCCAGCGGATGAGCGAAGGGACGGCGCGGCTTGCCAGGGGCTCGGCGGACCTCGACCGCGCGACGAAGGCCGGCGACCACGCGGCCATGCAGCAAGCCGTCGGCGTGATGCGTGAGGGCCTGGACCAGCTCGGAGCCGGCATCGCGGCGCGCCGGGTCCTCTCCGAAGGCAAGGCGCCGCGCAATCTCGCGCTCGACTGGTTCAAGCGCGAGATGACCCTCGCGTCTCCCATCGCGCCGCAAGCACCACGCTCTCTGCTCGGCCTCCCGCCCTTTCATATTTTCACGATGGGGCTGCTCATCGCGTTCGCGTTCGCGATGGTGGCCATGTACTTCTTCAAGATGCGCCGCGCGGCGGCCCTCTTCGGGCGAATCGAGTCCGACTCAGGAAAGCCGCCGCCCGGATCTGCGGCGCCGCTCGCCGGTGCACCGAGCCCGCCCGCGGCAACTTCTCCACTGCCCGACAAGCCCCCGCCGCCCGTCTCGGAGCCGAAATGAGCGTGCCTGCCCTGACGGCGAACTGGCGAGGGCAGCTCCGCGTTGGCAGCATCACCACGGAGACGCCGAGCGTAAAAACGTTTCGTCTGCTCTCGCCGTCCAGCGACGGCCTCATGCCTTTCGAGTTCTTGCCGGGGCAGTTCCTCAACGTCGCGTTCTGGATCGGCGGGGCCAGAATGAATCGCTCGTACTCGATCTCGTCCTCCCCGACCCAGCGCGAGTACATCGAGATTACCGTGCGGCGCGAGCCACGAGGCGCGGTCTCGCGCCACATCGACGATCTGCTGAAGGTCGGCGACGCGATCGAAGCGGCCGGCCCGGTCGGGCGGTTTACGTTCACCGGGACCGAGGCGGACAGCATCGTGCTCATCGCCGGCGGCGTGGGGATCACGCCGATGATGAGCGTCGCTCGGTATCTCACCGACACGTCGTGGCCCGGCGAGATCTTCTTTGTCTATTCATGCCGCGCTCCCGGCGACTTCATCTTCTCGAACCAGCTCTCTGCGCTCCAGCGCGCGAATCCGAAGGTCCACCTCGTGGTCACGATGTCCAATCCAGAAGGGACAGACTGGAAAGGGGCACGCGGACGCCTGACGAAGGAGTTGCTGACGCAGGCGATTCCGGCGCTTGCGACACGGCGAATCCACCTTTGCGGGCCACCACCGATGATGACGGCGACCAAGGAAATTCTCGCGGCGCTGGGAGTCCCCGGCGACCAGGTCAAGACCGAGCTCTTCGGGGCAACCAAACCCACGCCAGCGCCGCCCGGAACGTCCGCCAAGACGTCTGTCCCTGCGACTGGCCCTCGGGTCACGTTCTCGAAGAACAACAAGTCGGCAAATGCCCGCGTCGGTCAGACCGTCCTCGAGCTCTCGGAGGAGCTCTCGATCGGCATCCAGAATTCGTGCCGCGTCGGCACCTGCGGCGTGTGCAAGGTGAAGATGACCTCCGGCGAGGTTGCGATGGCGGTCGAGGACGCGCTCGAGCCCGCCGACAAAGCCAACGGCATCATTCTCGCGTGCCAGGCAAAACCGACAATCGACATCGCGGTGGAAGCCTAGGGATGGCAAATCGTGAGCGATTCGTCGTCGGCAGTGTCTTCGGCGTCTTGCTGATCGGGTGGCTGGGATTCCTCGTGCATCGCTCGCCGCGCTTTCCGGGCAGCGGGATCGGCGCGGCGTTCGGGATCGCGGGGGCCGCGCTCATGCTCGTCCCGCTCGCCTACCCGATCGCCAAGCGCATTCCCTTTCTCCACGCTCGGCTGACAGCGCGGGTTTCCATGCAGTCGCTCCTCGCCGCGCACGTCTACGCGGGCATCTTGGGCCCCCTCCTCGCGATCATTCACACTGGCCACAAGTTCGACAGCCCCCTGGGAATGGCGTTGACGGCGGTGATGCTGCTCGTCGTCGTGACTGGGTTCACGGTTCGTTATCTGCTCACCTATGTCGGCCATGAGATCACCGACAAGTTGCTCTTGCTCCAGACTGCCCGCGGCGATCTCGACAGCGCGTGGGGAGTGCCGGAAAGGTCCCCGGCCGGCCCTCCGAAGTCGTTCCGTTTCGCCGCAGGCCCGGCGGCTGACGTCGCCCGGATCGCCGAATCCGTGGCTGATCTCGAGTACGGCGTTCGCACGCACGAGCTCTTGAAACGCTGGTTCAGCCGAGCTCTGAAGCTGCACATCGTCCTGTCCGTGATCCTGTACCTGCTCCTCGCGCTCCACATCGGCTCTGGGATCTATTTCGGGCTGCGGTGGCTGCGATGAAGCGGCTCGCGTTCAGGCTCTTGCTGATCGCTGCGCTTGCCACATCGGCGTCGCTCGTCGTGGTTCACTTCGAGCGGGCATCGTCGGCGTTGAGGCGCCTCGTCAGCCCGGGCCCGCTGTCAGCTCGCCACGCATACCTCGGCGATCGCTGCGCCTCCTGCCACCAGCCGGGCGTCGGCGTGACGGTCACCAACTGCACGGCCTGCCACGCGAACGCCGAGCGCCTGCTCGGCCGTCAGCCGACCGCCTTCCATGCGAGCGTCCAAGAGTGCGCGGCATGCCACATCGAGCATCAGCCGGGGAACATCCGCCCTCTCGCGATGGACCATGTTGAGCTGGCGAGGATCGGCGCGCGGACTCTGGCGCGCGCCTCACGCGGGGATGCCGACAGCGCGGCCACGCTGAAGTCCCTGGAGACCTGGTTCGGCATGCGGGGACCTGAGCAATTCGACAAGACCTCCGCGCGCGAGGCGCTCAACTGCGCCGGATGTCACGATCGTCGGGACCCGCATTTCAAACGGTTCGGGGCTGACTGCGCGCAGTGCCACGGGCTCGAATCGTGGATCGTTCCTGGCTACCGGCACCCGTCATCTCGCTCCAAGGAATGTGTGCAGTGCCACCAGCCACCCCCCAGCCATTTCATGGGGCACTTCTCGATGATCTCGCAGAAGTTCGCCGGCAAGGAGCACGCGAGCGTGGACGAGTGCTTCGAGTGCCACAACACGACCGGATGGAATGACATCGTGAATGTCGGGTTTTACAAGCATCACTGACACGAACGACACATGACCCGAGGTCACACGCACAATGGAGATAACACATGAAGAGCGCCACTTTGAAATCAGTCGAGTTTTCTTGTCACGCGCCCAAGGCGACGACCGTATTTGTCGCGGGCACATTTAACGATTGGGCCCCGAATGCCATGCCGCTGCACCTCGATCCGACAAGCGGGACGTGGACCGGTGCCCTTCCGCTCCCGCCGGGTCACCACGAATACAAGTTCCTGGTTGATGGGCATTGGTGTTGTGAGCCAGGTTGCGAGCACGAATATCGGGGATGTCCAAAGTGCGTCGCGAACTCGCTTGGCACGATGAACCGCATATTGGAGGTCACGTGAGCATCGGTAGTTCAAGCGAGCTGTTGGCGCAGACGTTCTGGCTGTTTCGGATCCGCCCTAAGTCGAGTTATCGTGATTTGTGACAGCCCTGGATAAGAACTCCCTCGCGTTTGGGGCACCGGGCAGTGAGCCGCGCTGGACGTCCAGCGGGTCCGGCACCTGGGGACCGCCGGAAGCCGCCGCACTCGCGGCCGATATCGGTGGGTGGCACGTGCCCGCCTGCGAGACGAGAGTGCAGTGAACCGAACCTGCACAGGAATGCAATGACATCGTGGATGCCGGATTTTACAAGCATCACTGACAAGAAATGGTGGTGGGCGCGGACCGGGCCGTCCGCGAAAAATGCGTCCTTGTCTGTCGACGACGCAAGCTTTGCTCGAGACGGGCGCGGTTCCCCGCGATGTGAGTGCCGCCAGAAACGGCCTCGTTGATGCAGGAGGCCGCCAAACAAAGGAGCCCGTCATATGGCAAAGGCATACTTGGTCCGCAGTGGCATCGCGGGTCTCTCCGCGGCTGCGTTTCTCATACGAGAGGGCCATTTCGATGGCACCGACATTCATATCCTGGAGGAGGAGAAGCGGAAGGGGGGGAGCCTCGACGCCGGCGGAAGTCCCGCCGCGGGCTACACCATGCGGGGCGGCCGCATGTTCGAGCTGCAGTTTCGTTGCACCTACGACTTGCTCGGGTCGATTCCCTCCTTGGACGACCCGACGAAGTCGGTGACCGAGGACATTTTCGAGTTCCACAGGGACTTCAGCTGGAGCGACCAGGCGAGACTGGTCGACGAGACCGGGATCGTCGAGGCCCACTCGATGGGTTTCTCGGAACGAGACCGGCTCGAGCTCGTCAAGTGCGCCGCGATGCCCGAGCGCCTGCTGGACGGAAGACGCATCACGGATTGCTTCGGTCCGCACTTCTTCACGACGCCTTTCTGGTTCATGTGGTGCACCACGTTCGCCTTCAATCCATGGCACAGCGCCATCGAGTTTCGACGATACCTCAACCGATTCATCCACCTGTTCCCGACGTTCGACACCATGTCTGGCATCTACCGGACCCGGTACAATCAATACGACTCCATTGTGCGGCCTCTGCTGGCGTGGCTCAACCAGCGTCACGTCAACTTTCATACGAATACCCGGGTGACCGACCTCACGTTCGCCGAGGGCCGAGGCATCACCGTCACGAAGCTCCACCAGACGCGCGACGGACACCTGGAGGAGATCGCGGTCCGGCCCGACGACCTCGTGTTCGTCACCAACGGCTCGATGACGGCCAACTCCACGCTGGGCTCGACCCACGCGGCGCCCGTGATGGACACGTCGCGCTCGGCGGGCTCTTGGCGTCTGTGGGAGACGCTCGCGCTCAAGCGCTCTGAGTTCGGACATCCGGCGGCGTTCACCCAGTCCGTCCCGGACTCCAAGTGGGAATCGTTCACCGTGACCACGAAGAACCCCACCTTCTTCACGCTCATTGAGAAGTTCAGCGGCAGCCCAGCGGGCAAGGGCGGGCTCATCACGTTCAAGTCGTCCAACTGGCTCATGACCATCGCGCTCAATCACCAGCCGCACTTCCGGGAGCAACCAGCAGACACCTTCGTGTGGTGGGGCTATGGGCTGTTCCCCGACAAGGTTGGAAACTTCGTTCCCAAGAAGATGTGCGATTGCACGGGCCGGGAGATCCTCCACGAGCTGCTCTGTCACCTCAAGCTCGACCAACGTGACGCCATCCTCGACTCGTCAATCGTCATTCCTTGCATGATGCCTTTCATCACCAGCATGTTCCTGGTGCGCAAGCGCGGTGACCGCCCCGAGGTCATTCCCAACGGGTCGACCAACCTCGCCTTCATGGGCCAGTTCGCCGAGACGCCAGACGACGTCGTCTTCACGGTTGAATATTCGGTGCGAACCGCCTGGGAGGCTGTGGCGGGGCTCCTCAAGCTCGAACGGCAGCCGCCGCCGGTCTGCAAGGGCCAGTACGACCCGCGGGTCTTGGTGCACGCCCTGGAGACCATGCACCGGTGAACGAATCGTGAGACGTTCGCGGTACATGCCTATCGTGCCGTAGGCCGGGGGTAGGCTTTACCGCCCGGGCTCACCGTGACCGAGACGGTCACATTACCGGGCGGCGGATCTTTCGCTATGAAGGCCCGCAAATGCTCGAGCACGCCGAGCGCGAGATCATGAGGTCGAGCCGACTCTAGACCATGCCTGGATGGATCGACGGACATTGCTACCAAGGAGCCAACATGACCCAGACGATGAAGTCCGTTTGTTCCGCCCTCGCGCTCCTTCTGGCCGCGGGTGCCGGCTGCGGCAGCGGAAGCTCTGGCCCGGCGGCGCCTGCCGCGCCAAGCGACCTGAAGGCCGAGGAGCTCGAAGGCGGCGCGCACCTCACCTGGAAGGACAACTCGAGCGACGAGTCCGGATTCATGATCGAGCGGAAGGTCGGCTCCGCCGCCTACGCGACGCTCACGACGGTGCCTTTCAACAAGTCGGAGTACCACGACCCGAACCTGACCTCGGGAACCGTCTACAGCTACCACGTCATGGCGATGGGTAAGCAGGCTGGCAAGAACTCCGACGTCTCAAACGAGGTGACGTTCACCCTGGGGGCCGGATCGAGCGACGGGACCCCATCGAGCGACGGAGGTTCCTCGACCGAGGGAGACGCGTCGAGCGACGACGGCCATGCGTCACATCACGGCATGCGGAGCTGGCGAACGATGCGAGCTCGGTCGGTCGCCCGCGGGTCCACCGTCTCGCGTGCCGAACGCCGGGTCGAGCGTCAGCCATGACCGCACCATCCGCCGGGCACGCTCCAGCCCTTTCGCTATGACCGGCAAGCATTGCGGGCCTTTCACCTTGAGAGTCGGGCAACGGGTCAGTGGCCTTGTTCTTGCGGCAATAGGTTGGCTTGGGACCTGGGCGCCCGCCGCGGCAGCCCAGCCACCCGCGAGCGAGGACGTGCTGGCGAACGAGGTGACCTTGAAGCGGGTGCTGGCGCTCGCTCTTGCGCGCAACCCGCGGCTCCTCGGCGACGATGAGCGCGCCCGCGCAGCTGAGGATCGCGCGGGGGCTGTCGGCCGATTGCCCGACCTCGCGCTCAAGTACGAGGTGTGGTCCGTACCGTTCGCGCGTCCGCTCGCGTTCGACCAAGCGATGATGCACATGGTGGGGCTGCGACAGACGTTTCCCGCGTTCGGGAGCCGGGCGGCCGAGGGTCGCGCGGCCGAGGCGGATTCGGGTGCCATCCGCGCCGGGGCGGCGGCGCGGGCCGAGGAGGTCGTGGCCGAGGTCCGACGAGGCTTCGCCGAGCTGCAGCGCCTCGAGGAGGAGACCCACGTTCTCCTCGAGCACGCCGGGCTGCTCTCGCGCTTGATTGAGGTGGCCGTCGCCAGGTACCGAGCGGGCGCCGACACGCTGCAGGATCAGCTCAGGCTCGACGCGGAGCTCGCCCGCCTGCACGGCCAGATCGCAACGGTGATGGAGCAGCGCAAGGTGGCCGCTGCCTCTCTGAGCGCGTTGGCGGGACGTGATCCCGCGCTTCCGCTCGCGCCGGCGCCGGATCGGCCGCCACCCTCGCCCGCGGCCGTCGACCCTTCGGCGGACGAGAGCTCCAACGCAGGCCGCCCTGAGCTCATCGCGGCCGCGCGTGACGTCGATCGGGCCGTGGCCGCACTGGAGGCCGCCCGGCGCAGGTCCGACTTTCCCGAGCTCATGGTCGGTCTCGATTACATGAATCAGCCCACCCAGCCCGACGAGCACGGGTACGGCGCGATGGTCTCGATGAGCTTGCCCTGGCTCAATCCGGGACGGCGGGCGTCCGTTCGCGCGGCGGAACGAAGCCTCCTCGCCGCCCGCCACGATCTCGCTTCGACGAGCCTGACAGCACGCTTCGAGGTGGTGGCGGCCACCGAGCGGTACCGCGCCGCCAGGGAGGTCTTCTCACTCGAAGACATGCGCGCCCTGCCCGCCGCCCGCCAGAGCTACGAGCTGGCCCAGAAGACCTACGGCACGCGGGCCGCGGATCTCACGGTCCTGCTGGAAGCGGAGCGCGCCTACCTGGGCGCTCGCCTGGACCGCGCCCGAGCAGCGGCCGGCCTGGCAGCCGCGGCCGCCGATCTGGATCGTGCGGCGGGCACCGGGCGCGCCTTCGCCGAGCGGTTGCTCTCCAGCCCGAGCCCGAGCTTTTAGCCAACGTCGATCAGAGCGCGATCCCGAAGCGCGTGACGCCGCAGCTCCTCACGCCATGGGCCACTCGCGGGGGTGTCACCTGTTCCCGCGTGAGCGACGGAGTGCTGTGGCTGTGACCATCTCGGACACACTGCCGCGGACGCGATCCCACCTTACGCTTCCGCCCCGTGTTTCGACGGGAACGACCAAGCGCGGCCAAGTCGGTTCGCATTCGCGCAAAGGTTGCAGGCGCCGGATGGCGGCACGCGAGACCTGCGGGCGGTGCAAGTGAGTCAGGGAGAGAGCTTACTGTAACCCGCGGAATCACAGCCGATTCCATCGAAGTCGCAACCCCGCAGGATTGCGGTCTTGCCGCAAGGGTTGCGCAAATCCATCTGCAATATCGGAGCGAATCCGATGCCTGGGTACAGCGCTTGCTCAATGGTCGTTCGCTTCCATGAAGCGAACGTCTCGTGAGCGAAGAAGCAAGGTGGACCGGCTGCTCTCGACGATCGAGACCGCAACCGAACCCGGCGCCTGGCGCCAAGAAGGACTGCTGCCATGACGATGACCAACGACAACAAGACCATCGAAGAAGCAACGACCTCCGACGACCGAACCGCTTTGATCGCAAGGCGCGCCTATGAGAGGTGGCAGGCTCGCGGCTGTCCAGACGGCGACGACTGCCGCGATTGGTTCGAGGCGGAGCAGGAGGTGCTCGCGGGTCTGAACCCCGCCCCCTCCACCCCAACAAAGCCGACCGAAACGTCGCGCTCTCGGAATCGAGCCTGACGCCATGACGATGGAGCGAATCGGTTCGGCCCCCGCTCTTGCCACCTTTGCCGGTGTTCTGCTGGCGGGCTGCGCGTCCTCCGGAACGGAGCCTCACGCCATGACGGCAGGCCAGCACGAGGCCGCGGCCAGGAACGAAGAGCAGTCGGCCAAGGAGCACTCCGCTCTTTATGGTCCGTCGCCGTACATTCCACCCACGTTCAGGTGCCCCTTCAGCACCGGCCTGACCTGCTATCAATCTTGGGCCTCGGTGCAGAACCCGACCGCGGCGCACCTCGCCGAAGGCAAGCATCACGTCGAGCTGGCCGCCAAGCACCGCGCCGCCTCGCAGGCGCTGCGGGAGGCCGAGTCCCAGGCCTGCAAGAACGTCCCCGAGGGGGACCGCGACGTCAGCCCCTTCTATCACCGGGAAGACATCGTGTCCGCGGGACCGTTCACCGAGCAACTTTCCCTCGGCGCGCGGCGGACCATCGGCGCCGAGGTCGTGTTCTCGGCTCTTCCCGGCATGACGGCGGAGTGGCTACAGAGGCTCGTCGACTGTCACCTGGCGCGCAACGCGGTCCTTGGCGACGCGGCGACGGAGATGCCTTACTGCCCGCTCGCCGTGCCGCACGTCAAGGCGGTCGTGCGCTCGGCCGGGAATGGGTTTGCGGTCGACATCTCGTCGGTTGACGAGAAGAGCGTGAAGGAGGTGATCGCACGCGCGGAACGCCTCACCGGCAGGCCCTTCCCGAAGACCTCCAGCTCATCCAACCAGCCATGACGCTGAACGCTCGCATCGTCCTCCTACCGGGCGCGCTCCTCGCCGCCTGCGCCGCCACCACACCGGGCGGGCAGCCGCACGACATGAGCGCGGTGGCACACACGGAAGCCGACCGCGAGCACACTCACGCGGCGAAGGAACACGCCGCCGCGTACCGGCCGGACGCCGCGGTCGAACGGACCCGGTGTAGCTCTGGCCGTGCTCGGCCCGGCCCGAACGCCGCCGCCATCGAAGAGATCTGCTGGAGCTCGGTCGAGAACTCGACCGATGCCCACCGGTCGATGGCGGAAGAGCACGAGCGACAGGCCGCCGATCACCGCGCCGCTTCGGCGGCGCTCAGCGAGGCGGAGACGATGGCGTGCGCCGGCATCGCGCCCGCCGACCGAGATATGAGCCCGTTCGAGCACCGGGAAGACATCGCGGCGGTGAAGCCCCTGCGCCGGAACGAGTTCGATGCCCGCACGAAGATACCGCCCGAGATGCTCCTCGGCGCGGTGGTGACCTTCCGTGCCGTGCCGGGTCTCACCGGAGAATGGCTCCAACGCGTGGTGAGCTGTCACCTGGCGCGGAACGCTGCCCTCGGCCACGTCGTTCCGGAGATGCCGGACTGCCCGCTCGTGCCGAACGGCGTCGAGGCCCGCGTCTCTTCCGCGCAGGACGGCTTCGCGATCGCCGTCAGCTCGAACAATCCCAAGACCGCGCGCGAGATCCTGTCGCGGGCCGAACGGCTCCGCGGCGTCCAAACCACTCGAAAGGATGACGTCCGATGAAGAGCACGTTCGTTTTCGCGGTTCCTGTCTTGCTCGCCCTCGTGTCGCTCCGCGCCGCGCAGGCCGACGATATTCAAGCGGGCAAGACCATCTATGTCCAGCAGTGCATGGTGTGCCACGGACTTTCTGGAAAAGGGAACGGGCCCTCCGGCAAGAAGCTCGACCCAAAGCCGACTGATTTCACCACGGCCGTAGCCAACGATGAGGAGTGGTTCAAGGCGACCAAGCTCGGCACGAAGGCGATTGGGAAGTCGAACGGCATGGAGGCCTACGGCGCCAAGCTCACGGACCAGCAGATCAAGGACGTCCTCGCCTACGCGAGGACGTTCAAGGCGGCGCCATGAGCGCGGGGGGGCCACCGGTCGCGGGGCCACGGCGCTCGTTCCTGGGCGTCCTGGTCGCCGCGGTGAGCGCCGTCGCGGCCGCCTTCATGGCCATCCCGGCGCTGCGGTTCCTCTTCTACCCCGTCCTTCACGGAGCCTCGGGCGCGGATTGGTTCGCGCTCGGAAGCGTCGATTCGTTCACCGGCGCGCTTCCCGTCCGCGCCGAGGTCGAGGTCCGCAAGCGCGACGGCTGGCGCGTGACGACCAACCGGCAGACGGTCTGGGTGACGCGCGGCCAAGACGGCCAGCTGCTGGTGCTCTCCGCGATCTGCACCCACCTCGGTTGCGTCGTGCCGTGGAAGGCCGAGCTCCAGCAGTTCTCGTGCCCCTGCCACCGCGCCTTCTATTCCAGGGACGGGGAGCGCATCAGCGGGCCGCAGCGCCGCGGGCTCGATCCTCTGCCAACGAAGATCCAGGGGGGTAAGCTCTACGTGCGCTACCAGTTCTTCCGCCAGCTCGTGGCCAGTCGCGAGGTGATCGGATGAGCGGCGTGGCACCTCGCCGGCGTAGCGTCGGCGATTGGCTTGATCAGCGCCTCGGCTGGCGAAAAATGACGCACGAGGCGCTCGACGAGCCCGTCCCGGGCGGCTCGCGGTGGGCCTATGTCTTCGGCAGCGGGTTGCTCTTCGTCTTCCTGAACCAGGCGGTCACGGGAATCCTACTCTCCCTCTACTACGTGCCCTCCGCCGATCACGCGCACGTCAGCGTCAGCTTCATCCAGAAAGAGGTCTCCGCCGGCGGGTTCATCCGGGCCATCCATTCCTATGGCTCGAGCGTGATGATAGTGCTCCTCGGCCTCCACCTCTTGCAGACCCTGGTCTACGGCGCGTACAAGTCGCGCCGAGAGCTGCTCTGGATGGTGGGCTGTCTCCTGTTCCTCTTGGTTCTCGGAATGAGCTTCACCGGCTATCTCCTGCCGTGGGACCAGAAGGCGTATTCGGCCACCGCCGTGGGAACGAACATCGTCTCGGAGCTGCCGCTCCTGGGCGGGCAGCTGAAGACGTTGCTTCGGGGAGGCACGGAGATGGGCACGCTCACCATCAGCCGATTCTTTACGCTCCACGTGCTCATGATTCCCGCGTCGATCGTCGCCGCGATCGTGCTGCACGTGTTTCTCTTCCGCAAGGCGGGCGCGGCAGGGCCGCCCGTGTCGGACGAGAAGCGCGCCGCCCTCCCGGTCGAGCCGTTCTTCCCGCGCCAGGTCGTCAAGGACTTCATCTTCTGCGCGCTGGTGCTGGCGCTGCTGGCCGTTCTCGCCACGCGCTGGCCGGCCGCGCTCGGCCCGCAGGCGAACCCGGCGGACCCGACCTACGTGCCCCGTCCCGAGTGGTATTACCTGCCCGTCTTCCAGTGGCTCAAGTACTGGCAGGGGGCATGGAGCGTGTTGGGCCTGGTCGTGATCCCGGCGCTCGCCATCACGGCCCTGTTCGCGCTGCCCTTCTTGGACCGGTCGCCTGAGCGACGGCCGCAGAGGCGCCCGGTCGTGATCGTCGGCGCCTTCATCGTGGTTGCCGGGCTTGCCTCGCTGGGCCTCGGCGCGCGCGCCGAAGATCAGCGCGATCCCGCCGTCCGCGCCAGGATCGCGGCACAGGCCGAGGAGGAGCGGCGGTTCATGGCCGCGCCGTTCGAGCCGCACGAGGTGGGCGGCCTCGCGGCGAGCGCGCGAAAGATGACGCTACAGGAGGCGAAAGGGGCGCTCCTCTTCGTGAACGCGGCCTGCATCGGCTGCCACGGCCCGGAGGGAAAGGGGGGCCTCGGGCTGTTCAAGCTGCCGCCGCTCGCCCGGATGTACGGGGGCGTGGAGCTCGAATCGCTCTTGCAGAAACCGAACAAGACCATGGTCGACGGGGGCATGGAGCCCGTCACGCTCGCGGGGGACGACCTCGCGAGCCTCGTCGCTTACCTCAAGTTCGCCACCTCGGGCGAGGAGAAATGAGATGAAGTTACGATTCCGTGTTGGCGCACTTCTGGTTCTCGTCGGCCTGGTGCTCGCTGCCCGTCCGGCGCAGGCGCTGCCTGCGTTCTCTCGCCGGACCGGCATGGGATGTTCAGCCTGCCACGACGCCTGGCCGCGGCTCAATGACTTCGGCGAGCTCTACCGCGACCGGGGCTACCGGCCCGGCGAGATGAACGATAACGAGGGCGCTCCGCTCGATTACTTCCCCATCTCGGCGCGCGCCACCGTCGGCTACAGCTATGCGGCGCTCACCAATCAGGCGACCGACACCGGAGCCCAGGACATCAGGACGGGCGGCTTCGTCTCGCCCGAAGCGGACGTCTACTTCGCGACTGCGCTCGCGAACCACGTCAGCGCCTTCATCGACATCGCCGGATTCGGCCGCGAAGGGACCGCGAGCCTCGAGTCCGCCTGGGTGCGCCTTAACGATCTCGGCACGAACTGGCTGAACGTGAAGCTCGGCGTTCTCGAGCTCGACCTGCCGGTCTCGATGCACCGGGCCTTCACGATCTTCTCGCCGTTCCTTGCCTACGGCTATCATCCGACCGGCAGCAACAACCCGTTCACGCTCGACGAGAACCAGCGCGGGATCGAGATCTCTGGGCACTCGTCCGGGCCTGGCCTGCGCTATGCCCTGGCGGTCACGACCAGCGGCGATCTCGGTGGCGCCTCTCCCCTTACGTCGCCCACGTTTTACGGGCACGTCACCTACACCCGCCTGACGTGGTCCCGGTTGGTCCCGCGCGTCCGGGTGGGCGCGATGGGCGAGGTTGGCTGGGCGCCGACGGCGTTCGCGACGCTAACTCCGCCGGGCGGGGCGCCCGCGCCGATCTCCGGAACCGGCATCGCCCATCGATCCCACGCGCGGGCAGGCGGCGATCTGCAGGTCGTGTTTGTCTCGCTCTCCCGACCGCTCACGTTGACCGCGGTATGGATGTACGGCCAGGAGAGAGGGGAGCTCGTCGACGGCGGCGCGCGCGCGGCACGGTTCCACAGCGGGTTCGCTCAGATCGACTATGTCCCGATCTTGCCTCTCGTCGTGGGCGCTCGCTTCGACGGCGTCTTCAACACCCAGCAGGCTGATCCGACGCTGCCGGACAACGCGAACCAGCAGGTCGCGTTCACCGTTTTCACCCGCTACGCGCTGTGGCTGTCCACCTGGAGCTCGGTGGCGGTGCATTTGGAAGCGAGCACGCTCGATACCCAGAACGCGGGCGCGACGGCCGGCACTGCCGCGCGTGGCACCTCGGTCTTCGCGGGATTGGACCTGATTCTATGAGGAAGGAGCGCGCGGCTATGCTCAAACAGTTCGCAAAAGCAGGCTTGCTGATCGGGGTCGTCGGTCTTTCGGCGGCGTCGGCCGCCGGCAGCGCGGCCGAAGAGAAACCTGGGCAGGCGGGCCCGGTCCCCGCGCCTCCTCCAGGTCCGCCGCGCCCTCCCGAGCCACCCAGCGAGGCGGCCCGGCGCGGGCTCGTCGACTTCGAGCGCTACTGCGCCTCTTGCCACGGGTCCGCGGGCGACGGCCGAGGCCCGAGCGCTCACCGGTTCACGGCGCGGGCGACCAACTTCTCTCCCGCCGTCTACAAGTGCCGCTCGACCGCGAGCGGCGCGCTGCCGACCGACGAGGATCTGCGGCGGTCGATCGTCCACGGTCTCCCAGGCAGCGGCATGCCGCCGTTCCTCACGCTGGGGCCGTTGCAGCTCGAGGACCTCGTCGCGACGCTGAAGCACTTCTCGCCGCGGTTCAGCCGCGAGCCGCAGGGCCAGCCGCTCGCCGTCGCCCCGGAGCCCGCGAACGACCCGCAGTCCTTGGCGCGGGGGGCGCAAGTCTACGATCGACTCAAATGCGCCAACTGCCACGGCTGGCGTGGCGAGGGCGGCCCCGGCGCCGCGAACCTCCACAACGACGACGGCACGCCCGCCGAGGTCACCGACTTCACGCGCAAGGACGCCCTTCGATGCGGAGATTCAGCCGATCGCATCTACCTCACCATGATCGCCGGCCTCGACGGAACGCCGATGGCCTCGTACGCTGAGGCGCTGATTGGGAGCGACGCCTGGGATCTCGTGCACTATATCCTTTCGATCCGTGATGGCGAGAGGTAGCGGCCGGGATGGTCGAGCGAAGGCGCGCTCGCACCGAGCCTCGCGGCGGCGTCGCCTCGTGTCTGCGATCGTGGTTCTAGGAATCGCTGCGACGGTTCTGTTCGCTGTTCGGCGGCGGCGCGCGGAAACGCCAGAAGATACTCTGCGTCGGGAGTTCTCAGGGTCCTATCCAGAGTCGGCGCGGCCGGGAGGAGCGATCCGGACGTTCGATCTCGTGGCCGCTCCTTCGGAGGTCGTCCTGGCCGACGGAAAGCCGACGCAGGTCTGGGCGTACAACGGTCGTGTTCCCGGACCGGAGCTGCGCGTCCGTCTGGGCGAGACCATCCGCGTTCGCTTTTCCAATCACCTGCCTCAAGCCACGACGATTCACTGGCACGGCGTACGGGTGCCGAACGACATGGACGGCGTGCCGACGGCCCGGCGTCCCGCCATCGAACCCGGCGGCAGCTTCGTCTACGAGTTCACGCCGAAGGATGCCGGGACCTTCTGGTACCACCCGCACCACCGCTCGAGCGAACAGGTCGAGCGGGGACTTTACGGTGTGCTCATCGTCGAAGATCGCCATCCTCCGCCGTATCAAAAGGACGTCGTCTGGATCATGGACGATTGGTTGCTGACGCCCGACCGACAGGTCGACCCACACTTCAACACCTTGCACGATCTCGCCCACGACGGGCGCTGGGGAAACGTCATCACGGTCAACGGCAGGACCGACACCGTTCTGACGGCGGCGCCGGGAGAACGGATTCGCCTGCGCCTCCTGAATGCCGCCAACGGCCGGGTCTTCACCCCCGACTTCGGATCTCTGCAGCCGAAGGTGATCGCCATGGATGGCCTCTATGCCCGCGAACCATTCCAGTTCGATCGGACCGAGATCGCCCCGGGCAATCGGGTCGACCTCGACATCGCGCTCCCCGGGGCGGTTGCGCTGGATGCCTCGGTCGTCGATCGGTTCTGGCCGTCCGCGCCCAATACCCTCGCCACGATCCGCGCTGACGGCGCGCCAGTCCCAACACCGGCGTTCGCTTCTCCCGCCCGCGCACGCGTGCCGCAATACACCGGCGCGCTTTCAGTGGCGCCGGCGGCGCAGTTCTTCTTGAACGCGCGCCAGGGAGGCGCGTTCGGGATCGAGTGGACCATCAACGGCCACGCCTTCCCCGACCATGCGCACGTGGCTCTCCCGCTCGGGCGATGGCATCGCGTTCGTTTCCTGAACCAGTCCACTCGCCTCCATCCAATTCACCTCCACGGCATGTTCTTCCGGCTGCTCGCGCGGAACGACCAGCCCGTCGACGAGCCGTTCTTTCGAGACACGGTGCTCATCCACGCTCACGAGACGGTCGACCTGGGCGTGGTCCCGCTCGACGCGGGCGAGTGGATGATGCACTGCCACATCCTTGAGCACGCCGAGGCCGGCATGATGACGATGCTGGATGTGCGCTAAGCCCTCATCCATCGGGATTGACGGGCGGTCACCACGTAACCCCGCCGGTCACAGACGAACGGTCGCAGCGGGACTAGAATTTGAAAGTGCGTCCGCGGAATATTCGCGTCGAGCTCGGTGGCCCTGATTGTCGATACGCTACTCTGGCGGCAGAGATCCTGGCAAGAAACGTCGTGGACGCTCCGAAGGACGCCGTCATCGCGCACTCCCGTCCGGGCACGATCTCCGCAATCGAAGCGGCCCTACGCACGCGGCGGCGCCTGGTGATGGGGCGCCGGCTGATCGTCATCGCGTTCGTCGGCGCAATCATGGCGGGGCTTGTCGCCCTCTTTGGCCTGATCATGCTGTCGCCGCTCTGACCTCGCGCAGCGGCTTCTCACCGTGCGCCCACCGACGAACGTTATCGACGGTGATTTCGGCGATCGCTCGCAGGGCGGGTTCCGTGAAGTACGCCTGGTGGCCGGTGATGACGACGTTCGGGAAGGTCAGCAGGCGGGCGAAGACGTCGTCGGCCAGGATCTCACTCGAATGGTCGCGGCCGAACAGGCCGTCCTCCTCTTCGTAGACGTCCAGCGCGACGCCGCCTAGCTTTCCCGTCTTCAGCGCGTCGATGACGTCCTTGGCGTCGATCAGTGCGCCGCGGCCCGTGTTGACGAGCAGCGCACCGTCGCGCATCCGCGCCAGGCGCTCTTTCCTGACGAGGTGGCGCGTTTCGGGCGTAAGCGGGCAATGAAGCGTCACGATCTCCGCGTCGGCGAGCAGCGCATCGAGCGGCACGTACTTGCCGCCGACGGCGATGACGGCCGGGTTCTCGCGCGGGTCGTAGGCGAGCACCTTCGCGTCGAAGCCCGCCAGGATGCGCGCGACTACGGAGCCGATCTCGCCCGTTCCGATGATGCCGACGGTGCGGCCGTGGATCTCGCGTCCCATCAGCCCTTCGAGCGCGAAGTTGCCCTCGCGAACGCGGTTCCAGGCGCGGTGAATCTTGCGGTCCAGGCTGAGGATCAGCGCCAGGGTGTGCTCGGCGACGGCGTGGGGCGAGTAGGCGGGCACGCGCACGATCGTGAGGCCCAACCGCGCCGCCGCCGCCAGATCGACGTTGTTGAAGCCGGCGCAACGCAACGCGATCAGCTTCACACCCGCGGCGCCCAGCAGGGCGAGCGCCTCGGCGTCGAACTTGTCGTGCACGAATCCGCACACGGCTGGGCAACCGGCGGCCAGGGGCGCGGTAGCCGCCGTCAGCGCCACCTCCAGGTAGCGAGGCTCGAACGCGCGCCCGCCATCGCCCTCTCCCGCGGCCGCGTTTGCGGCGTCGAGGAACGCGCGGTCGTATGGCTTCGTGTCGAACACGGCCAGCGCTGGCACGAATGTCGGTCGGCTGGTCATGGCTGGTCTGGTGACGCTGCCATCATCCACCCTTTCGCGGAACTGTATCGTCGTCATCCGGTTGCGGAGGATGCTCGACGTCGATCTTGTCGCGGCGAAGGTCGCTGTCGGCGGCCCCGGACGCCAGCGTGCCGGGCGGGTTCTCGTACCAGCCCGGGTCGCGATAGCTCCCGAGATCGTTCCTCACCTTCAGCACCGTAAACATGCCACCCATGGTGATGGTGTCGTGCTTTCCCTTGCCCCCGAGCATCGGGATGCTGTTGGGGGGCACCGGCATGCCCATGTCGCCCATGTCCGCCATTCCCGTCTGGCCCATGGTCATGTAACCGGGAACGACCTTGCGTACGTGCTCGTCGAGCGTTCCGGGCTCGACGCCGATGAGATTGGGGACGCCGTGCCCCATCTGGTTCATCACGTGGTGGGTCATGTGGCAGTGCATCGCCCAGTCGCCGGGCTCGTCGGCGACGAGCTCGATCGTCCGCGTGCTGCCCACGGGGACCAGCACCGTCGTCTCGGGCCATTGCGCCGAATCGGCGATCTCACCGCCGTCAGTCTCGGTGATCCGGAACTGGTAGCCGTGGAGGTGGATCGGGTGGTGATCCATCGGAGATAGATTGCCGATGCGCACCCGGACACGCTGGCCGGTCCGGACCACGAGCGGCGCGGTGCCGGGGAAGGCTTTGGCGTTCATGGTGAGCATGTTGAACTCGGTCATCTCGTTCGGGTTCGGGCGCTTGGCGCCTGGATCGATACGCCATTCGTGAAGCAGAAGGGCGAAGTCCCGGTCGACGCGCCGGCGCGCGTGGCGCGGATGGATGACGATGAGGCCCGTGAGCCCCAGCGCGATCTGGGTCATCTCGTCGTGGTGCGAGTGGTACATCCCCGTGCCCGTCTGGTGCAGCGTGAACTCGTACTTGAACGTCTCGCCGGGCTGAATCGCCTTCTGGGTGAGCCCGCCAACGCCGTCCATCCCGTTTGGCAGCAGGATCCCGTGCCAGTGCACGGTCGTCGGGGCCGCGAGTCGGTTCGTGACGTAGATACGCACGCGATCGAATTCGACCGCCTCGATGACCGGTCCGTGAACCCGGCCGTTGTAGCCCCAGCACCGGACCTTCAACCCGGGGGCGAGCTCGTGGTCGACCTCTTCGGCCACCATGTGAAACACCTTGACGCCGTCGACGATCTTCCAGGGCAACTTCGAGCCGTTCGGAACTGTCACGGGGAGGTAATCGTGTCCTGGTCGCCCCGGCGGAAGCGCCCGCGCGGAGGCATTGCGCGTCCCCGGTGCGGGATGCGGGTGGGCGGCGGCCGCCACCTCGGCGGCCCGGGACGCACCGGCCGCCGCCAGCACCGTGCCGCCGGCGCCTCCGGCCAGCAGGAGCGCGCGGCGGCTCATCAGATCGCTCTTCTTCTCACGGTCCATCGTGACGCTGTCCTTCCTGATCGCTCTTCGTGGGCGCGGTGCGCTCTGCCGGCGGGAGGGCTCCACCTACCGCTCGCGCCAGCTCGGCCCGAGAGCTCCAGTAGTCTCGCAGCGCCTCGAGGTACCCGCGGCGCGCGTCGACCTCGCCTTGCTTCGCGGCGAGGAGCTGGAAGACGCTGATGAACATCCCGTTGTAGTGCAGGAGCGCCTGCTCGGAGATGGTCTGTCGCAACGGGACGAGCACGTCACGGTAGTGAGCGGCGGTCTGCCGGGCGGCCTGCAGCTTTACGGCCGCCAGCCTGACCTCCGAACGGGCGTCGACGGCGACCTCGTCGAGCCTCCGCTGCTGCTCCCGTCGTTGCGCCTCGAGCCGAGCGATGACCGCCTGCCTCTGGTCGAAAATCGGGAGCTCGATGACCAGGTTCGGTCCAAGCAGTCGCGGGCCGTTCGGGTCATGGTGCATGTCCACACCCACGTCGAGGCGGCCGACCAGACGGGTGCTGCGCGCGAGGCCGACCGCTTTCGAAAGCAGCGCCACGCGCCGGCTGGCCACAGCGACGTCGAGCCGCTGGCGCATCGCGAAGGATTCGAGGTAGTCGAGCTTCGGATCGGCCGCCGGGAGGGGAGAGAGCGACTCGGCGAAGCGCCATCGGGTGGTCTCGCCCCATAGCCCAAGAAGGCGGTTGATGCGCTCGCGCCCTTCGAGTAGCTCGACCTCGTCCCGCGCCAGATCCAGCTTGGCCTGCTGCCAGGTCGCGGATTGCGTCGCTCGCTCGAGCTCGCTGATGTTCCCGGCCTGGAGCTGGCGCTCCGCCAGATCGGCGGTCGCGGCGGCGGCGTCGACGACGGTTCGCCGAAACGCGACCAATTCGACGCTCGCTTGGACAGCGATGACAGCTTTCTCTACGTCGGCCGCCACTTCCAGCGCTCGGCTGGCCACGTTCAAGGTGTCGGCCTCGAACTGCTCTCCGGCGATCTCCTTGCGAAGCGGCAGGACGAAGAGGTCGAGGAAGTCCTGGACCAGCGAGAGGCGGAGCTCGTCGTTGGCGCCGTTGTTGAGCCGAAACCCGAGCTCGGCGCCGAAGGTCGGGTTCCGCAGGAGACCGGCTTGCACCATGTCGGCCTGCGAAACTCCCAGCTCTTCGTACGTGACCTGAAGGCCCGGGTTGTTCACCAACGCGATCTCGACGGCGCGCGCGCGGGTCAGCCCCTTGGAGGCGAGGTCGCGCACCCAGTCGGCGATCCGAGCATCATCGGGAGGCCCCTTCTCCCATCGGGTCTTATGGCCCGTGCGCTCGCCGACGATCGCCGAGACCCGGTCATGACCCCGCTCGGGCGAAACGCTCGCACAACCGGCACCGACGAGCGCGGCGAGCGCGAACGCGCGCGCCTTGGTCACTGTTTGCCCTCGGTCGCTCGCTTCGGGACGAGCTTCATCCCGCACTTCGGGCACGAGCCGGGCTCGGCCGAAATCACCTCGGGATGCATGGGGCACGTGTAGACGGTTGCGGGAGACTCGGAGGCAGGGGCCCGAGGCGCTTCCATCTGATGGTCTCCGCCGCCAGCCTCCCTCGCCGTGGCGCCGTGATGGTGCTCGGGCATCGGCGCCGGCAACCCAGCAGCTGCACCGTCGGGCTGCGCAGGATGGGCCTCCGGCGTCGGTGATGGCACGGGGGCGAGTACGTTCGACGTCTCGAGGGGCGGCGCCTCCGGCGCGGATGGGTTCGAGGGGTCGACCGCCACGGGGCGCGGCGGCGGCTGCGAGGCGCAGCTCATCGCCAGAGCCAAGCCCACCACGAAGGTGCCCGGCGCACGGCTCACTTCAAATCCTCATGGCTGTGGCGATGGGTCGGCTTCGCGGGGGCGTCGCTCGGGTGGGCGCGATCGAAGGCGTCTGCCCAGGCGAGAATCTTCGCGAGCGCGTCGCCGGAGACGGCGCCCGGATCGTCGGAGGGCATCGTGGCCTTCACGCCGGTCGCGCCCAAGACCTTCCGGATGACGGCGGCCGCCTCGCCTGCGTGATGGCCGCCGAATGGGTACTGATCCATGTCGAGGTGAGCGAGCGCCTTGGGTTTCGATTTCTTGCCGGAGTGGGTGTGGCATCGATAGCAGTATTGCGCGAACACGGGCTCGGCTGCCTTGAATGCCGCGATCTCTTCGGCCGTGCGTTTGATCAGCGGCGCGTGCGAGTGCCCAAGGTGGCCGAGAGCCGCGCCAGGCCTCGCAAGGCAGAGCGCGAGCCACAGGGGCCCACGGTGAAGGTGCTCGGTCAACATCCCGAAGCGGGTGGTCGTCGTCATTGCAGGCCAAGCAGTCTACGGAGGTCGTTTTGGAAGGACAATGTAACCGTTGGAGTCACAGGCGACCGCTCGTGGCAGACACCACTCCCGTTTCGATCCACAATCGCGCGGGAGGCCGACATGAGAACTCACGCTTACGCCCGCGTCTTCGTCCTGCTCCTGGCTGCGGCCTATTCTCTCCGGAGCGGCGCGCTCCTCGGGGGGGACAAGGCGGCGAGACGGATCGAGATCAGCGTGACCGAGGAGGGCTTCTCGCCGAAGCGGCTTGCGGTCAAGAAGGGTGAGCCGGTAACGCTTGTGTTCACGCGGCGTACGGACCACACCTGCGCGAAGGACGTCGTCATCTATCTCGACGACGACAAGACTGTGTCCCGGAAGCTCCCGCTCAATCAGCCGGTGGAGGTGGCGGTCACGTTCGCCAAATCGGGCGAGCGCGGCTTCGCGTGCAGCATGAAGATGCACGGCGGCGCGATCATGGTCGAGTGAACCTGCGTTGAGCATTCAGATATAGGCGTTGGTCACGTACTGCTGGACCATGCGGTGCGTGTTGAAGAACGACGCGTTCAGGCTGATCACGTGGCGCATGATCGAGATCCAGCGTTCCCGTTCGTCGTAGTAGGCGGGCAGGATCTGCCTGTCGAGCTTCGTCAGCAGATCCTGCGCCTCGCTCCGGCGATCCTCGTTCGGATCGCCGGGTGGGCGGAGATCGCCAATCGCCCAGCCGGTCACACCCTCGACGCAGCCCTCGATCCACCAGCCGTCGAGCACGCTCAGGCTCGGAACGCCGTTGTGGGCAGCCTTCATTCCGGACGTGCCCGATGCCTCGAGGGGCCTTTGCGGCGTGTTGAGCCAGACGTCCACCCCGGCGACGACGGCTCGCGCGAGCGCCGTGTCGTAGTTGGGCAGGTACACGACCGGCACGTCGCGTCCCAGCTCGCGCCCGATCTCGAGAATGCGCCTGATGATACGCTTCCCTTCGTCGTCGCGTTGATGCGCTTTGCCCGCGAAGACCAGTTGGACCGGCCGCCGCCGCGCGATCTCGCGAAGACGCGGCAGATCGTCGAACACCAGATCGGCCCTTTTATACTGGGTCGCTCGCCGCGCGAACCCGATGGTCAGCGCGCCCGCGTCGAGATTCGTGCCGGTCAGCCGACGAACGACCTCGATCAGCTCGGCCTTGCTGGTCAGGTGGGCCTGCCACACCTCCTCGGACGGAAGGGCGATCGCGTTCCGCAACATCGACGGGTCGCCGTCCCAGCCTGGCAGGTGGCGATCGTAGAGCGCCCTAAACGCGGTCGCCGTCCAGGTCTTCGAGTGGACGCCGTTCGTGATGTGATGGATGCCGTACCCGGGGTGCATCTGGCGGGAGATCTCGGCGTGTTTGCGTGCGACGCCGTTGACGTATCCCGACAGATTCAGGGCCAACGAGGTCATGTCGAGCTGTCCGTCGCCACCCAGCATTTCCAACACCCGCGGTGGCACCATTCCCCCGAGCACGCGCTGCGCGATTTCCCGTGAGAAGTGGTCGTGGCCCGCCGCGACGGGCGTGTGCGTGGTGAAGACCGAGCGACGGCGGACGTCATCGAAGCGCCACTCCATCTCGGGTCGCCCGGCATTCAGGCGACGCGCCAGCTCGAGCGGCGCGAGCGCGGCGTGGCCTTCGTTCATGTGATAGCGGTCGATACCGGAGTAGCCCAGGGCATCCAGGACGCGGACCGAGCCGACGCCCAACACCACCTCCTGGGCCAGACGGTACCGATCGTCTCCCGAGTAGAGCCGGCCGCAGAGCGCCCGATCGAGCGGATCGTTCTCGGGAAGCTCGGTATCGAGGAACAGGACGGGGCACTTGGCCCCAGCGACCCCGACCACATCGTACCGCCACGCCCGCACGCGGACCGCGCGACCGTCGATCGTGACCTCGGCGGTCTCTGCCAGCGGTTGCAGAAACTCTCCGAAGGGCCAGCGCTCGGGAGTTTCCTGCTGGCCGGAAGCAGGATCGATTGACTGCGCGAGATAGCCATCGCGATAGAGGAGCGTGACGGCCACGAGGGGCACGCCGAGATCGGCGGCGGCGCGGACTGTGTCGCCCGCGAGGACGCCGAGGCCCCCGCTGTAAGTCGCCATCCGGGAATCGAGGGCGATCTCCATGGTCAGATACGCGACGCGCCTCGAGGCGCGGTTCTCCGCGGCCGGCGAAGGAAGCTCGCGGGGGATCGTTTCGCCCGGTCGGGAGAGAAAAGCCTCCCGGCACAGGGCCGAACAGAAGTAGTAGTCGCTGCCTTCCCACGAGGCGCGGAACGGCGTCGTCGGTTCGACAGGCATGCCACAGACGGGATCTTTCATCTCAGTGCTCCTCGCCGATCGCCTCGGCTCCAGTTACGATGTCCAGCAGCTCGGTAGTGATCTCTTCCTGCCGAAGCTCGCGCTCGATACGACCGAGGCCACCGAGCTTGTCCTCGATGTTGTCGGTCGCGGACTCCATGGCGGCGAGCCGGGCGGCGTTCTCGCTGGCGAAGGACTCGGTGGCGGCATGGGCGAGCTGGGCGAATAGCAGCTCGCCGACCAGACCGTCTATCAGGAGCCGCGCCGGAAGGTTCGAGAGCGCCATAGGTCGATCCAGCCGAGTCGGCGAATAGGCGCGAATGTCGACAGGAAGCAGGGTCTCGGTGACGATTCGCCAGGTTGGACCGCCCGAGCTGCGGGTATAGACGAGAATCACGCGTCCTGGCTCGCGCTCTGCGCCGCTGCGCCCGAGCTCCTCCGCCACCTGGAGCGCGACCTCATCGAGCCCGCCGACCTGGGACGCCATGGGACAGCTCCAGGCGATCACCTCGCGACGTTCGTTGGCGGCCAGCACGGCCCGCGATCCGACGACCAGGAGGCCGTCACCGGGCCTGCGCTGGATCGCGGCGTGCTCGAGGATGCGGTCGTTGAAGGCGCCGACAAAACCATGCTCCGAGCCGAACGCGACGACGAGGCCTGTCGTCTCGAAACCCTCAGCGGCGCGGGGCGGGAGCGAAGGACCACGGGTCGCTTCACCGAGCGCGTCCTGGATTATCGAGGTGTATTGGCGAACGGCATCGAGGATCCCGTGCGCCTGCTGAACACGCGCCGCCGACACCGAGCGCAGCGCGCCAACGACCTCCCCCAGCTCTTCGAGGTTGTGGATTCGGCCTTGCAGCTCGGACGCGCGCTCCATCGCTAGCCTCCGCCCTTCGCAATTGCCTGCGCCCGCCGGCGGAGCCAGTCGACAATGCGGGTGCGATCCGGCTCGTCGAGGCGGCCCGTGTGCTCGACGCGCTCGACGAGGCCAGGCTCCCATGTGCTCAGATCTGATCCCAGCGCTCGCATGAAGGGCGCCACTTTGGGAAGAGGTAGTCCGTCGAGCACCCCCTCCCGGACCGCGACGAGGATGGCCGCCTCAGTCACCAGCGCATGCGGCTCGGACTGCGGCTGCTCGAGGGCCGCGCGGATCCGGCGCCCGCGGTCGAGGGCCTGCTCGGTTCGGGGGTCGAGGACCTGGCCGAATCGAGCGAACACCTCCAACTCTAGGAACTGCGCGTAGTCGAGGCGCAGGCTCCCGGCGAGGGAGCGAATAGCGTGAGGCTGGGTCTTACCCCCCACGCGACTGACGCTCTTGCCCACATTGACGGCCGGCTTCTGTCCCTCGTGAAACAACTTGGTCTCGAGGTAGATCTGCCCATCGGTGATCGAAATGAGGTTGGTCGGAATGTATGCGCTCATGTTCCCGCCCTGCGTCTCGGCGATCGGCAGCGCGGTGAGCGAGCCGCCGCCCCTCTCCTTCGACAGCTTGGCGGCGCGCTCGAGTAGGCGCGCGTGGAGATAGAAGACGTCGCCCGGGTAGGCTTCACGGCCGGGAGGGTTCCGGAGCAAGAGCGAGAGTTCGCGGTGGACGATCGCGTGCTTCGTCAGGTCGTCGATGATGAGCAGCGCGTGGCCGCCGCGGTCGCGGAAGTACTCCGCCATCGTGCAGGCGGCGTAGGGAGCGATCCATTGCATGCCGGGCTGGTCGTCGGCCTCTGCCACGACGAAGATGCAGCGATCGAACGGTCCCGAGGCCTTGACCTCCTCGATCAGACGTCCGATCGCGGATGCCTTCTGCCCTACCGCGGCGTAGACGCACACCACGTCCGACGTTCGCTGCGCCAGCACCGCGTCCAACGCCACCTGCGTCTTGCCCGTCACCCGATCCCCGATGATGAGCTCGCGTTGCCCGCGCCCGATGGGGATCATCGCATCGACCACCAAGAGGCCCGTGTGCAAGGGCTCGGTCACGAGGTCCCGCTCGATGATCGTGGGTGCCGGACGCTCGATGGGATCGCGCCGGACCGCCTCGATCGCAGGGCCGCCGTCGAGCGGCCGGCCGAGCGGATCGACGATCCGACCGAGCAGCCCCTCGCCGACCGGCACCCGGAGGACCTCGCCGGTGCCGCTGACCTCCCCGCCGGCGGTGACGGTGTCGGCGCGATCGAGGAGCACGGCGCCGATTCGATCGACGTCGAGCACGACCGCCATCGCGTAGCTGTCGCCGGACAGGCGGAGGATCTCATCGAGACGCGTGCTGGGGAGCCCGGAGACGGTGACCACCCCCGCACCCACGGTCTCGACGGTGCCGCGCTCGCGCTCGACCGGCTCGGTTGTCAGACCTTCGGCGGCCGCACGCGCCCGCTCGAGGCGCCCGACAACCTGTTCGGTAACGCTAGGCATGGCGCGCCAACTCCTCGCGTGCGGCCTTAATGCCATCGCGCCAGCAGAAAGAGAGTGTCGTGTGCGGGAAGCGCAGCTCGGCGCCGGCCACCAGGGCGTCGTCGGCGACGAGCCTTATGGCGACCCCGTCGCCGAGACGCCGCGCGATGTCCGCGCGCCACCGTGGGCCGGCGTCGGGGCCGAGCGGGGGCGCCGTCGCCACGAGGAGCTCGCGGGCGCCGAGATCGTCGCGCAGCGCGCGCTTGCTCTCTTCGGAGGCGCCGTCGAGGTGCTCGCAGAGCCGGGCGAGGAATGCGTCGACCAACGACGTCGCGGAGACCTGCTCGAGCAACCGTCGCGCGATCACGGCGGCCAGATCCAACGCCCCGGTCGCGGCGGCGTCGGCCGCCTTGTCGCGCTCGCGATCAATCTCGTGCCTGGCCACGTCGAGGGTGCTGCTCGCCTCCTGCCGAGCCTTCGCGAGGGTCTCCTCCCGCTCTCGCGCTATCTGCGCCCGCCCCTCGGCGAGCGCTCGCTCGCGGATCTCGACCGCCTCGGCGAGGGCCTTGTCGGCGTTGAGACGAAGCGCCTCGGCCTCACGGCGAACGCGCTCCCCCTCCGCGGCGGTGGCCGCCAGATTCTGCTGGCGCTTCGCAACCATGGCGGCAACCGGTTTGAACAGGAAACGGCGGAGCACGGCCGCGAGGACCACGAAGTTCACGATCTGGAAGACTAGGGTCCACCCGCTCATGGTGTATCCGGGATCGCCCTTAACGGGCGTAGGGGTTCGCGAAGAGCAGCAGCAGCGCCACGACGAGGCAATAGATCGCCATCGTCTCGATCATCGCGAGGCCGACGAACAGGGTCCGTGACAGGGGCCCCTGCGCCTCGGGCTGGCGGGCGATGGCCTCCAGCGCTGCGACGATAGCGCGCCCCTCTGCAAGAGGCGGGATGATGGCGCCGATCGACACGGCGACGGTTGCACAAATCACGCTGATCACTTGAACGGTCATTTTCTCTATCCTTTCTCGACGGCCCCTACGGCCGCGCCCACGAACACGGTTGCCAAGATCGAAAAGATGTATGCCTGGATGACCCCCACCAGGATCCCCAGCGCCATGAAGGGAATCGGCACGAGGAGGCCGGCGATGGTGGCCACGATTCCGAGCACCAGCTCGTGGCTCATCATGTTTCCGAAGAGCCGGACCATGAGCGAGAATGTCCTCGTGATCTCCGAGACGATGTTGAGGGGCAAGAGCAGGGGATTGGGCTCGAGGTACGAGGCAAAATAGCGCTTCACCCCTTGCGCCCGGATCCCGTAGGCATGGGCCGCAAAGAAGACCACGATGGCCAGCGCCGCCGGCGTCTCGATGCTCGCGGTCGGGGACTTCACCCCGGGTAGGACCGCCGACAAGTTCGCGACCGCTATGTACAGGAACAAAGTTCCAAGCAGCGGGACGAACGGCGTCGGATCGCGCCGCACGATCTCCTGCACTTGATCGCCGATCCAGGTCACGACCGCTTCGAGCACCGCCTGCGAACGACCAGGCGCGACCCGCATGTGACGAGTGACCGCCCAGCTGCCGAGACCAAGCAAGAGGGTGATCGCGAACGTCGTCACCACTGGACGCGCAATCGGGATCGAGCCCAGGTGGAACAAGATCTCCGTCTCGAGGGGAGAAGCTCGGCTCATCGCCGTTCCCTCATGTTCATCCGGGAGGTGACGGCCAGCCGGGCCAGAAGGAAGCCGGCGAAACCTGCGAGCAGCCCGACGGCGCCACTGACGCGCGCTGCGACGATCCAGACAGTGGCCAAGAGCGCGAGGCGGGCGACGTGAGCTGCCACCGCCGCGACACGCACCCCTCCGTCGAGATAAAGGCGCAGGTTGCCGCGCAGTGTGGCCAGGTGCGCGAGACCGACACCGAACCCGCCGAAGGCGAACAGGAGCGCGACCAGCACAGCCTTGATCGTCATGAGCGCCTCACGTGGCTGAAGGCGAGCCAGCACCCGATCGCAACACCAGCGAAGATGAGCGCGGACGTGAACGTCACCCCGGTGCCAGCGCGACGATCGAGGGCGTGACCCGCCAGCGCGCCGAGGAGCGCCGGGACGACGATGAGCCACCCGAGCGTCCCGACGAGAGCCAGGTTGCGCGCGAGCGGCCGCTCGCCCTCGCGCAGCCATCGGTCGCGGCGGGCCCGGCGTCGCTCCACCGCACGCTTGAGGTCGCCATCTTGTCGCTCCGGGGTCACCTTCTGGCCTCCATCTCGTCGCCCGATCCGCCGAGGGCGAGTGGACGCGTTCCGCGCTCACTGCGAACGAAGCGATAGAGGCGTCGCACCACGGACGCGTGCAGCTGCGCGGCCCGCGTCCGCGCCTTGGCCTCCGCATCGGCGGCGTGCCGCATGCCGGCCAGCACGGCGCCTTCCAGATCCTCGAGGCGCTCGCCAGCGACGGCCTCGCGCGCTGCGACCTCGACCAGGCGGCCATCGGAGACGCGTAACACCCCTCCGCGAAGGGCGGCATGGTGCTCGGTGCCGCCCGCGTCGCGCCACATCATGACCGAGACCACGAGCGTCGTGACGAGCTCCGTGTGGCCGGGCTGAATACCGAACGCGCCGGTCGCATCCTCGGCCCTGACGTACTGGACGTCCGACGCGTCGACCGCGAGCCCGCGGGGGGTGGCAATCCGCAGTCTCACGAGGCTCTCTCCTTTTCGGTGGCCTTGCTCTTGGCTTCGGCAAACGCGCCGATCATGTAAAAGGCCGACTCGGGCATGGCATCGCCGGCGCCATCGAGGATCGCCCGACACCCCGCGAGCGTCTCCGCCAGCGGAACGGTTCGCCCCTCGTGTCCCGTGAAAGCCTCCGTGACCTGAAAGGGCTGGGTCAGAAATCGAATGAGCCGCCGCGCGCGACCCACAGTCGTTCGATCTTCGGCGGACAGCTCCTCGATCCCCAGCAGGGCGATGACCTCCTGGAGCTCGCGATAGTGTGCGATGGCGCGGCGGACGGCCTGGGCGACGTCGAAATGCTCGCGGCCGACGACGCGCGGGTCGAGCAAGGTCGATGTCGAGTCAAGCGGATCGATGGCGGGATACAGCCCCTCGCTCGCCATCTCGCGTGACAAGACGATGGACGAGTCGAGGTGGCTGAAGGTCGTGGCCACCGCCGGATCGGTGTAGTCGTCGGCGGGGACGTATACGGCCTCGATGGCGGTGATCGACGCGCCCCCGGCGTGCGCGATCCGCTCTTGCAGCTCAGCGATCTCGCTCGCCAACGTGGGTTGGTAACCCACGCGGGAGGGCAGTCTCCCGAGCAGTCCCGACACCTCGCTGCCGGCCTGCACGAAGCGGAACACGTTGTCCATGAGCAGCAGCACGTCCTGTCGCGCCCCGTCGCGAAACTGCTCCGCCACCGTGAGCGCGGACAGGGCGACGCGCCACCGTGCACCGGGCGGCTCGTTCATCTGCCCGAAGACCAGGGCGGTGCGCGCAAGCATGCCGGAGCCGCGGAGCTCGAGGAGGAGCTCGTGGCCCTCTCGTGAGCGCTCCCCGACTCCGGCGAACACAGAGACGCCGCCGTGCTGCGCGACGGTCGTGCGTATCAGCTCCATGATTAGCACCGTCTTGCCGACGCCGGCGCCGCCGAACATGCCCGCCTTGCCACCTCGGGCGAGCGGCGCGAGCAGGTCGATCACCTTGATCCCCGTGAGGAAGGGCTCGCGCCGGCCGCCCTGCTCCTGGAAGGCCGGTGCCGGGCGATGAATCGGCAACCGCGGAACCTCGGGACCAAAGCCAGGCCCGCCGTCGATCGGACGCCCGAGCACGTCGACAAGACGACCGAGGAGCGCATCGCCTACCGGCATCATGAGCGGCCGGCCCGTTCGCTTGACAGAGGCGCCTCGTCGCAGGCCCGAAGCGACCTGGAGGACCACCGTGCGGACCGTATGAGGATCGAGGTGTTGCTGGACCTCGAGCACCAGCGGCTCGGTGCCCTCGGAGATCACCTCGAGCGCCTCGTGGACGAACGGAGGCTCGCCCTCCCCGAAGACGACGTCGACGACGGACCCGCGCACGCGCAGGACACTTCCCAGCCGCGATCCCGCGTCCGTCACTTGGATTGCCCCCCGGAGGGCTCGTCGCCCTGCCGCCACGAGCGTTCTCTCACTCCGAGCGCACGGAGTCGCGCGCCGGCCGCCTGGACCGGCGCCTCCCACCCGCCGGGCCCGTCGGTGGCCGCGCCAAAGGCGAGGGTCACGACGATGTCGGGCCGCGCACCCCTTTCGAGGGCGTACTCGATCCCGCTGTGAGCGCGGACAGAGAGGAGCTGCCGACCAGCCAGAAGCGAGAGGTCGTCCGCGATCGTCAGGAGAGCCTGCATGACCGGGATGCAGTGCTTGCATCCCGCGGTCGGGACGATCCCTGTCGGCTCGTGCGTCCCGTACAGCTCGATCGCGACGCCAGTCTGCCTGCGCTCGCCGCCGATTCGCGACCATTCGGGGTAGACCTGCCAGCAGACCTTGTATCGTTCGACCAGCGCCCGAAGCTTTGGATCCTGCTCGGTGCTCGTCATGGGCCCCTCCCATTCACGGCTCACCGCCATTGCTCGTCTGACGCTGCCGCGCCAGCACTTCCCGCTTCTTCCAGAGCGTGAAGATCACGGGGTAGATCAGCAGCTCCAAGATGAACGACGTCACGACCCCACCCACCATGGGCGCGGCTATCCGCTTCATGACGTCGGCACCCGCGCCCCTGCTCCACATGATGGGCAGGAGCCCCATCAGGATCGCCATGACCGTCATCATCTTGGGTCGGATGCGCTTGACGGCCCCGTCCTCGACTGCGAGCTGGAGATCGCGAAGGCCGTTCATCCGGTCCTCGCTCTTCGCGCGATCGTAAGCGGCGTCGAGGTAAAGCAGCATAACCACGCCGGTCTCGGCGTCGACTCCGGCCAGCGCGATGAAGCCAACCCAGACGGCAACGCTCAGGTTGTAGCCGAGCAGATAAACCACCCAGAAAGCGCCGATCAACGAGAAGGGCACGGCGAGAAGGACGATGACGATCTTGGCGACGTTGCGCGTGTTGAAGTAGAGAAGCACGATGACGGCGAGCAGGGTGATCGGAATGACGACCTTGAGGCGCTCCTTGGCGCGAAGCATGTACTCGTACTGCCCGCTCCATTCCAGCGTATAGCCGGTCGGCAGCTTCACCATTCTCGCCACGGCTTGCTTGGCGTCGTTTACGTACCCTCCGATGTCGCGATCGGACACGTCGACGTAGACGTACCCGAGAAGCTGCGCCTGCTCGGTCCGGATCACGGTCGGTCCGGTGCTGAGGCTGATGTCGGCGACCTGCTCGAGAGGGATCTGCGTGCCGTCGCCAGCGGCGATGAGCGTCCTCTTCAGCGCCTTGACGTCGGTCCGGTAGGCGCGCTGGTAGCGTACGTTCACCGGGTAGCGCTCGCGCCCCTCGATGGTCGTAGTCACGTTGGCGCCGCCGATCGCCGACTCGATCACCATCTCCACGTCCTCGACCGTGAGGCCGTAACGCGCGATCTGGTCGCGTCTCACCTTGAAGTCGACGTAGTAGCCGCCGGTGACCCGCTCGGAAAAGACGTTGCGGGTCCCGCGTACCGAACCGAGCGCCCCCTCGATCTGCGCCCCGATGTCGTTGATCGTCTCGAGGGTCGGCCCGAAGATCTTGATTCCAACGGGCGTCCTGATACCTGTCGAGAGCATGTCGACGCGCGCCTTGATGGGCATGGTCCAGGCATTGGCGACGCCGGGCACTCGTACCCTCTTGTCGAGCTCCGCGACGACCTTGTCGGGGGTCATCCCAGGGCGCCATTCCGACTCGGGTTTGAGGTTGATGACCGTTTCGATCATCTCGAGCGGCGCCGGGTCAGTGGCCGTCTCGGCGCGGCCGGCCTTACCGAACACCGACGCCACTTCGGGGATCTCCTTGATGAGCTTGTCTTGTAGCGCCAGGATCTGCTGCGACGTCGCCACCGAAGCGCCCGGGAGGGTGAGCGGCATGTAGAGCAGCGTCCCCTCATAGAGCGGCGGCATGAACTCCGAGCCGAGCTTCATGATCACCGGCACGGTGCTGCCGAGGAGCACAGCCGCCGCAAGCAGCGTGAGCGCGCGATGACGGAGGACCAGCCTGACGAACGGGTGATACGCCCAGATGAGTAATCGGTTCACGGGGTTGCTGTCCTCGCGAGGGATCCGCCCCCTGATGAACAGCACCATCAAGAACGGGACGATCATCACCGAGGTCAGCGCCGCGAACCCCATCGAGAACGTCTTCGTGAAGGCGAGCGGCTTGAAGAGGCGGCCCTCTTGCGCCTCCAGAGTGAAGATGGGCAGGAACGACACCGTGATGATGAGGAGCGAGAAGAAGAGCGGCCGCCCCACCTCCTGAGCCGCCTCGATGAGGATCTCACGCCGAGGTTTCGTGTCGCCCGCGTGCTCGATGTGCTTGTGGGCGTTCTCGATCATGATGATCGCGGCGTCGATCATCGCGCCGATGGCGATCGCAATTCCGCCCAGGCTCATGATGTTCGAACCGAGGCCCACGAGGCGCATGGCGACAAAGGCGAGCAAGAGCGCCAAGGGAAGCGTCAGGATCGCGACAAGCGCGCTGCGGAAATGCCAGAGGAAGACGATGCACACCAGCGAAACGATCGCCATCTCCTCGATCAGCTTCCCCTTGAGGGTCTCGATCGACCGCTCGATGAGCTGCGAGCGATCGTAGGTGGTGACCAGCTTTACGCCCGGAGGAAGGGCTGGTTGGATCTTTTCTCTGATTGCCTTCTTGATCGCGGACAGCACACCGTAGGTGTCGACGCCCGACCGGATGACGACGATGCCGCCGGCCGCGTCGCCTTGACCGTCGAGCTCGGCTACCCCTCGGCGCATCTCCGGCCCGAGGTGAACGCGTGCGATGTTCTTCACGAGGATGGGCGTGCCGTCCGGCTTCGCCCCGAGGCCCACCTGCTCGAGATCGGCCACGTTCTTGACGTAACCTTCACCTCTCACCATGTACTCGTGGCCGGTCCACTCGACCACGCGCCCACCGACATCGTTGTTGCTCTTCCGCACGGCCGCGATCACGCGATCGATGGGCACGTTGTAGGCGAGCAGCGCGTTCGGATCGATCTCGATCTGATACTGCTTGACGAAACCACCCACCGGGGCGACGTCGGCCACGCCAGTCACAGATCGCAGCCAATAGCGCACGTACCAGTCGTTCAGCGTCCGGAGCTCGGCGAGATCATGCTTTCCGGTCTTGTCGACGAGCGCGTATTCGAATCCCCAGCCGACGCCGGTCGCGTCCGGTCCGAGCACGGGCTGTGCGCCGGCCGGGAGGCGGCCTTGCAAGCCGTTCAAGTACTCGAGGACACGCGAGCGGGCCCAATACTGATCGGTGCCGTCCTCGAAGATGACGTAGACGAACGAGATGTCGAAGTACGAGAACCCGCGGACCACCTTCACCCGCGGCGCCGACAGCAGGGCGGTCACGATGGGGTAAGTGACCTGGTCCTCGACCAGCGTCGGGCTGCGGCCCTCCCAGTTAGTCGTCACGATGACCTGCACATCCGAGAGATCCGGGATCGCGTCAATCGGTGTATGGCGAATCGCCCACACGCCGGCGCCCACGATGACGACCATCAATAGGACGACGACGAACGGGCTCCGCGCCGAAAACGCGATCAGCTTCTTGATCATCTGCGATCCGTTCCCGTTCGCGCCGGCGTGGCAGGCCCCATGTCCATTCCCTTCATGTCGTCTCCAGGCACTGGTGCAGAGCTTGGTTTCGTGCCGGTCCCCTTGCTCATGTCCATCCCCCTCATGTCGTCCCCGGGGGATTTCTCGTCCGTCTTCATTCCAGGCATCGTCATCGACATCGACTGCATCGCGGCCTGGAGGTTCGTCTCCGAATCAATCAAGAACTGCGCCGACGTGACCACGCGCTCGCCAGGGACGAGGCCAGCCGAGATCGGGATGGAGTCACCCTCGGGCTCGCCGGCCGAGACGTCTCGGGGCTCGAAGTAGCCGTCGGGCAGCGCCATCAGGACGTATTGCCTGGGGCCGGTGTCGATCACCGCTTCTCTCGGCACGGAGAGCCGAGACTTACCCGCGGCGTGAAGAGTGATCGTCACGAACGATTCCGGCTTGAGCTTCACGCCCGGGTTGCGGAACGCGACGCGGACCCGCGCCGTGCGCGTATGCGGATCGACGTCCGGGTAGATGAAGCTCACTCGTCCCGCCACCGGCTTCGCCTGTTCGTAGGGGAACTGAACCTCCGCGACGTCACCGATCTTCACCTTGCCGATCTCGTATTCGTACACCTGGGCGATCGCCCAGATCGTCGTGAGATCCCCGATCTTCACCGTCGCCATATCCGGCGTGATGTACTGCCCGGAGAAAGCCTTGCGCTCGATCACGACGCCGGAGAACGGCGAGTACAGCGTCACAGTCCTGGATGGACGCTCCGTCCGCTCGAGGTCTGCGATCTGAGCGTCCGTCATGTCGAGCAGCTTGAGCCGCATCCGGCTTGCTTCGGTGAGCGAATGGTCGAGGTGTCGGCCGACCGATGTCGGCGTCGCAACCTTCCCTCCCACGCTCTTCAGTGACACGAGGTAGTCGAGCTGGGCGGCGACCAGGTCAGGGCTGTAGAGCGAGAGCAGCGGATCGCCCTTCCGCACCGACTTGCCGACGTAATCGACGTTGACCTTCTCCACCCAGCCCGCCACCTTGGCATGCATCTCGGTCACCTTGGTCTCGTCGTAGGCGAGGATGCCGACGGTGCGGATCGTCCCCTCCGCAACTGAGGCGCCCACGATCGCCGTCCGAACACCGATGAGCTGCTGGCGTTCGGGAGAGATCTTGACGCGAGTGACGGGCTTCGTCGCCGTCGGCGGCGAGGCAGGGTCCGATGCCGTGACGGCTGGTCCCATGGCTGTCTCTTTCTGGGTCGGTACGCCCACACCCGCGACCGTCCGTCTGCCGATGTGGCTCAGACTCGCGCCGATCGCGATGCCCGCGACGAGCAGGACCGCGCCAATCGAAAGGGCGCCGACACTGTGCACGCGGCTCCACCAATGTATCCCTGAGACAGGCGTTGTCGTCGTGGTCATTTTCCTCGCATCCTCTCTGTTACTCTCGTCACTCACCGCGCCGCTTCTCCGGTGAGCGCCTGAATTTCGGCGAGCGCCTGCGCCCGCTCGGAACGGAGCCGGGCGGAGTCGAGTTGCGCATCGAGCAGCGCTTGCCAGCTTTGCAAGAGTGAGACGAAGGCGGTTTTGCCTACGCGATAGTCAGCGGTCCCGGTCGCGACCGCCTGCTCAGCATTTGGTGTCACCTCGTCTTCGAACAACGCGATCTCGCGGGTGAGCCGCTCGACCACGTCGAGCGCGGTCTGCGCGGCCGTGGCGGCGACGAGGGCGCTCGTGTCGATGCCTGCTTCGGCCGCGGCGAGGCTCTCACGAGCCTCGCGCAGGTGTGCGTCCTGCTTGCGTGCGATCCAGAAGGGCAGCGTCACGCCCATCCCGACGCTGAACATGTCGGCGCCGTTGGCGGGATCTCCAGGAACCGCGGCACGAAACATGTAACTGGCGCCGACCTGGAGGTCCGGCCAGCGATCGTATCTGGCTTCCTCGACGGCGCGAGAGGCGGCGGTGGCGCGCGCGATCATGGTCAGGAGTTCAGGATTTGCGCGAGCGGCCGCCGCCGTGATCATCGAAGGATGCAGAGGCGGAGGTTCGGATGGTGCTTCTGTGGGCCCGACGGGCGTCTCCGGTGGGCGCCCGACGGCGCTGTTGAGTTCTCGGCGCGCGGTGACGAGCATTTGCGCCCGCTCCTGCACCATCCCGACGGCCCGCCCGCGGGCCACCTCCGCCTGGAAGAAGTCCTGCTGCGCAGCTTGCCCCACGGAGACGCGCGCCTTCGTGATCTCGGAGAGGTGGGCGAGAATGTCCACACCCTCGCGCGTGATCCGCTCTGCCTCTTCCGCGAAGCGAAGGCGCCAATAGGCTTGCCGCACACGCAGCGCCGCACCGACCGCGACGGCCGTGGCGTCGCGTCGAGCCACATCTGCGTTCGCGCTCGCGACCCTCGCGCGCCGAGCGCGCTTCCCCGGAAACGGGATGTCCTGGGTAATGGCGATCTCGACACCACTCATGGGATCGGAGCTGAGTCGCGGGCTGTCCACACGGAGATTCCGCACGCCGCCCGACAGCATCGGGTCAGGGAGGGAGCCCTCGCGCGAGACGACCTCGGCCGCGGCGCCGGCGATCCGCTCGGCGCTCCGGACCGCGGGATGATGGCTGACGGCTTCCTCGACGAGGGGATCGAGCTTGGCGACGCCTTGCGCGTGCGCCACGGCGGGTGATGCGAGGAGAAGCGCAACGAACGCCGAGGCGCCGGCACTTCGTCTGCGCGAGATCGACTTGGTGTGCATCACGGGACTCCTCGAAGCAACGACCGCGCCACAGGCTCAAAGGACGCGTTCTGGCCCCGTAGCCGGTAGGGTTACGGCACGATCACCGTCGCGCTTCGGCAAGCCTGCTCGCGGTTGGACCAATGGCATCCGCTGTTCCGCAGACCGGAGGTGTCGTTGACGATTCCCTGTGCTTTCGGGCTCGACTCCCGACGCGGCAGCGGGGTATGCCCGCACGGTTGACCCGACGAACGATCTGCGTCTACGGGGATTCGCTCCTGCTGGCATCGACTGTGCACACTCGTGTGACCGCGCCGGTTACGGCGAGAAAGCGCGCACATTCTTCGCCACGCAAGCTTGCGCTGTGCGATTCGTGCGCGTGCGTGTTGACCTGCGTCGGGCGCGCGGGAGCTTCTTCGGCGGCCTTCTCCCCGCTCCATCGCGCGACTCAATGCCATTTGGAGATCTCAAATGGGCGACAACCGATGGTGCATCGTCCTGGCTAAGGGATGGTGTGATTTGGCCATCATCGCCAGTTGCTCTATCGATCCGTCGTCGCGTTGGGTTGACGCCAGCCCAGACCGAGACGCTGTCGCGACCGGCCCCCCGATTGTGCCGAGTACTTCGCTCTCTCGAGGTCGTGATGCGCGCCGAGGCTTTCCGAATTGATCGAAGGGTGATCTGTTTCGTGAGCCGTTGCCCGCGGCCGTCACACGTCGCGATGGCGCTTCTCGAACAAGCCCACCAGCTCGCTGACCAGCGCCCGCTGTTCTCGCGCATCGTCGCTGGCCAGCATCTTGTTGATGCGCTCCTCGACGTGGGCACCTACGATGATGTTCGCGACGCCTCCCAGAGCGGCGCGCACTGCGCTCAGCTGGGTGACGACCTCCAGCAGCGAGCGATCCTCGTCGAGCATGCGCTGAATCCCGGCCACCTGGCCAGCGATCCTCTTCAGGCGAGCACCGAGCTCGCTCTTGTCCCGAGAGTTCACGTCGTTTCCGCCATGTTTCTGTTCAAACGGGGGTTGGGTACGAAAGACGGTAGACGGGAAGGCAAGGTACGTGCCCCACGGGGTTTTGCGGAACGGCTTCGCGATCCGCGCAATTCCTGCGCTTACCGGCGCCGTCGATGAAGGACGTGCCGAATCCCTCAGTGTAACTCCCGAGGTCACACTGGAGGTCCCCTACGCATTTTCCTATGTTCGCTCCGCTCGGAGCCGAGATTCGGACCGAGCGCTTCGGTTGGAACGCGGGCTGCATACCCGGGTTCCGTATCCGATTCACGAACCAAGAAAAAAGGAGAAACGTCATGAAGCTCGCTACCAAGACCCGCACGATCCTCGCCTCGCTCGCGTTCGTCGCCTTCGCGCTTACCGCAACTGCGTCCGTCGCCGGCGAATCGGCGAAGGTGCCGACCACGACCGCAGAGCACGAAGCGCTGGCGAAGCAGTACAAGGAGGAGGCCGCGATGTACAAGAAGACCGCGGATGAACACAGGGAGATGGCCGCCGTCTACGCGAAGGCGCATCCGGACGCGAAGGGCGGCATGAAGAATCCGTGGAACGAGAAGATGAAGAAGCACTGCGAGATGCTGGCGAAGGACGCCGACAAGCTTGCGGCCGACGCCGAGAAGGCGGCGGACTTCCACACGCTGCGCGCCAAGGAGCTGGCTGGAAAGTAGAAGCACAAGCCGGGCCACTCGAGTGAGTGGGCAGGCCAACACCACCACACGACCACAGGAGAGAATCATGATAGCTGCTACCCGAATCCGACCGCTGCTCGCGTCCCTTGCCTTCGCCGCATTTGCGCTCACGGCGACGACATCATTCGCCGACGAGGCCAAGGTGCCCACGACCGTGGCGGAGCACGAGGCGCTCGCGAAGCAATACAAAGATCAGGCGGCGCAGTACAAGAAGGTCGCCGAGGATCATAAAGCCATGGCGGCCGCCTATGCGGCTCAGCACCAGCCGACCAACGGGCCCACTCCCAACGCCAACGCGGTAAAGATGAAGAAGCACTGCGAGCTGATCGCCAAGGACGCCGACAAGCTGGCGGCCGATGCCGAAAAGGCTGCTGACTATCACACCTTGCGGGCAAAAGAGCTGCAGGGGAAATAGGGTGATGGGCGATGCTCCCCGTCGCCTCGTATCCTGAAGTCGAACCTCGGGTTCATCGTTCGTGTTCTCTAGGAGCCGCGCTCTCTGCGGAGGCGCGAACGATGAAGCCGGGAGACGCTCACCCACCTTGTTCGCCTGACCCGGCCGTTGCGATCGGAGTGGCGTGACCCCCGGCGCAGCGTCGACCGCTGGGCCCGTCGCTTGCGCGTGCGCCGACGTGCACCTCGGCCGGCGCGTCGTGCTTACCGGAGGCCCCGGGGCAGGGAAGACCGCCGTCCTCGAGCTCGTCCGGCGCTACTTCTGCAAGCACGTGCGGGTCCTGCCGGAGGCGGCCAGCATCCTGTTCGGCGGCGGATTCCCGCGCGAGGACTCCGAGGCGTCGCGCAAGGCGGCACAGCGAGCCATCTTCCATGTGCAGCGGCAGCTCGAGCGGCTCATCGGGCCCGACGGAGCCCCCGCCGTCACGCTATGCGATCGCGGAACACTGGACGGCCTGGCGTACTGGCCGAGCGACGAGAACGAATTCCTCGCTGAGACCGGCACCACCCGCGAGACAGAGCTGGCGCGCTACGACACCGTGATTCATCTGCGAACGCCGTCCGTAGCGCTCGGATACGACCACAGCAACAAGCTGCGAGTCGAGCCGGCCGCGACCGCGGCGGCCATCGACCTGCGCATCGAGGAGGCGTGGCGCGGTCACCCGCGCCGATTCTTCGTCGAGAGCCAAGCCGATTTTTTGGCCAAAGCCGCCGACGCTCTGAGGCGCCTTTTCGACGAGCTGCCTCCATGTTGCCGCGAGCACCACGTGCCGAACGTCATCGGCCCCGGCGAAGCCTCTTGAGGAGCCGCGAGATCCGGTACCATCGGAACGAATGCGAACGCTGATCGCACGGTGGCGGGACGATCCGGGCGGGACCTACCGCAGCTGGTTCCTGTGGGAGGAACGGCTCAAGAACTTCCGCTCGATCCGGCGCGGGCTCACCACGGTCGTGCAGGAGATCGAGGCGGGGACCTTCGGAAGCCAGTATCGCGGGTCGTCACTGGAGGTGGTGGTGAAGTCGATCGCGGAGCAGCGCCAGATCTTCAAGGGCGCCGACCACGCGTTCCTTTGGAAGCCGAAGCTGCGGATCCCCGACATCTACGAATCGCCAGACAACCAGCGGGCCTTCGGCCGCTTCCTCGACACCTGCGTCTGCTGCCAAGGCGCCGACGCGGTCATCGACGCGATCCGGGAGCTCGACCGACACGCGATCAAGGGCCTGGGGCCGGCCGCCGCCAATCTCCTGTATTTCCTCCACCCGACGATCGCGCCGCCGTTCAACACAGCCATCGTGCGCGGCTACAACGCGCTCACCGGAGCATCGGTCAAGCTCGGAAGCTGGGAGGAGTACCTGGCGATGCGCTCCGGCATCTTGCGGATGAACGCCGATCACCGTGACCTCCTGTCGAATGACCTGGGCGCCTTCGGCGGGCTGTTGTTCGACGTCGGGGGCGGTCGCTACGCCGCTCCGCCTCGGAGCGACGACGCCGCGGCGCGCGCGGCCTGGGAGCAGGATCTCCTCCACGTCCGCGAAGAGAGCGCGAAGGAGCGAAATGCCCGCGAAGGCGCCCGAGCGGACGACCGGACCCACACGGAGGTCCAGGGCTGGCTGCGCGATCTCGGTCGCGCGCTCGGCTTCGACGTGTGGGTGGCGGTGAACGATCGCGGGCGCCCGCTCGACGGGGGGCAGCTCGGCGACGGCTGCCTCGATCACCTCCCGGCGTGGCTGTCGGGCGTGCCCGGCGTCGACGCCATTCGCCTGATCGACGTGCTCTGGATTGACAAGAACGGTGGCGCCGTCGTCGCCGCCTTCGAAGTCGAGCACACGACCTCGATCTACAGCGGCATTGTGCGCCTGCTCGACCTGGCGCTCGGCGCGCCGGGCAGCGCCACGCGGGCCCTCTTTCTGGTCGCGCCCGATGATCGCGAGGAGGACGTCCGCGCGCAGCTCCGCCGGCCTGCGTTCCAGCGCGTCGGAGATTTGCACGTACGCTACCTGCCCTACGGCGAACTCGAGAAGCATCGGGAAGCCATGGCCCGCTTCGGTCAGGGATTGAAGGCGATAGACGCGATCGCTCGTGACCTCGCGTGAGGCGTCGGTCCGCCGACGCGAGGCTGCCCGCTACGACGAGCCCGGCCCCACGGGCGTACGGATACTGCCGTCGATGCGCGTGCCCTCGTCGATGACGTCTGACGGTTGAACGATGACGCTGTCCCCTTCGGCGAGGCCTTTGGTGATTACAGTCGCGGTGCCGTCACTGGGTCCGACCTCGACGGGGACCTTGCGGGCGCGGCCGTCGCGAACGACGAAGACGGTCCACCGGTCAACCGACCGAAACAGTGCCGTCGACGGGGCGCGTAGAACGTCCTTGCCCTCCCACACCACGATGGCGGCGTCCACTCGATAATCGTGACCGAGACCAGGCGGCGGCCGCTCCGTCAGGTCGAGCACCACGTGCACCCGCTGCTCTTCCAGACCGAGCGCTGAGACCTTGGTGAAGGCCGCGGGGTCGATCCGGCGGACGCACGCGTGAATCGGCCTGGGACCGCCCCACCCAGTGATGGTCGCGTCGGCGCCTGGCCGGACGTCGGCGGCGTCGCCCGACAACAGATCGGCGTGCACCTCCAGGTGGGCTATGTCGCCGACCTCCAGCAAGGGCGTCCCGGCGGCGATCGGGCCGGCGCTCTCGCGCATGACGCGAAGGATCCTTCCCGCCACCGGCGCCTGCACCGGCGTGGGCTGTCCCGGTTTGGCGGTGGTGGGCGCGAGGACCGCACGCGCCCGGGCCAGCTCGGCCCGCGCCTGACGGGCGGCCGCCGCCGCGCCTTCGGCGGCTCCCCGGCGGATTTCCGCCTCATGGCCCCGGTGCTCCAGGTCCGCGCGGGGCGCGGCGCCCTTGTCGGTGAGCTGGCGCGCCGTCGACAGGAGGCTGTTGGCGTGCTCGAGCGCGGCCTCGCCCTCTCGCTGGGCAGCGTCGGCGCGCGCCACGGCCGCCTCGGCCGTCGCCACCGCGGCGCCTGCCTCGGCGCGGGTGCGCGGGTCGAGCGGGCGCGACGCGGCCGGGCGGATCTCGGCCACCGTCGCGCCAGCGGCAACCGCGTCGTCAGGACGGGCGATGACGCGCTCCAGCTGGCCGTCGACGGGCGCCGCGATGACGTACAGATCCTTGACGCGCGCGCGCCCCTCCGCGCTCACCGTTGCCGCGAGCGGCCCACGCGTGACAGTTGCAATCGTCGCGGCGACCGGTTGTGGTCTCAGGCTCCACGCCACCGCCGCGGCCAGCGCGGCGAGAATGCCGAGCCAGACGACTGTCTTCGTTCGCTTTCCCCTGTTCATGGTCACTCCCTCGCCTTCAACACCCCGACCAGGTCGAGGCGATCGAGATTTCTGCGCACCAGCAAGGCCGATGCCGCGAGGCCGAACACGAACACCACCAGCGCAAGGCCGTAGGTCGACGCGGCGACGATCACAGGCGGGTGCATCCGCTCTCCCGCCCAGGCACCGATCACCAGGCCCGAGAGCCAGTGGCCCATGAGCAGGCCGAGCGGAACGGCCGGCGCGGCGAGCACGCCCAGCTCGCCCAGCAGGATCGCGGACGCCTCGCGCCGCGTGAACCCGAGGACACGCAGGGTGGCGAGCTCGCGTGACCGCTCGGCCAGTGCGATCTTGGCGGTGTTGTACACGACACCGAACGCGATGATGATCGCGAAGATGACCTCCACCTTCCGGATGAAGACGGCAACCGCGTCGCTCATCTGCCGGAAGCTCGCCAGCGCCCCTCTCCGAAAGTCGACGGCAACCGCCGCCGGGGTCCGCTTCAACGTCCCGAACAGCTCGCGCTCACGCATCGGATCGATGGTGAGATTGGCGACCGAGTAGGTCTCCGGCTCGCCGAGCAGTCGTCCGAGCGCGCCGAGGTCCATGTACACCGCCAAGCCCAGCGGTTCCGGCACGACGTCGACGACGCGGGTCGTGACGAGGCGGCGCCGCTTCTCCCGGATCTCGAGCTTCAACGGATCGCCGCGCCCGAGGCCGAAGTGTTTGGCAAGCCAGGCGGTCACGATCGCCCCATCGGGAGGCACCGAGAAAACGTGGTAGTCGTTGTCGACAACCCTTCGCAGGACACCGCCGGACGGCAACCCGTAAAGAGCGACGTCCTGCATCTGTCGGTCGCCGGCGAAGCGAGCCGGCACCACGCGATACGGCTCGACGCGCGTCACGCCGGGCAGGGCCAGGAAGTCCCGAGCGGTGCCGATGGCGCGCGCATCCATCAGGGAGACGGTCACGTCCTGTCGCTCGGCCGCCTGATAGCGCACGTCGCGCATCCGATCGGTCGCGTCCGCGGTCGCGCTGCCAATCAGGATGACGGACACCGCGAACGCCATGCCCGCCACCGCTAGCCCGGAGCGCAGCGGCCGCTTCAGCAGGTTGCGCACGACCATCCGCCAAGCCGGCGCCAGCCATCGAGACACGCCCATCCGATCGAGGAGCGTGCGCCGAAACGCGGGGATCTCGGGCGTCATCGCCACGACAGGAGGAAGCGCGAGGACTCGGCGCACGCTGCCGAGCGCGCCGAGCCCGGTGGTGACGGTGGCGATCAGGAGCGCGCCCACCATCAGCGCCGGCTCGATCCGGAACACGAGGACGGGAAAGCGGAAGAAGGCGCCGTAGAAGCGGGCGAAGCCCAACCCCAGGCGGGCGCCGATGGGCAGCCCGACGATGACGCCGGTAAGCACGATCAGCATGGTCAGCTCGAGGTAATGCAGGGCCACGCGGCCCGACGAGTACCCGAACGCCTTGAGCAGGCCGATCTGCTCCCGCTGAGTGGCCACGAACCTCGAGAGGACAATGTTGACGAGGAACGCGGCGACCAGAAGGAAGATCGTGGGAACGATGAGCGCGACCGACTTGAGCGGCCGGATGTGCTCCTCGAGCATGGTGTGGGAGGGCTGGCTGTCCCGCCCATAGGCACCGCGACCGCCGTAGGGCGCGAGGACGCGATCGATCGCGCTCGCGACGGCGCGTTCGTCCGCGCCCGGGGCAAGCAGGACGGCGACCTCGTTGATCGCGCCCCGCAGGTCGAACAGGCTCTGCAGCTCGTCCCGAGCCATCCAGATCACCGCGAACCGGCGGTCGTCGGGGGCGAGGCCGCTCGGCGGCACCGGCATCACGTATTCGGGCGAGAGTGCCACGCCCACGAATCGGAGCTGGACGTGGCGGCCCGCAATCGTGGCGATCATCGTGTCGCCGAGCACGAGGTGGTTCTTCTCGGCGAAGGCTTCACTGACCAGCACTTCGGCCCCGTGCCCCGGCTCCACGTGCCGCCCCCGGCGGAGGTAGAGGTCATTGACGCCGTGGCCGGCCGTCGGCGGAATCGAGACGAGCACCGCTGACGCCGGCTGCGCCATGCCCGGCACGTCCAGGACCGCGTGGTGCTTCACGCGGCCTTCCACGGCCGCGACGCCTGGAAGCGCGGCGATGTCGCGCGTGATGGAGGTTGGCGCGCGAGAGAGATCCGACCAGACCTGGGCGAATCGCCAGCGCGTGTAGTAGTGGTGCTCGGACAGGCTCATCGACCGGTAAGTCGCCACCATCGCGACGAACAGCGACACCCCGGCGGCGACGACCAGCGCGATCGCCGCTGCCTGCGCCTTCATGCGCCAGAGATCGCGGAACAGCTTGCGATCGAGCGCGCGCATCACCACGCCAGGGTCTCGGCGGACGCACGCGAGGTGTTCCGACGATCGCCGACCAGCCGCCCATCGGCGAGCTGCAGCACCCGATCGGCCATCGCCGCAATCGCCGCGTTGTGGGTGATGACCACCGTCGTGGTCCCGAGCTCGCGGTTGGCGGCGGCGATCGCGCCGAGAACGATTTTCCCGGTCGCGACATCCAGCGCCCCAGTGGGCTCGTCGCAGAGAAGGACGTCGGGCCGCTTGGCGATGGCGCGGGCGATGGCCACGCGCTGTTGCTCGCCGCCGGAGAGCTGCGCGGGATAGTGATCCTTTCGGCCGCTGAGCCCGACCAGCGCCAGCGCCTCCCCGGGTGACAGCGGATGCTCGGCGAGGTCGGTGACTAGCGCGACGTTCTCGACCGCTGTCAGGCTGGGGACCAGATTGTAGAACTGGAACACGAAGCCGACGTGGTCGCGCCGGTACGCGGTGAGCGCCCGCTCCTTCGCCGTCGTCAGCTCCTGCTCTCGGTAGAGCAGCCGGCCGGCGGTGGGCACGTCGAGGCCGCCCATGATGTTGAGGAGGGTCGACTTGGCGCTGCCGGACGCACCGAGAAGGACGACCATCTCGCCGGCACCGAGCTGCACGTCGATCGCGCGCAGCGCGGGTACCTCCACCTCGCCCATCCGGTAGGTCTTGCTGATTCCTTGGACGGTAAGAACAGGTTCCACCAGGTCACAACGCTCGCAGAGAGGCTCAGACCGGCCGCTCGGCGTGCCTCCCGGCCTGGCTAGGACCATGCGCCGGGACACGCGCCTCGCCGAGGCTCGGGATCCAGCGCGGCGTCACAGCCGCGTAGGCGCGCCATTCGTCCCCGAACTCTGCCTCGACCTCCCGCTCCTCCCGGTGCGCGAGCCGAACATAGGTGGCGAGCAGGATCGGGAACATCACCAGCGTCACCAGCGTCGGCCACTGGAGCAGGAAACCGAACATGATGACGATGAAGCCGACGTACTGGGGGTGGCGGATCCGTGCGTAGGGTCCGCTCGTGGCCAGCTTCTTCTCCTGCTGGGAGACGAACAGCACGCGCCACGCGCGCGCGAGCACGACGAATCCGGCGAGGATGAACAGGTTGCTCGCGATGTGGAGCGGGTTGAGGTGCGGGTTGCCCTTGAAGCCCAGCAGGTCGTAGAGGAGGTGGCCCGCGTCGTGCGAGAAGAGGTTGACGCCCGGAAGACGCCGCCCCAGCCATCCGGCCAGCAGGTAGATCGTCAGGGGAAAGCCGTACATTTCGACGAAGAGCGCGACAATGAACGCCGAGAAGCTCCCGAACGTCCTCCAGTCGCGCTTCGTCCGCGGCTTGAAGAAGCTGAAAGCGAACAGGATGAAGACCGCGGAGTTGATCAAGACCAACGTCCAGAGGCCGTATGCGGGAGTACTCGTTCCGTGATCCATGGCGTGGTCCTTTCAGCAGCAGCCGTGGCCGCCGTGCTGGTGCTCTCGTTCTTCGTCGCCCGCGACCTTCTCGCCCGAAGTGGGCCGATCCTCGTCATGGTGCGATCGGTGGCCCCGATGCATGAAGCGGTGCATCAGGGGACAGGCGAGCAGCAGCAGCCACGGCAGCGCCGCAAAGAGATGAGCGCGGTGCTCCTCCCAGAGGAAGAAGAACGCGATGGCGAGGAACGCTCCCAGACCCCAGCGCAGCCGGCGCCGGTACCTCTCTTCAATTGCGTCCCCGGCGAGCATCTCATGGTTGGTCATGCCTTCGGGCATTTGCACGGGTGGTGCCACACGCCCCTACGCGCGGCGATGGAACTCCGCCATTCGGACGGCGCAAAGCCTGCGACTGGCCGAGAGGGCGACGCAGAATCTGCGCCGCGCCTGGGCCGGCCCCAGGCTAGATCCTGGCCCGCCGCAGACGGAGGGCGTTGCCAACGACCGAGACTGAGCTGAGGCTCATGGCAGCGGCTGCCATCATCGGGCTCGCCAGGATGTGGAACCAGGGGTACAGCACACCCGCGGCGATGGGAATTCCCGCGATGTTGTAGACGAACGCGAAGAAGAGGTTCTGTTTGATGTTCGCGAGGGTCTGGCGGCTGATCCGGCGGGCACGGGCGATGGCACGGAGATCGCCTTGGACCAACGTGACGCCCGCGCTCTCCATCGCCACGTCGGTGCCGGTTCCCATGGCAATCCCGACCTGCGCCTGCGCCAGCGCGGGAGCGTCGTTAATTCCATCGCCCGCCATCGCGACGATCCGGCCTTGGCTCTGGAGACGCTTCACGACGCTCGCCTTCTGGTCGGGTAGGACCTCGGCCTCGATCTCGTCGATCGCCAGCTTCCGACCGACGGCCTCGGCCGTCGTCCGGCTGTCGCCGGTGAGCATCACGATCCGGACGCCCTCCTCGTGCAGGGCGCGCATCGCTTCGGGCGTGCTGTCCTTGATCGGATCGGCCACCCCCAGGAGACCAGCAGGTTTCCCATCGACGATGACGAAGATAACGGTCTGCGCGTCCCGGCGCAGCTCCTCGGCCTTCGCGGCGAACGGTGCCGCGTCGATGCCCAGGTCGGCGAGCAGCGCGCGGTTGCCGATCGCGATCGCGCGCCCCTCGATGTTGCCCTTCACGCCCTTGCCGTTCACCGCCTCGAAGCCCGTGGCCACCGGGAGTGCGATCCCTCGTTCTTCAGCGCCCTTCACGACCGCGACGGCGAGCGGATGCTCGCTGCCTCGCTCCAGGGCCGCCGCAAGACGAACGAGATCCGCCTCGGACGTTTGCCCGAAGGGGTTGACGCTGACCAGCTTCGGTTTGCCTTCGGTCAGCGTGCCCGTCTTGTCGACGACCAGCGTGTCGACCTTGCGCAGGATCTCGACCGCCTCCGCGTTGCGAAAGAGGACGCCGGTCGTCGCCCCGCGCCCCATCGCGACCATGATTGACATGGGCGTAGCGAGGCCCAGCGCGCACGGGCAGGCGATGATCAGGACCGCGACAGCATTGATGAGGCCGTGCGCCGCTCGAGGCTCGAGCCCGACCAACGACCAGACGACGAAAGTCACGGCGCCAATGCCGATGACGACAGGCACGAAGTAGCTGGCCACGACGTCGGCGAGCTTCTGAATGGGTGCGCGGCTCCGCTGTGCCTCCCCGACCATGGCGACGATCCGTGCGAGGAGGGTATCGGCGCCGACCTTTTCCGCGCGGATGACCAGGGTCCCGGCGCTGTTGAGCGTGGCGCCGACGACCTTCGAACCGACCTCCTTCTGCACCGGAATCGGCTCGCCGCTGACCATGGATTCGTCGACGTGGCTGCGTCCCTCGACGACCACACCATCGACGGGAACCTTCTCGCCCGGCCGGACCCGCAGGCGATCGCCGACGCGTACCTCCTCGAGCGGCACGTCTGTCTCGCTGCCGTCAGCGCCCACCCGGCGGGCCTGCTTGGGCGCGAGCCCAAGTAGCTTCCGGATCGCCGCGCCCGTTGCACTGCGGGCGCGCAGCTCCAACACCTGCCCGAGAAGGATCAACGTGACGATCACGCCGGCCGCCTCGAAGTAGACGCCCACTCTCCCGTCGTGCTCGCGGAACGAAGGCGGGAAGATCCCGGGCGCGAGCGTCGCGACCAGGCTGTAGAGGAACGCCACGGACACCCCGAGCCCGATGAGCGTGAACATGTTCAGGCTGCGGTTCCGTACCGACTGCACGGCCCGCACATAGAACGGCCACGCCGCCCAGAGGCAGACCGGTGCTGCCAGCGCGAGCTCGATCCAAGTCCGGAGCCGGGGCGACACCCAGCGCGCGAAGTTGCCTACCAGGATCACCTCACCCATCGCAAGCAGAAAGAGGGGGGTGGTGACCGCCGCCGCCGTCCAGAACCGCCGCGTCATGTCCTTGAGCTCGGGATTGTCCAGCGGCTCCGCAGTGATTGTTCGCGGCTCGAGCGCCATGCCGCAGATCGGGCACGTCCCCGACTTGTCGCGCACGATTTGCGGGTGCATGGGGCACGTCCACTCGACTTTGGCGCCAGCGGTCGCGGTCGGAGCCGGAGCCGCGGTCTGATCGGGCGCCTTCCCGACAAACGCGGCCGGGTTCTGTCGGAAGCGCTCGAGGCAACGCTTGCCGCAGAAGACGTACGTCTTGCCGCCGTAGTCGCTCCGTAGCGGCGCATCCGCCGGTACATCCATGCCGCAGACCGGGTCCTTTTCGAGAGGAGCCGCTGCGCTCGGGAGGTGGTGTGAGTGAGGCGTCCCGCCCGCCTCGCGGTGGTCATGCTGGTGGTTCATCTCGCGATCTCCTTTTCCGCTCTCCGTTTCACTACTAGGAGACGCGCTCGGCCTTGCGGCCTTACACCCGGTGCATACTCCATGCCTTTGACCGAGGCCCGTGCCGACTCTGCGGGCACCTAGCGCGCGGGCCGGAGGCCGGCCAGGGTCACCTTGACCAGCCGCTGGACGGCGGCCTGCGAAGGCAGACCACCCGCGCCTGAGAGCGCGTGCAGGCAGTACCCGGCGAGCTCGTCTGGCGCCAGGTCGTCACGCACCTCGCCGGTCTTGGCAGCCTTTGCGATGAGCTCCCGCAGGAACGTCCGAAGCTTCTGCTCCGCGAGGGCGACGTGCTCGCCGCGGTGGACGAGCGGAGAGAATTGGTAGCCGTGGCGCTCGTGTTGAATGCGCGCGTACATCGACAGGACGCTCTGGAGCCGCTCGCCCGCGCTCCCCGGCTGGTCAATGAGGCGAGCGAGATGTTCGAGGTGCGCCTCGACGTGTTGGTCGTGCCAGGCGACGAGGATGGCCTCTACGTCGGGGAAATATTTGTAGAGCGTGGCGCGACCGATCCCCGTCTCCTCGGCGATCTGGGACACGGTGACGGCGGTGAGCCCGTGCTTGCTGGCGAGCGAGGCCGTCGTCTGCAGGATAGCGTCGCGCACCTCACGCCGGTGAGTCTCGATGGTGTCGTTCCATAGCCGCGGCACGGTTGCATTATACGGCCGACCCAAGAAAAAGAGAGACACAGTGAATTGATAGCGACACTTTGTATCGTAAAACCGATCCCCATGGAGCGACAACCGTATCCGGGAGCCCCGCGCTGGGTGAAGGTCTGCGGCGTTCTGGCTGTGGCGTTCGTCGTGGTGTTCGCCGTGATTCACCTGGCTGGCGGCGGCTTTCGGCACCACGCGCCGTTCAGCTCCTATGGTGGCCCCCCGGTTCCTGGGGCTGAACTGCCCAAGAGCTCTCGCTGACAGCGATGCGCCCCGGGGTCCGAAAGCTGTTCCTCACCCTGCACGTCACCTGCTCCGTCGGGTGGCTGGGCGCCGTGGTGACATTCCTCGCGCTCGCCTGGGCCGGTCTCGCGAGCCCGGATCCTGCGACCGTCAGGGCGTCGTATTTGGCGGCGAGCACTGTCACCTGGTGGGTGATTGTACCGGCGAGCTTCGCGTCTCTGGTGACGGGCGTCGTCCAGGCGCTCGGCACGCCGTGGGGTCTGTTCCGCCACTACTGGGTGCTCGCGAAGCTGATCTTGAATCTCCTCGCGAGCGGGCTCCTCTTGCTGCACACCCAGCCGATCGGCGGCGTCGCCCGGGCCGCGGCCGAGATGACCCTGTCGGCCGGGGATCTACGGAGCGTTCGGATCCAGCTCCTCGGAGACGCGATCGCTGCCGTTCTCGTCTTGTTAGCGGCAACCGCGCTGTCCGTCTACAAGCCACGCGGCGTAACCGCTTACGGATGGCGGAAGCAACACGCCGGCTAGACCGATCATTCTTAGCGCCCGCCGGAACTGTCTCGGCCAGATGCCAAGGGGAGGGGCGCGTTCTCGAGGGGTGGTCACAAACCCCTTGTTGGCTCCGCTTTTCCCGTCCGAATGTCCAATTCGGTCAGGACGCGCCGGCCCGCAACGGATGTCAGAGAGCCACAGGCGTGGTCCCTTTCCGAGGGCGACTGCTTGGCCGGTTTGTCGTCGCTCCCGGACGGCTCCGCGGACGTCGTCATAACCGATCCCCCTTACGAAGCCGAGGCCCACACGAGCCAGCGTCTCGTGGCGCGGGCGGGCGGTAGGTTGGAGATCGAGCCCCTGACGTTCCCCCCGATTACCGAGGAGCTGCGCGCCGAGTCGGCGCGCCAAATGGCGCGCCTCGCGCGGCGGTGGATCTTGGTCTTTTGCCAAGTCGAGGCGGCGATGAAGTGGCGTGCCGCGCTGGAGGGCGGCGGCGCTGTCTACAAGCGGACCTGCCTGTGGATCAAGCCGGACGGCAAGCCGCAGTACTCGGGAGATCGCCCGGGGATCGGGTACGAGTCGATCGTGGCGTGCCACGCGCCCGGCCGGAGCGCCTGGAACGGCGGCGGCTCCCATGGAGTGTTCATTGTGAACAAGGGCGGCGACGTGCGCACCGGTCACCAGACTCAGAAGCCGCTCGCCCTCATGGAGACTCTCGTTCGCTTGTTCTCGAATCCGGGCGAGCTGATCGTCGACCCGTTCGCGGGCTCCGGGACCACGGGCGTGGCAGCCATCCGCCTCGGGCGCCGCTTCCTCGGATGGGAAATGAACGCCGACTACGTCGCGATGGCCCAAAAGCGGCTCGCGCGCGCGAGAGAACAGCTCGTGTTCGATGTGTGACGTTTTCGCGCAGGGTCACGGGGCTGGTGGGGGCGCTACGGCCAGCCGGGGAAGGCAGGGCGGCCCGCATCCGCCGCTGCTCTGCCCGACTGGATGATCAGCGCGAACCGGCCGACGCGCCATCGACCGCCGAGACACCACGGACGTTGTCCCAACGACCACCGAACGTCGGAAAACAGCAGGAGGTTCCTATGAGTGCACGACACGGATTACCATTGCGCGGGTTGATGTCATCCGGCCGCTCGGCGTCCTTCAACGGGCGTTTCGGGCGCATGTTTCGTTCCCTGCCGCCGGCACATTTCGGCCGGGGCGATGCTGACAGCATCGCCAACCTGAGGACTCTCGGCGCCGCGATGTCGCCGACGCTGGATGATCCTCCGAAGGACGGCCCCGACGACGAAGAGAGCGGCATTCCGGCGCTCTACACGTACCTCGGGCAGTTCATCGATCACGACATCACGTTCGATCCAGCGAGCAGCTTGCAGAAACAAAACGACCCTGACGCGTTGGTCGACTTCCGCACCCCCGCCTTCGACCTGGACAGCGTCTACGGACGTGGCCCGGACGACCAGCCCTACCTGTACGATGGAAACGACGGATTCCTCCTTGGAGCCGCAATCACCGGTGGAGATCCCGGGGCCCAGGACCTGCCTCGGAACGGTGCGACGCCGGCCCGAGCCTTGATAGGAGATCCGCGGAACGACGAAAACAGCATCGTATCGCAGCTGCACGGTCTGTTCTTGCGGTTTCACAATCGAACGCTGAAGGACAACCCGGGTCGGCCGTTCGCCGAGATTCAAGAGCTGGTGCGGTTCCACTATCAATATGTCGTCTTGAACGACTTCCTGCCGCGCATCGTCCATCCGGCGGTGTTGAACAGCCTGAAGTCAGGCAAGAATTACGACAGGTCGCGTCTCGAATTCTTCCACTGGAAGCACGAGCCGTTCATGCCGGTCGAATTCTCCGCCGCCGCGTACCGGCTCGGTCATTCGATGATCCGTCCCGGTTATCGCCTCAACGACAATGTCTTGCGGCCGATCTTCCCAGTGACTGGCTTTCCCGAGGGTCTGACGGGGTTCCAGGCCATGATTCCCGACGGGGGTATCGACTGGGGGCGGATGATCGACCTCGAGACCAGGGCCCCGGGAGTCGCCCTCGGCGACGACGGGAAGACGCCCGAGGGCGAGGCGCCGACCCAGGCACAGCTGGAGGAAAATGCACGCCGGCTGCAATTCGCCTATCGGATCGACACATCCCTCGTGACCCCCCTAAACAACCTCCCAGCCGCGGTGGCCAGCACTCCATCTTCGCTCGCAGTGCGAAACCTGGAGCGTGGCCTCCGCCTGGGACTACCTTCCGGACAGGCCGTCGCGCGGGCCATGGGGGTCACGGTTCTCAGGGATGAAGAGATCCTCATCGGAAAGGCCGTGGACAAGCCGGACCAGCCACTTGGCAGCATCGCCTCGATACCCGCCCTGAGACCATTCGCGCACAACTGCCCCTTGTGGACGTACATCCTCGCGGAGGCGATGCACTTCAAGGTGTCCACGCCCATTCCGGTGACGGGTGGTGGCTCGGTCAACACTCCGCAACTGGGGCCCGTCGGCGGTCGCATCGTCGCGGAGGTATTCCTCGGGCTCCTTTTCGGCGATCCCAACTCGCTACTGAATCTCGACCCTCACTGGCATCCTGCCAAAGTGGAGTACGCCCTGAGAGACTTCGTCAAGTACGCGCTCGGCCGGTAGGAGCGCGGCGTGTAGAGGCGCCCGGACGCGACGGGAGCTCGGTCCGGGCACGTACTCGCTGGCGATACGGCGTCTCCGCCGCGCTCATGCCCACTCAGGCCTTGCATCCATGCGGGCGTCCGAAACCGCTGCTCGCGAGCAACCCGAGCTCGGCGTTTGAGCTGCGCCCGTGCTCCGGTTCGGCAGGGTGGCGGACATTCTCCTGGCGATTTTGGGTCGAGGCGTAACTCCGGGCTCACCCGGCGTATTGGCTACGGCCCGTGAGAGGCCAGGATGCCAAATGCCAAATGTTCGCGTTTGTAGGGGAGACCTCGCGGTCTCGATCGCAGCTGCTGCGGCCATGTTCGTGCTGCTTCGTCCCGCAGCAGTCGAGGCACAGATCTCGGGCGACGAGCGGCCCTTCGCAGCGACCGTCGAGGGCTTCGCGAACCTCACAGGAGGCGTCGTCGACGGGCTGAAGGGACCGCGACCCGAGCACGCGCTTCGCGGTCGCGCCGACATCGCGCTACGCACATACCTTCGTATAGAGGCCCCCGGCGGCTTCAGCTTCGGCCCGCGGGTGGTCGTCCAGAGTGTGGGACAGGGGCCGGTAGGCGTGGGAGACCGCAGCCTGGTCCTGAGCACCCCGTGGGGTCGCCTCGAACTTGGCTATCGGCAGGGGCTGCCGGACACACTGGTTGGCTACGCGCCCAACAGCTACACCTTCACCGGCGTCGAGTTCGGTCCACCTTCCGGCCTCAACCTGTTTCCGCATGGCGGCTTGCAAACGGCATTGCTCGCACCCGCGGTGGCGACGGCAGTAGCAAGCCTCAGTTATCTCGGTATCGCGACGGCGTTCGCGGGTGACTTCTCGCCGAAGCTCATATACGTCTCCCCGCGCTTCTTCGGTCTGCAGCTCGGGCTCGCGGGGACAACCAATGCAGACCCCACACCGTTCGGCGCGGACTACGCCTCCTCGGCGCAGGCCGGAATCGTCCACGAGCGCTACTTTGGCCAGAACGTGCTGCGCATCGGGGGAAGCTACGGATTCGGGCATCAGACGCTCAGCGACGGCGCGGGTGGCAGGTTTCCGCGCGACCTCCACTCCGGAAACGCCGGCATCACCCTGGTGGTCAATGACGAGTGGATCGTCGGCGCCAGCGGCTCGCTCGACTACGCTCGGCGAACACTCATGCTGGACGATCCGTCGTCGAGCATCGGTTACGGATTCACTGCCAGCGTAAACCGCGAGTCCGGCCCGTGGGACGCCGGTGGGTTCGTGCAGCAGGCGCACAGGCGCGACGGCTCGGTGAGCAGGAACGAGCTGTACGCAGCCGAGATCGGTGCCTCTTATCGCCTCGAGACCCGGCTCCGGCTGTACACCGCTGTCTACGCATTCACGCTTTCGGAGAACGACGGCATCGCGTCGCTGCTGCCTCGAGCGAGAGGGGGAGTCTTCCTCCTCGGCGTCCGCGGACAGCTCTAGCACGATTCACCATCATTGAGGGACCGAACAACAACCAGGAGACGAACATGACGATCAACGCTCTCGCATCGACGATCGCCGGCGCTCTGTCGCTCGGCGTGGCCGCCGCGGCCATGGCCCAGACCCACCCCGAGAAACCGACCTACAAGTTCGAGAAGTGCTATGGGGTCTCGCGAGCCGGCCAAAACGATTGCTACACGTCGACTCACGCTTGCGGTCATGTGTCGAAAGTCGACAGCGACCCGGCAAGCTGGATCTACGTACCGGCAGGCACATGCCAGAAAATCGTCGGCGGTAACCTGACCGAGAAGAAATAGATGAACGCCGGTATCGGCTTGCGCGCGCCGCACGTCGACGACCTCGTGGCGGGAGCGACGGGCGCCGCGTGGCTCGAAGTCCATACGGAGAACTACATGGACCGCGGCGACGCGCGCCGGAAGTTGCTCACGCTGCGGGAGCGGCATCCCATCTCCATACACGGTGTGGGGCTGTCTCTGGGCTCGGCAGAGCGGTTGGACCCCGCGCATGTGGCGCGGCTGCGCGAGCTGGTGCAGGCCGTGGAGCCGATGTTGGTCTCCGAGCACCTCGCGTTCGCGGGGCTCGGCGGTGTGTTCACGAACGCCCTTCTCCCCATCACCTATGACGAAGAGACGATGGCGATCGTCACGGCCAAGGTCAACGCCCTGCAAGATTGCCTGGGCAGGCCGATCCTGGTCGAGAACCCTTCACTTTACGTCGCGTTCCGGGACTCCAGCCTGGCGGAGCCTCAATTCCTGCACGAGCTGGTGCGCCGGACGGGCTGCGGATTGTTGTGCGACGTCAACAACGTTTTTGTCTCCGCCTTCAACGTCGGCTTCGATCCACGGACGTACCTCGACGGACTTCCCCGCGGCGCGGTGGGCGAGATTCACCTCGCCGGCCATTGCGAACGTCGCCTCGCCACCGGCTCGCTGCTGATCGACGACCACGGATCGCACGTACCGGCAGCGGTGCTGTCTCTCTATGCCGATGCCGTACGTCGATTCGGCAATGTCCCGACGCTGGTTGAGTGGGACACGCGGATTCCGGATCTGCAGACGTTGCTCGCGGAAGCCAGGCGCGCCGACGCCGTCGCCGCCGGCGCCACCAACCTTCCCTCATGAGTCGCGCGGCCAGCAACCAGGCGCTCCTCCAGGCTGCGGTGCTGGGAGGAGACATGGAGCAGCTCACGGCAGTGCTCGCGCACGACGCAGCCAGCAGCCATGAGCGCCTCGCAATTTACCGCGAACACGTCATCGAGTCGCTGACGCTCGCGCTGGGCGAGGTCTATCCGGTGACGCGCCGGCTGGTCGGCGATGGCTTCTTCCGCCAGCTGGCGCGCCACCACATCGACCGATCCCCCCCGCGCGATCCGAGGCTGTCGCACTACGGCGACGGTCTCGCGGCTAGCATCGGTGCTCTCCCTGTGTGTGCCGGGCTTCCGTATCTCGTCGACATCGCGCGTCTCGAGTGGGCGCTCCACGAAGCGCAGCAGGCGTACGAATGCATGGCGCCGGCCGAACCGAGCCTGTCCTGGGCCGCGAGCAGGAGCGCAACGGCGCTCTCGATTGACGCGCAGTTGCCCCTCGTTCCCTCGCTGCGTTTGCTGCAGTCGGATTGGCCCATCGACGACATCTGGCGCTCGCATCAGAACGACGACGTTTTCGGACCGCTTGCCATCGAAGCGAGCCCACGTTTGTTTGAAGTCGCCTGCGACGGGGGTGGTCCTTACGTCCGCGCCCTTTCACCCGGCCAACACGCGCTGCGAACGGGCCTGCTCGACGGCTGCCGCATCGAGGAGGCAGCGGCCGCAGCGCTCGCCGCCGAGCCGACCATGGACCTCGCACGCGCCTTCGCTGATCTCTTGAGCACGGTCGCCGTCGGCGGGGCGCACAGATCGGGCGCCTAGCAGGAGGCCACTCCGAAAGGGCAAAGGCTGCGACTGACCGAGGGCGCGGCAGAGTCAGCGCGGTGGCGACGTTCGACAGGTACAGTCGATGCAGCCGTGGTCGCTGCATGCGCCGCACACGTCTACGAGCCGGCGACGAAGAGCGGCGCGCGCTCGATGGAGCCGGACGGTGGTGTTGTTGGCGGTGAGCCCCCGCTCCGCCGCGACCTCCCCGATCGAGCGCTCGTTCAGGTCGACGGCGGTGAGGATGTCGGCGTATTCGGGTTTCAGATCCGGGAGCAAGGAGCTGACGCAGGTGCAGACGTTGTCGCGCAGCTCAGGCTCGAACGATCCCTCGGTCTCAGTCTCGAAGCGGGCGCGTGTATTCCGGTCCGCCCCTGCTCGGCGGTAGTGATCGACGACGGCGTTTCGTAGCACCCGATAGAACCAGGCCACGACACTGTCGTCGTCCCGGATTTCCGCCGACCTGCTGACACTCTTCGCGTACGCATCCTGGAGGATGTCCTCCGCAACAGCGTCGATCTCGACGCGCGGTCGGAGGAAGGCGAGGAACTGCCGGTGGTGCTCGGCGAGCATTTGTTCCTGTCGGTTCGTCGCGCTCACGGCGCGCAAGTCTGCCACGGATGCGCCCCAGCCGCCGGGTCGTAACTGACGGCAGCAGGCGGCGTAGGGAAGGCATCAGTGGACATCTCAACATCACGGTTCGCCGAAAGGATCCCAGTCATGAAGAGCAACATTTCGAGAGTCATCGTGGGCGCATTCTTGGCCGCCCTCCCCCTTGCGAGCGCGCTGGCCGCGGAGCCCGAAGCTTCCGTGACGGCCACGGCGTCGCCGCCACAATCGATCGCGGCGGAGACTTCGACCGCGGCGCTCGAGGTTTTCACCCCCGAGGCGGCCGAAGCGAGAGCGCAGCACTATCGTGAGCTCGCTGTTCGCTACAGAGCATTCGGCGGTGTCGGCTACAAGGCGGGCCTCGTGCAGCGGGCCGAAGCCGAGGCCGCGAAGTACACCGCGCTGGCGATCGAGCTGCGCGGGCCCACCGCAGTAGACGCGCAGCGCTCGCCTGAGGCCGACCGCTACGCGCAGCTAGCCGCGGGCTACCGCCAGATGGGCGGCGTCGCGTACAAGGCCGGCCTGGTCCAGTGGGCCGAGGCGCAGCAGCGAAAGTACGAGATGGTAGCGATGTCTGACGCGGCAACGATGCACACAACCGACCACTCCTGCCGGTCGAGTAAGCCGATCGTCTGCTTCCTGGCAGTCCGAGATTGATGCTGGCACCGCCAGAAACGTCCCCTCGATGTAGCCGAGATCGACGCTTTCTACCTTTCGGGGTGTAAGGACTCGGTCTCGGCTGCGTCTCCAGGTGAAGAGCACGAGATTCCGCGATGGACGCCATGCACCAAGCCGCCCCTGCTCATCGCCCCTTGCGTTGTAACCGCCGAGCGGTCACATTCGTAACGACAAGCATGAGGCTCAGCGGTCTGCGTAGGCTCTGGATCGCGGTGGCGACATTGTCGCTGCTGGTGACGCCGGCCTTCGCGTCGGGCGCTCTCAGCTTCGTCTGCGAAGGCGACCAGGTCGCGCGCACCGAGTGCTGCTGCCCGGGCGGGCACAACAGCGGGGCTGCCGGCGCGACTGACCGGGCCACGGTTTCTCCTGCCTGTTGCTGCCGCGTTTCCCGCGCCGACGCGCGCCCCACGACGGCGGTCACTGTGCCGCGTGCTGCGGCGCCGACGGCAAAGGTCTTCCTCGCGCCTGAATCGTTCCTCGCGATAGACACCTTCGCTCCGAGCGCTGAGACGCGGCCGGCCTTCCGACTGGCGCAGCCTCCCCCGCGGGCCGTCCCGATCCTTCTGGCCAAGCAGTCCTTCCTGATCTGAGCCGCCGCCGTTCGTGCACGGCGGACCGAGGCGCGCGTCGTCCTGTGGCGCCCTCGGCCGAAAGGCTCACGGGACTGATTCGGACCGAAAGGATACGTGTGTCATGACTACCAAGACGAAATCGACCTCTCGTTACCTCGTTGTCGCACTGGGCGCGCTGCTCCTCGGCCTGCCCGCAACCCGGGCATTGGCTGCGGAGCCCACCACCGCATCGGAAGCGCAGGCGATGGCGCAGCACCATCGCGAGCAGGCGGACCACTACCGCGCGTTCGGCGGGGTCGGGTACAAGACCGGCATGATCCAACGCGCGGAGGCCGACGCCGCGAAGTACTCGGCGCTCGCGGAGCAGCTGTCGGCACCGCCAGCGGCCACGCGCTCGCCCGAAGCCGAGCACTACGCCCAGCTCGCCCAGCAGTACCGGGCGATGGGTGGCCCGGCCTACAAGTCGGGGATGGTGCAGTGGGCGGAGGCGCAGCAGCGCAAGTATGAGGCAGCCGTCGTCCCCGGCGTGTCCCTGACCGCTGCCCCGGCGCCGACGTGCCCGCGGGCCACAAAGCCGGCCGTCCGACTGCTTGCCTGCTCGCGATAATGCGGCCCGGCTGATATCGGCCCGGTCCTGCATCCGCGGGACCGGGCCTGTCCACAGTCCCGTCGGTGTTTCCCCACGGTTTGACAGGAATCTCTCGATGACGGACTCTCTAGGACAGGTGACTTCACGGCGGCATAGCCTTTGGCAGAAAGTGGTGGCGCTCGCGCCTGCCCTGCTGCTGCTGGTCTATCTGCCGGCGCAAGCGATGCTCCGCTGCCGGATCGACGGCCTCTTGCGGACGGCATGCTGCTGCTCGCACCAGAAAGAGGAGCGGCCGTCGGGGCCCACCCTCAAAGCCCAGGACTGCTGCGATCAGGAGATCGCGGACGCCCAGCGGCCAAAAGGCGACGTCGCTCGATCGTCGGCCCCCGATCTCACGCCGACCATCGCCGTCGCTCTCCTCGCCCCTTTCGCTCCCGTCGCCTTACCTCCTGCCGTTCGTTTCGATCGGGCAGCGCAGCGACATGGGCCGGCCCGCGAAGGCCCGCCCCTCGTCCTCCTCAAGCACGCGTTCCTGATCTGAGGCCGGATCACGACCGACGCTGACTCGTGCGCGCTCGCGCGTCCGGGTGGCTCTGGGCATTCGTGTATCCACAACCTCAACGATCCTGATTCGGGAGCGCCTCATGAGATCCGTTCGACTGACTGCGATCGCAATTGCTTGTCTCATCTTCCTGCCCGCTTGGAACGCGCGGGCCGCCTCCGGCGACGAGGCCGAGCTGGCCCGTAGCGCACGGCTCGAGACGATTCTGCGCGTCGCGCTGGAGCAAAACCGCGACGTCGCGGAAGGCGAGGCACGCGCGCGCGCCGCGGAGGCGCGCAGCCAGGCGGCGTCCCGGCTGCCTGACCTCGAGGCCAAGTACGAGCAATGGGGCGTGCCCCTGGCGCGGCCTCATGCGCTGAACGAGGCGAACACGGTGATGTTCGGCGTGCGGCAGACGTTCCCGGCGTGGGGAACGCTGGACGCCCGTGGCCGGGCGGCGGCGGAGGACGCCGGCAGCGCCGCGGATTCGCTCCGCGCGCGCCGGCAGGACATCGCAGCGCAGGTCCACCGCACGTACGCGGTCTACTACCGATCTGACCAGGAGCTGCGCCTGCACCTCGAGCACGCCGGCCTCACCTCGCGGATCGTGGAGCTGGCCAAGCTCAATCAGCGCACGGGCCACGGCAGTGTTCAGGACGTCCTCCGCCTGGAGTTGGAGCTGACCCGCATTCACACCGACGTCGCGCGCATCGAGCGGGAGCAGCGGTCGAGCCGGGCGCTCCTGAACGCCCTCATGAATCGCCCAGCCGACGCGCCGCTCGGGCCGCCCGAAGATCTCACCGTGGTGCCGTCCGCCGATGTCGCCGCGCTCGAGCGCGGCGTCGACGCGAACCGCCCCGAGATCGACGCCGCGAGCCGGGCCGTGCGGCGCAGCCAGGCGCTGCTCGATGCCGCGCGCCTCTCGGCGCGGTACCCGCAGCTGATGGTCGGCCTCGACTACTGGTACATGCCGACGTTTCCTGATTTCCAGCACGCCTACGGCGCGATGGTTGCGATCAACCTGCCCTGGCTCTCCGGCCGCCGCCATGACGAGGAGCGGGAAGCGCAGCAGACGGCAATCGCCGAGCAGCGCGCGCTGGAATCCGCGAAGGTAGCCGTGCGGTACGAGCTGCGGGATGCGGCGGCGCGCGTGGACTCGGCCAAGCAATCGTTCACGATCGTCGACCAGGACCTGCTGGCGCAGGCGCGCAAGAGCCTGGAAGCAGCGCAGGCGGATTACGCGGGTGGACGCGGCGACGCGGCGACCATCCTGGATGCCCTGCGCTCGTACCTGCAGGTCCGCATCGAGCGCGTGCGCGCGCTGGCGGAGCTGGCATCGAGCCAGGCCGATCTGGAACGCGCGGCAGGGACGCTCGCCGTCGAGGGAGGGAGGCGATGAGCACGCTGAAGAGCATTGACGACAAGACGCCGGTGGACGGGCCGCCGCCGGACGATGCCGCGCCCGTCGGGCCGCCGCGCGGCGCGCATACGATGGCGATCGTGAGGTGGGTCCTCGTCGCCCTGACCGCGCTGGTGGCGGTGGGCACCATCATGCACTTCGCGGGCGTGCGCATCGGCGGCACGACGGCCGAATCGTCCGGGCAGCTCTACTACTGCCCGATGCACCCAGCGGTGGTGCAGGACCATCCGGGCGAGTGCCCGATCTGCAGCATGACTCTGGTGCCGAAGCCGACGGGGCCGGTGAAGCCGTCGCCGTCGATGAAGCCGGCGGCCGCGGCGGGAACGGCAGGCCAGCCGCAGCCGGGTGGCAAGTACTACTGCCCGATGCACCCGAACCGGACATCCGACGATCCGAACGCGAAGTGTCCCGACTGTGGAATGAAGATGGTGCCCCGGCCAGCGGCAGCGGAGCCCGCGGCAGCCGCGCCGCCAGCGCCCGCTCCCGTTCCCGGCCTCGCGGGCGTCGACCTCACACCGGAGCGAATCCAGCTCATCGGCATGAAGACCGCCGTCGTCAAGCGCGAGGCGCTGGGCGGCGAGCTGCGGACGGTCGGCTCGGTCGAGGCGAACGAGCGCGGCCTCGCTCAGGTCACGACCCGGTTCAGCGGCTGGGTTCAGTCGCTGAAGGTCTCGGCGACCGGGGAGAGCGTGCGGCGCGGTCAGGTGCTGGCGACGATCTACAGCCCGGACGTCCTTCGCGCGGAACAAGAGCTGCTGGTGACGCGCGGCTGGAGCGCCACCCCGCCCGCCACCGGCGGCGTTCACGATCACGAGGCGCCGACTGCCGGCCTGGAAGACAACGCGCGTCGGCGGCTCGAGCTCCTGGGCATCTCGGCGCACGAGATCGACGAGATCGTCAAATCGGGGAAGCCCGTGGACGCGATCGCGATCCGCTCACCCGTCGAAGGCTACGTCGTGGCGAAGAACGCCCTGGTCGGCGTCGTCGTCCAGCCGGGGACGGTACTGTTCCAGGTCGCCGATCTTCGGACGGTCTGGGTGACGGCGGACATCTACGAGCAAGATGTGTCGCGGATCCGCGTCGGGCAGCACGCCCGGTTCGAGCTCACCTCGTTTCCGGGCGAGACGCACGTAGGGAAGGTCCAGTTCGTCTACCCGACGGTCGACCCCGCGAGTCGAACGCTCAAGGTGCGGCTCGAGTTCAGGAACCGCTTCGATCGCACCGGTCCGCGGCTTCGCCCCGGGATGTTTGGCACCGTCCACCTGGACCTGCCGGCCACGACCGGCCTCATGGTCGCGGCCGAAGCTGTCGTCGATACAGGCGAGACCCAGTATCTGTTCGTGGCCAAGGAGGACGGACACTTCGAGCCCCGCATGGTGAAGCTCGGCTCCCACCTGAAGGACCGGGTCGAAGTCCTGAGCGGAGTCGCCGAAGGCGAGACGGTGGTGACCACCGGGAACTTCCTCATCGACTCCGAGAGCCGCCTCCGCGCGGCGATCGAAGGGCAGACGTCGGGCGCTGGCGAAGCGCCCACGGGGGGCGCTGCTCCGAAGTCGGCGTGCGACGCCGACTTCGACATGAAGACGTTCCCCGACAAGTACCAGGCCTGCCGCGCCTGCGAGATCCAGCACCGCGGAATGGGAACGATGGAAGAGGATTGCAAGAAGGCCATCCCGAAGCCTTGGCGTTGAGGAGAATTCGTCATGGTCGAGAAAATCATCGAGTTCTGTGCCCGCAACCGGCTGCTGGTCCTGCTGGGCGTCGGCTTCGCGCTCGTCGCGTCGCTGGTGTCGATCAAGAAGATGAAGCTGGACGCCATCCCTGACCTGTCGGACCCACAGGTCATCGTCTTCACCGAGTGGATGGGCCGAAGTCCGACGCTGATCGAGGACCAGGTCACGTACCCGATCGTGTCCAAGCTGATCAGCACGCCTCACGTCACGGACGTGCGCGGCTTCTCGATGTTCGGGATGTCGTTCGTCTACGTGATCTTCGAGGAGGGGACCGACATCTACTGGGCGCGGAGCCGCGTGCTCGAGTACATGAATGGCCTCCGCGGCGCGCTACCTGACGGCGTGAGTCCGACGCTCGGCCCCGACGCCACCGGAATCGGGTGGACCTTCCAGTACACGCTGGTGGACAAGTCCGGCAAGCACAGCCTCGACGAGCTGCGCACGTTCCAGGACTTCACGCTGCGGTACGCGCTCGGCAGCGTGAACGGCGTCGCGGAGGTAGCGAGCGTGGGCGGCTACCAGAAGCAGTACCAGGTCACCGTCGACCCCAACCGCCTGCGCGCCTACGGGGTCACGGTGACCGAGGTCATGGACGCTATCCGGCAGTCGAACAACGACGTGGGCGGCCGCATCATCGAATTCTCCGGGCGCGAGTACTACGTCCGCGGACGCGGCTACATCCACGACCTCGGCGCCATAGAGAAGATCGCGATCCGCACGAACGGGCCGAGCGGCACCCCGTTGCTCGTGAAGGACGTCGCCACCGTGCGTTTCGGCCCAGACATCCGGCGCGGACTCCTTGAATGGAACGGCGAGGGTGAGGCGGTTGGCGCGGTCGTCGTCACCCGCTACGGCGAGAACGCGCTCGACGTCATCGGCCGCGTCAAGAAGAAGATCGAGGAGCTGAGGCCCAGCTTCCCGGAGGGCGTCGAGCTGAAGATCGCCTACGACCGGTCGGGACTGATCGAGCGGTCGATCGACACTCTGAAGCACGCCCTCACCGAGGAAGCGATCGTCGTCAGCATCGTGATCATGCTGTTCCTGCTCCACTTCCGGAGCTCGCTGCTGCCGATCCTGTCGCTGCCGATCAGCGTGGCCCTGTCGTTCATCCCGATGGTGCTGCTCGACATCCCATCGACGATCATGAGCCTCGGTGGCATCGCCATCGCCATCGGCGCCACGGTCGACGCCCAGATCGTGATGATCGAGGCGGGGCACAAGAAGCTCGAGCACGCCGGACCGGGTGCCGACCGGCACCGCATCCTGATCGAGGCGGCCAAGGAGGTCACGCCGGCGATCTTCTTCTCGCTGCTGATCATCGCCGTGGCGTTCCTGCCAGTGTTCACGCTGAACGGGCAGGCAGGGCGGCTCTTCAAGCCGCTCGCCTACACCAAGACCTTCGTCATGCTGATCTCGGCGCTGCTGTCGATCACCTTTGCGCCGGCGCTGCAGGACCTCTTCATCCGCGGGAAGATCCTGCCCGAGAAGAAGCACCCGGTCTCGCGCTTCCTGATCCGGCTGTACGAACCCTTCGTCTACGTCGCGCTCCGGCGCCCGAAGTCGACGGTCGCCATCGGCCTCCTCGCCCTCGCATCGGCGGTACCGGTCGCCATGCACCTCGGCAACGAGTTCATGCCGCCGCTCAACGAGGGCGACCTCCTCTACATGCCGATCACGTTCCCCAACATCTCCATCGAGGAAGCGAAGCGACAGCTCCAGTACCAGGACCGAATCCTGCGCAGCTTCCCCGAGGTCGAGACAGTGTTCGGCAAGGTCGGCCGCGTCGAGAGCGCGACCGACCCCGCCCCGATCACCATGGTGGAAACGACGGTGCAACTGCGGCCGCCGGAGCAGTGGCGGAAGAAGCATCACGATCGCTGGTACTCGGGCTGGGCGCCCGGATGGCTCAAACCGGTCTTCCGACCGATCTGGCCGGAGGAGCAGCGCCTGTCGTGGGAGGAGCTGACGACAGAGATGAACGGCAAGATGCAGTTTCCGGGCTGGACCAACGCCTGGACGATGCCGATCAAGACGCGCGTCGACATGCTGACCACGGGCGTTCGCACGCCGATCGGTATCAAGGTGTTCGGCACCGATCTCAACGAGGTCGAGAAGGTCGGGGTCTCGCTCGAGCACCTGCTGGCGCCCATCAAGGGGACGCGCAGCGTGCTCTACGAGCGCAACCTGGGCGGGCTTTACCTGGACATCACCCCGAAGCCCGACGAGCTCGCGCGCTACGGGCTGCGAATCGCCGACGTCGAGCGCGTCATCGAGAGCGCCATCGGCGGTGCGCCGATCGGCACCACCGTCGAGGGCCGCAACCGCTTCTCGATAAATGTCCGCTACCCGCAGGACCTCCGCAGTGACCTCGAGTCGCTGCGCCAGGTGCTGGTGCCGATCGGCGGTGGTAGCTCGGGCGGCGGATCGAGCACCGGCGGCGGGATGCCCCCGATGGGCTCGCAGGGGGCCCTCGAGACCACCCCCGGCAAAACCATGTTCGCGTCGGCCGGCGCCCTGGGCTGGCCGCACCCCATCTTCCTCGCCCAGAACATGGAGGGCATGGGCAGCGGCACGTCGGCCGGATCGTCCGCCGGGAGCATGTCGCGCCCGCGCCTCCCGAGCGGTCCGCCCACGGCCACCGACATGCCGATGCCACCCATGGGCACCATGTCCGGCGGCTCGATGGCCGGCAGTCCCGACATGGCCGCGCCGATGGCAGCCCCAGTCGGGGGTATCGCAGGTGCACCAACCCGGCAGGGCTTCGTCCCGCTCGGCCAGATCGCCGACATCAAGGTAGCCGGCGGCCCGCCCATGGTGCGCGACGAGGCGGGCCTGCTCGTTGGATACGTCTACGTCGACATCGACTCAGGCCAGCGCGACATCGGCGGCTACGTGAACGAGGCGAAGGAGGTGGTAGCCAAGGCCATGGCGAGCGGCGATCTCAAGATACCTGCCGGCTACTTCCTGAAGTGGACCGGCCAGTACGAGCAGCTCGCCGTGATGCTCGCGCGCATGAAGGTTGTCATACCCGTCACGCTGCTGATCATCACGCTGCTGCTGTTCCTGCAGTTCAGGAACTTCATCGAGGTCCTGATCATCCTGTTGTCGATCCCGTTCGCGCTCATCGGCAGCGTCTGGCTGATGTACCTGCTCGATTACCGGCTGTCGACGGCTGTCTGGGTCGGGATCATCGCCTTGGTCGGCCTCGCGGCGCAGACCGGCATCGTCATGATTGTGTACATCGACCACGCCTTCCAGCGGCGCAAAGCGGCGGGCCTCATCCGCAACCTCGACGACATCGTCGCCGCTCACATGGAAGGGACCGTTCAGCGCGTGCGTCCAAAGCTCATGACGGTCTCCACCATGCTGATCGGGCTGGTGCCCCTCCTTTGGGCGACCAGTTCGGGCTCCGACGTCATGAAGCGGATTGCCGCGCCGATGGTGGGCGGACTGCTGACCTCGGCTTTCCTGACGTTGGAGATCATCCCCGTCATCGTCACCTACTGGCGCCTCGAGCAGTTGCTCTGGGGCCGGCTCACGGAGCTCGGCGCGCGCCAGCTACTCCGGCGGCAACAGATTGACGCGGCCATCGTCGCGACGGGGGCTGCCCTCGCTGCCGGGTTCGCCGTGGCGAGCATCTACGTCACGTTCCCTGGCCGCAGCCTGGTCATCGGCGAGATCGCAGCCGGCCTCGTGTTCCTGGGTGGGGTCTCCAGCTACATCCTTCACCGACCGACGGCGCGCCAGGTGGTCTGGCCCGCCGCGACTCAAACGCAATAGGAGCTGAACATGAACCGGACAATCAAGAACACCCTGCTGATCTCGCTGACCGCCTTCGCGCTCGGAACCGTCGCCCGCGTGGCAGGCGCCGCCGACGACATGGGCGGGATGAAGATGGACCAGGGCAAGGCCGAGAAGACCGAGAAGATGGACAAGAAGGCCGACGCGCCCACCTCGGACGCGAAGGCCAAAGATGGAGCGAAGAAGGGCGCGGAGAAGGTCGAGATCGCCATCACCGACAAGGGCTTCGAGCCGTCGACCATCGAGGTCAAGAAGGGCGAGCCCGTCGAGCTCGTCTTCACGCGCAAGACCGATCAGACCTGCATCAAGGAGGTCGTCCTCGACACCGGCTCGAAGAAGATCGAGAAGCCGTTGCCGCTCAACAAGCCCGTCGCGATCAAGACCAAGTTCACGAAGGCCGGCGAAAACAAGTACGCTTGCAAGATGGACATGTTCAAAGGGACGGTAAAGGTGCAGTGAGCACCCCACAGCGGGTAGGTGTCGGGCTGCTCGCTTTCCTGAGCGCTGCCTCGCCCGCCGCTGCGTCCGAGTCCGACCTCGATCACCATGGCGCGTCCGCTGCCGCCGAGCTGTCGCAACTCGATCCGCAGACCGCCGCGGTGGCACGGCGGCTGTGGGGCGATCTCGTCTGCCTCTGCGATCGTTGCGAGCGCCTTGCGCTGTCCGCCTGCCACTGCCCCGACGCGGCACGCGAACGAAAAGAGATGATAGAGCTTCTTCGCGGTCGCGATCTGTCGTCGCCGGCCGCCGCGGAGAGCGCGTACCGGGCCGTAGTCGCCGCTCTCGTGGCGCGCAAGGGAAAACAGGTGCTCGCGTCCGAACGATCGAACGGGGCGGCCGGGGACTGGTCCGCGTTGGTCGTATCGATAGCGATCCTCGCAATGGCCTGCGTCGCGGTCGCCGTAGTCGAGCACCGCCGTCGCCGCTCCCCGCGATCGCCTCGGAGGCGCCGCTGACGGCTACTGCACGTCGTCGGTTCCTTCGGGCTCGGATGGGCGCTCCCGCAGCCGGCGCCGCTGCATCGAGCGCCGCAGAGAGCGCGCGCCCCACCAGAGAGCGGCGACCAGGATGAGATTCTCGAGCAAGCCGTTGGTGCCCTTGCCACCGCAGAACGGACAGGCGACGACCGTGCCCTCGACGAGGAGGAGCGCGATCCCAACGAGACCAGCCCGGACGAACATCGATTGGCTTTGATTGTAGCGGAATCACCGCCGCGGGAGCCGCGGCTAGCGATGCTGGGTGGCGAACGCACGGATGTTGTGGGATACACGCCTCGTGCGGCGCGCCGTGATAATCGTCTTTCTCGCGCTGCTCACGTTCAACGTGAGCGGGCTGGCGGCGCTCTGCGGGGATGAGCAGTGCGACGAGCCGTGCCCGACGGATCTCTCGGGCGGGCAGTGCCCGCCGAACTGCCATTCGTGCAGTTGCTGCTCGCTCCCCCAGGTGACAGCCTCGGAGCCGGTCGCCTTCGTCGCCCCCCTCGCGCAGGTGAGCTCTTGGATCTCCTCGTCGGGCGGCTTCACCTCGCCGGAACCAGCCGACATCCTGCACGTCCCGAAATCCCTCGCGTAGCGATCCACCGAGCGGCGGCAGGTCTGGGGCGCGTGGTGCGTCCCGACCCGGCAGTCGCTGACCCAATTACGCGAGGGAACCATGAACCGTATGATGATCGTGGCGGCGTTCGCCGTCGCCGGCGCGTGGACGCGCGCGGCCTTCGGCCAGGTCGCGCCTGCTGATTCCGAACCGGGCGGCCCCGCGCTGGCGCCGGTGTGCAGCCGTCCGGCAGATGCTGACACGGTGGTTCGTTGCGCGCTCGCGGCGAGCCCCGACGTCCGCGCTGCTCGCGCGCAAGTGCAGGCGGCCGCGGGCCGGCGCGAGACCGCAGGCGTATTGCTCCCGAGCAATCCGACGATATCTGGCAATGTGGCGAACCGGCGCCGGCCCCAGCCCGAACAGGCGTCGGTCCTGAACTGGAACGTGACCGTCTCTCAGGAGCTCGAGATTGGCGGCCAACGGGCGGCGCGTGTCGGCGAGGCGGAGATCGCGGTCGCGGTCCAGACGCGCAAGGTCGAGGTCGCGGAGCAAGAGGTGGCCGCTGGCGCGCTCGCCGCTTACTACGAAGCGGTCGCCGCGCAGGAGTCGCTTCGTTTCGCAACGCAACTGGACGGGACCGCCGGCGCGCTGGCCGCATACGCCGAAGGGCGGGCCAAGGAGGCGCTGGCCGCGGGCGTGGAGGCCGACGTCGCGCGCGCGGAGGCGGCCCGGATCGGGCTTTCGCGCGTCGAGGCCGGACGGCGTCTGGACGAGGCGCGCGCGGTGTTGGCCTCCACGCTGGGCGTGCAAGCGGACACGCTCGCGTTGCCTGCGACGCTCCTCCCGCCGCAGACTTCCTTGCCGGCCGGACCCTTGGACGAGCAAGCCCTTCGGCTGCGCGGCGAGATCGGCGCCGCCGAGATGGAGCGCCAGGTGCTCGAGCGCCGCCTGGCGCTCGTCCGGCGCGAGCGCGTGCCGAATCCCACCCTCTCGGCGTTCTTCGAACGCGGCGAGATCAACGATCGGATCATGGGCCTGGGGCTCGCCATCCCGCTTCCGCTGCCGGCGCCGGTCGGCCGAACCCGCGCGGGCGAGATCTCGGAGATCCTGGCGCAGATCCACGCCTCCGAAGCGTCGGAGGAGCTGGTTCGTCGGCGTGTGCGACTGGAGGTAGCGCGGGCGGTCGCCGCGGTTCGCGCCCGGGACGCCGCCGCCGGTCTGTTCGCGACCGATCTCATCAAGCGAGCGCAGGCCGATCTCTCCGCGCTGCGCGAAGCGATCGTCGCGCGTCAGCTGACGCTACGCGAAGCGCTGCAGTGGCAGCGCAGCCTGATCGAGCTCTTGCAGGGCGACATCGACCTGCGGCTCGCCCGCGCGATCGCGTGGGTCGATCTCCGTCGTGTGGTGGGACTGCCGCTCGCAGGAGCCGCGGGAGGTCCCCGATGAACGGGCTCGCAATCATGGCGTTCGGAGCCGTCCTGCTGATCGGATGCACGCGCGGCGGGGGCTCGGGCACGGGCGCCCCAGAAGGGGCGCCCGCGCCCAAATACGGCGGCGCAAGGGCGACGGCGGCCGGCCCCAACCACGAGGACGAGTCGGAGCGGCACGAAGAGATGCCGACGAAAGTCCGGCTCGCGGCCGACGTCGTGAAGTCGGCGGGGATCAAGACCGCCGCCGCCTCCTCTGACAGCCTCCCCGGGACCGTGGACCTGACAGGCGAAATCGCCGCCGACCCCGACCGGTCCGCCCGCCTTGCGGCTCGCCTCCCCGGCCGCGTCATCGACGTGAAGGCGAAGGAGGGCGATCGCGTGAAGGCGGGACAGATCATCGCGATCCTTGAATCGCCCGAGCTGGCGCGCGCCCGCGCCACCCTGGCGGCCGCCTCCGCGCGGGCGAGGGCCGCCCGGCTCAACGCCGACCGCCTGAAGAGCCTCGAGGCGAAGAACCTGGCGGCGGGACAGGAGACCGCCGCGGCGGCGGCGGAAGCGGCCGCGCTCGAGGCCGAGGTGGCCGCCGCAAAGCAGACGCTAGGCGCGTTCGGACAGGGCGCCGACCAGGCCGCGGGCGGAAGCGCCCGCGTCGCCATCCGCTCGCCGCTGGCAGGCTTCGTCCTGAGCCGAGACGCCGTCCAGGGCCAGACGGTCGAGCCGGAGCACGTCATCGCCGTCATTGGCGATCTGGACCACGTGTACTTCCTCGGCCGGCTATTCGAGAAGGATCTCGCTCGAGTGAGGGTCGGCGCCAGGGCGGAGGTCCGCCTCAACGCATATCCCGCCGAAACGTTCGAAGGTTCGATCGAAACCATCGGCCGTCAGATCGATCCCGCGGCCCGGACGGTCACCGCCCGCGTGCTCGTTAGCAATCACGCTGACCTCGTCAAGGTCGGGCTCTTCGGTACGGCGCGCGTGGTCGTCGGGCCGGCCGCTGTCCCCGCCAAGCGCGTGGTGGTTCCTCTTTCGGCGGTCACGCGCATCGCTGGCAAGGACGCCGTCTTCGTTCGCCAGCCAGACGGAGACTTCGAGCTGCATCCCGTGACCGTCGGTCGATCGGCCGGGGGCCGTGTCGAGATCCTGGGCGGGCTGCGCGCGGGCGAACAGGTCGTCGTCGACGGCACCTTCACCCTCAAGAGCGCGATCCTCAAGGGCACGTTCGGCGAGGAGGAGTGACGTGGCGCTTCTCAACGCGATCGTGGCATGGTCGATCCGCCACCGCGCCCTGGTGATCCTGGGGGCGCTGTTGCTGATCATTGTCGGCGTCCGGTCGGCCATCACCCTGCCCATCGATGCCGTCCCGGACATCACCAACATCCAGGTTCAGGTCATCACGGCGGCTCCCGCGCTCGCCCCCACGGAGGTCGAGCAGTACGTCACGGTGCCTGTCGAGCGCGCGATGGCGGGAATCCCCAAGGTGTCGGAGATCCGGTCGATCTCGAAGTACGGCCTGTCGGTCGTGACCATCGTGTTCGACGACGGGACCGACATCTACTTCGCTCGCCAGATGGTCCTCGAGCGCATGCGCGAGGCCGAGGATGCCGTGCCGGCCGCGTACGGACGGCCGCAGATGGGGCCGATCGCGACCGGTCTCGGCGAGGTCTTTCAGTTCGTGGTCCGGGGCGAGGGGCACACGCTCATGGAGCTCGAGGAGACGCTCGACTGGTACATCGGCCCGCAGCTCCGTACCGTTCCCGGCGTCGTCGAGGTCAACAGCTTCGGGGGCGAGGACAAGCAATACCAGGTCGTCATCGATCCGAAGCGCCTGCAGGCCGCCAGCCTCTCCGTCGGAGAGGTCATTCACGCGCTCGAGCGCGCCAATGCCAACGCCGGCGGCGGCTACATCGAGCACAACCGCGAACAGGTGGTCATCGGGACCGTCGGCCTGGTGACCAGCCTGGCCGACCTCGAGTCCGTCGTGGTGGGCACGACTCCGCAGGGCGTGCCCATCACCGTCGCCAACGTCGGCGACGTACGGTTTGGTCCCCGGCTGCGCCGCGGCGCCGCGACCATGGACGGCAAGGGCGAGGTGGTCGTGGGCGTCGCGCTGATGCTGATGGGCGAGAACTCGCGTGTCGTCACCGAGCGCGTGAAAGCACGGCTCGAGGAACTGCGCCGGACCCTCCCCGCGGGCATCACCGTCGAGCCCTTCTATGATCGTTCGGAGCTGGTGAGTCGAACCATAAAGACCGTGGCGAGGAACCTCGCCGAAGGCGCCGGGCTGGTCGTGATCGTGTTGCTCGTCCTGCTCGGGGACGTTCGGGCCGGCCTGATCGTCGCCTGCACGATCCCGCTGTCGATGCTGTTCGCCGTCACGGTCATGTCGCTGACCGGCGCATCGGGCAACCTGATGAGCCTCGGCGCCATCGACTTCGGCCTCATCGTCGACGGCGCCGTCATCATCGTCGAGAACGCCGTCCGGCGCCTGGCGGAGGCTCAGCGCGACAAGGGGAGCGACCTGGAGGCCGGCCAGCGGCCTGGCATCGTCAAAGATGCCTCCGTGGAGGTGCTGGGCGCCAGCGTGTTCGGAACGGTGATCATCGGCATCGTCTACCTTCCGATCCTCGCCCTCCGCGGCATCGAAGGAAAGCTGTTTCATCCGATGGCGCTGACCGTGCTCTACGCGCTCGCCGGAGCGTTCATCTTGTCGGTGACGCTGGTGCCGGTGCTGGCCAGTCGGTTCCTGAGGCCCGCGCGCGGCAGCCACGACACCTGGCTGATGCGCCAGGCCCACCGCGGCTACACGCCCGCGCTCCGGCGCGTCCTGGCCCGGCCCTCGATCACGCTTGCCGCAGGGCTGGTCGTGCTCGCGGCGGGAGGGGCGCTGCTGTCGCGCCTCGGCGCCGAGTTCGTCCCGCAGCTCGACGAAGGCGATCTCCTGCTGGAGGCGCGGCGCTTGCCCGGAATCGCGCTCAGCGAAACGGTCGCCACCGACAGTCGGTTGGAACGCGCCCTCGCCGGCATCGCGGAGGTAGAGCACGTCGTCGCGCGGGCGGGCGCGCCCGAAGTCGCGACGGACCCGATGGGCATGGAGCAGAGCGACGTCTACATCCTCCTCAAGCCGCGCGCCGAGTGGCGTTCCGGGCTGACGAAGGCCGCGCTCGCGCGCGAGGTCTCCGAGAGGGTTGAGCGAGAGGTGCCGGAGATGTCGGCCGCCGTGTCGCAGCCGATCCAGATGCGGACGAACGAGCTCATCGCAGGCGTCCGATCCGATGCCGCTGCGCAGATCTACGGCCCGGATCTCGACAAGCTCCAGCAACTCGGGGGCGAGACCGTATCCGCGCTGGAGCGCATCCAGGGCGTCGTGGACGTCCGCGCCGAGCAGGGAGCCGGCCTCACCTACCTGAGGATCCGCCCGGACCGCGCGCGGCTCGCGCGCTACGGCCTCACCGTCGAGGACGTGAACACGGTGACCGAGACGATGGCGGTCGGGCGAACCGTCGGGGAGGTATTCGAGAAAGACCGCCGGTTCGCGATGGTCGTGCGCACCGCCCTCGATTATCAGGGAAGCCTGGACGTCGTGCGCGCCCTCCCCCTGAAGTCGACGCTCGGCCAGATCGTCCCGCTGGGCGACGTCGCCGACGTGGTACTCGAGACAGGCCCGGCGCTCGTGAACCGCGACAAGCAGTCCCGGCGGCTCAATGTCGAGTTCAACGTCCGGGGGCGCGACGTGGTGTCGGCAGTCGAGGAGGCACGCGCCGCCGTCGACGCCAAGGTGAAACTCCCCGGTGGTTACCGCGTCGAATGGGGCGGCCAGTTCAAGAACTACGCGTCGGCCCGGGCGCGCCTGGCGATCGTCGTCCCGCTCGCACTTGGACTGATCGTGTTTCTCCTCTGGTTGGCCTTCGGCAGGGTCAAGCCGGCCCTGCTGGTGTTCGCCAACATCCCTTTCGCCGCGGTGGGCGGCGTGCTGGCACTTTTGGCGCGCGACATCCCGTTCAGTATTTCAGCGGGCGTCGGGTTCATCGCGCTGTTCGGCGTCGCCGTCTTGAACGGGCTGGTGCTGGTGTCGTTCTGCCTCCACTTGCAGGAACGGGGCATGTCACCGCGCGATGCCATCGCACAGGCGGCCGAGATGCGCCTCCGTCCCGTGCTGATGACGGCACTTGTGGCGGCGCTCGGCTTCGTCCCGATGGCGCTGTCGACCGCGCCGGGGAGCGAGGTCGAGCGCCCCCTGGCCACGGTCGTCATCGGTGGCCTCATCACGGCGACCGCGCTGACGCTGCTCCTGTTTCCGGCCGTTTACGCCCTCGCAAATCGCCGACCAAGAACCGTCGACGGCGGGGCACCAACAGAAGGGGGAGACCAACATGACCGATAGACTCGCTGGAGGATCAGGTTCGATCGCATTTCCGCTCCTCGTCGTTGCCGGCATAGTGACGGCTGTCGCGTGCGCCAACCCCGCCCGGGCAGCCGAACCAAACGAAGGCGTGAACGCCTGCGGATGTCGCAAGGATTCCGCCGGATCGTGCTACTGCGACCGAAAGGCGAAGTGCGGGTGTCCAGGCGATTGCGAGCCGAAGGGCTGCGATGAGAAGCGCGCCAAACAGCTCGAGAAGGAGATCGAGCTCGAAACCAAGAAGGCCGAGGCGGCGGGCCGCAAGGAGAGAGCCGCCGAAGCCGGGGAAGATCGCGCTGCCCTGCCCGCGCGCAAGGAACCGGCGGAGGCCGCGCCGAAGAAGCACCCCGAACATCGGATGACACCCGCCGAACGGCACACACTGCACCGGCTCCTCGACCTGTATGTTGCCGAGCACCCCGAGTCGCGGCAGAAGAGCATCGAGGAGACGCGGGCCGCCCTCACGGGGACCGAAGCGCACTGACCGATAGGATCGCGGACCACCAGGGGGAGGAACCGTCATGGCGGATCACGGACATCACGAGCACACGCCGGCCGCGGCAGAACGCGGAGCCGCATCGAGACGGCGCCTCTGGATAGCGCTGGCCCTGACGGCATCGTTCCTCGTGGTCGAGGTCGTGGCCGGGCTTCTCTCCGGCAGCCTCGCGCTGCTCTCAGACGCGGGCCACATGCTGACGGACGCGGGCGCGCTGGGACTGGCGCTGTGGGCTCAGGCGCTCGGGACCCGCCCGCGGTCCGACCGAAAAACCTTCGGCTACCGACGCGCAGAGATCTTGGCCGCCGCCGCCAATGGAATCGTCCTCGGTGTGACCGCCATCGCGGTGATCGTCGAGGCCATTCGGCGATTCGCGGCGCCACAACCCATTCACGCCCTGCCGATGCTCGTCGTAGCCGCTGTCGGGCTCCTGATCAACGTCCTGTCGGCGTGGATCCTCTCCCGCGGCGGGGTGCACGATCTCAACATGCGGGCGGCGGCCGCGCATGTTCTGGCGGACGCGGCCGGCTCTGTCGCCGCGCTGCTGGCCGCAGTCTTGATCTTGACGCTCGGCTGGACCATTGCGGACCCGATCACATCGATCGTGATCTCTGCGCTCATTCTCTTCGGGGCATGGCGCCTGCTACGGGATGCAACCAATGTCCTCATGGAGGGCGTTCCCGCCGGGATCGACGTCGCGTCGCTCGAGTCGCTCGCCCGAGACACACCGGGCGTGCGCGACGTTCACGATCTGCACGTGTGGTCACTCACCGGTGACGCTCCGGTGATCACGGCCCACGTCGTCATTCAATCGAACGCTCACGGCGTCGAGATTGCCCGCGAAGTTGGACGCCGGATCGAAGGCGCCGTGGGCCGCAGCCACGTGACGGTTCAGCCCGAGGCCGAGCCGCGCGAGAACGAACTACTGCCCCCGGAGGCCTTGATCCGCCCGAAGCGCTGACCTCGTCTCGATGTTGGCGCCACGGGCTCGGGCTGGGCGGAATCGAACGTGACTCAGCGCCCCGAGTCGGCCTCGGCCGGATCGCCATTCGGCCTCCCTTGGCGATCCGGCCGACCGACGCGAGTCGAAGGAGATGAACGGTGGGCACCGATCGCGTCGACAAGGGCTTACGCACGCGGCTGCGGAGCCGGGCTGTCACCATTCCGCGCGCCGTTCGGTTCGCGGTTGACGGCGAAGCCGGCGGCGGCGCCGGCCAGCGTGGCCGCGATCAGGTCCGCATGAAAGACAGCCGCCGCAACCGAACCGAAAACGAGCAGTCCGAGTGCGGCGACTTTTTGCCAGGTCATGGTGAGTGGCCGATCGCCGCGCTTACGAGGCACGGAGCGTGACGGTCTTGCTCCTGATCCGGCAGCTCGCCTCGGCGTTGTCGTTGGCGGCCGTGATCTTGATGAGGGCGGGGGCGGCCGGCAGGGCAAAGACGGGGCCGAGGCTCGACTTCAGCTCGAACGCGCCCGAGGCGTCCTTGAGGATCGTGACGATGACATCGCCGTCGGCGGCGTCAGGCGTCCCGGCGAGACGGACGTTGAAGGTGGCGGTGCCGGAATCGACGTCGACCAGCGCGTTGAAGGTGGGGACGAGGTGCGGGGGGGCGCCGATGAAGTCGATCGGGAACTGGGCGATCACGGTCTCGGTCGGACCGGTCTGGGACTGCTCGCTCGGGTCGCTCAGGGTGACGGAGAAGCTGCTCGTGCCCGGGGCCGCCGGGTGGACGTGGTCGGCGGGGGCCGCGAGCAGGCTCGTACCCGGCGACCCCGCGCCGCTGCTGGCGAGCGGCACGGTCGTGTTGTCGGTCCTGGTGGCGTCGCCGGCGGTGGTCGGCGCGCCGATGTTGGAGATCCGGTGTCCGGCCTGGTCGAGGTCTCGTTGCGCTACGTCTCTTGCCATGATGCTGCTCCTTTGTTGGTCGGGTGGCGGTGATCGGTCAGTCAGTTGTTCAGGAGAGGCCGCGAAGGGTGACGATCCGGCCCAAGGTTCGTCCCTCCGTCGCCGGGCCAACGGCCTCGGCAGTGAGCGTCAGGAGGTGGGCGCCGGAGGGGCGCGCGAAGGGCGCGCTGCTGATGGAGGCGACCGGGACCAGCGTCGGCGACGAGCTGTCGATGTTCATCACCAGCGTCCCGGCGGTCGGGTTGCCGACCTGCCCATCGAGCCAGGCCTGCACGAGGCAGGTCTGGAGCATGCCGCTGAGCCCGACCTGGACTTGGTCGCCCACGATCTCGTCGAAGTCGATCACGCCGAACCAGACCTCGGTCTTGGCGCCGACGACCTGCAGAGCGGGATCGGCGAGCGACACGAAGTCCGGCTCGAGCGGGTGAACGTGATCAGCCGGAGAGGCGAGCGCGCTGGCGCCCGGGCTCGGGTTGCGCGCCGCCGCTATCGGACGGCTGGCGTTGTCGGTCTTGGTGGCGTCCCCGGGGGCGGCCGGGTCGCCGAGGTTGGCGATCCGGAAGCCTCCGAGATCGAGATTCCTCTGCGCGACATCCTGGGACATGGGTGCGTTCTCCTTGTGGGCGTGGTGAATCAGGGGTTGGCCGCGTTGAACACGAGGACGAGGTTGCGGAGCGTCGCGGGCGCCGCCCCTTCGCTCACGCCGCCGCCCTGTCCGGTCACCTTGATGAGGGTGGCGGGGTCAGTCGGGCGCGGGAAAGCCGCCGTGGACCGACCCACGATGCCGACGTCGCCCGGGCCGACGTCCTGGATCGCCAGCAACTCCGCTCCGTCGGGCTGGTCGGGCGTCCCGCCGGCGCGGACGCGGAAGGTCACCTGCCGAGCGGTGGCCGGTCCGCGGCTCTCGCCGGCCAGCGTAAGGCCCAGGCTCACCGGAGTCAGGAGAACCAGCGGTACTCGGTACTGGCGCAGGACCTCCTCGTTCGTGTTCGAGTCGGTCGTCACCTCGCCGTCCTCGGCGATCGAGATCTCGGAGGTGACCGCGCCCGCCGGCTCGAGGATGCCCTCGCTGCCGAAGGCGAGGACCGGCGTCGGTCCTCCGGCGGCCCGCTGGACGCGGAGGAAGCGGCAGAAGAACTCGACCGGGCGCGCGCCCTGCTGGTCGCTCGTGAAGAGCATGACCTCGTCGAAGCGGGTGCCGTCGATCGAGCCGAGGACGGTGTATCGCGAGCCGGCAGGGATCGCGCCCCGAAGGATGAACGTCTTGAAGGCGCCGGCCGCCATTCCGAGGTCGAAGGGGGCGCCCAGGCCCGGCGCGGCCGGCATGTCCAGCACCCCGAACACCGGCGTCCCCACGGCCGGCGGCGCGCCGAGTGCGATCGTTGGTGGCGCCGCCAGGGAAGCGTTGCCGACGCTCCGGACGCGCACGCGGTCGACGATGCAGTCGAACGTGCGGACACCGGGCGTCGGGGTCGTGAAGAACGCCTGCTGGCCGCTGTCGTCGACCAGGATGTCCCAGTTGCTGCCGCCGTCGTTCGAGCCCTCGACGATGTAGCGGCCAAGGACGGGCCCGGCGAAGACGATGGTCTTCGGCCGGCCGAGGTCCCGGGTGATGAAGGGGACGCCGGAGCCGTCGTTGATGGGGACGTCGAGAGCGGTGAACGTGTTGGGCATGGCGGGCGCTCCTATCGGCTGGCGGTCTTGTTCTCCTCGTCGGCCACCTCGGAGGTGACGATCTCGCTGAAGTTCTCGAGCTGGGCGGGAGTCAGGACGAACTTCAGCGCTTCGAGCTGCTCGGGCTTCAAGGTGCCGACCAGCGCGCGCAGGCCGACCAGCGCCGGCGACGTCTTCTCCTGCAGCACGCGACGACCGGCGATCTTGTTGATGGCCGTTGGCGCGAGTTGCAGGAACGTGCCCACCACCTCGCGCATCGCCTCGGCCTTCTGGTCGGCGGCTCGGTTCTCGAGCTGGCGGCGGTGGTGGTCGCTGACGAGCTGCTCGGCGGCGATCACCGTCTCCCAGTGCCGGTCCTCGAGGTGCGCGATACGCTCGTCCTTCTCGCGGAGCATCCGCGATTGCATCGCGAAGATGTTCGCGACGACCGTCGCGTGCGTGCGTTCGCTGATCTCGAGGTGGCGCATCGTCTGCGTGAGCAGGCCCCGCTCCGTGGGCGGCTCGCTGTCGATGGGATCGCCCGGCTGCCGATCGGCCCCGGACGCGTCGGCGTTCTCGCGCAACGTGAGCCGCGCGACGACCTTGTCCAGGCCGTACGCCGTGGCGATGTAGCGCTGGACGCCGCCGAGGCCGATTGCGTCCTCGAAGACCCGATCGGCGATGGCGGTGGCGAGCTCGTCTACGATGCCGTCCTTGCTCTCGAACGGTCCGCCTTCCTCGCCGCGCATGGTCGCCACCTCGGCGCCGGTGTCGTGCCGGATGACCAGCCGATCCACGCCCTCACCCTCGAGCGTCCGAGCCAACCACTTGCGGATCCGGTCGTACGACGCGGAATCACGCTCCAGGTCGTTCGACATACCGAACCTCCCGCTGCTTGTAGATTTGGATGAGGCTCACGCCGACGTAGGCGGCGAGACCGATGCCCGCGAGCTTCACGAGGGGGCCGATGAGGTCGCCCTTGGGGGCGGGCGCCGGCGTTGGTCCCACCGGCGCGGTCGAGGCCCCACGCCGATGGACGAGCTCGTCCCAGGCGTCGGCTCGCTTTCGGAAGTCGAGCGCCTTGTCGTAGGTGGCGCCCGTCGTCCGCGCAAACCAGCCGGCGCCGTCGCGGAACGTGGTCCACTCCTCTACGAAGAGGTGCCAGTCCCGGAGCAGGTCGGCCACCTTCGCCTTGTGCCCCTGAACGTCGCCGTCGATGCGGCGGATATAGAGGTCGACCGAGTCGATCTCTTGCTTGATGGCGGACGGCGAAAGCACCGAGAAGAGACGGCCGCTGACCTCGCTCACCCCGCTCTCGTAGAAGTTGCTCATGCGCGCTTCCTCCGTGCGGCGACGGCGACGAGGCCGGCGAGGAGCAGGCCTCCTGCGACGGCGGTGCCGGCTCCTGCGGTGGGCTTGGGAAGCGCGGGGACCGACGACAGACTGGCGGCCGCGACCGGCGGCACGACCGCCGTGGCCATCGGCCTGATCGCCGCGGCGGTGGGCCTGAGCGGGGCGGTCGCAGCCGCGCCTGCCGGCCGACCGCTCGATCGCGCAGCGGCTTGCCTGGGCCGGGTCGAAGCCGCGCGAAGAGCCCGCGCCCACCCCGAGAACACCTTGTGCTGCGCCGCGAGCGTGGACGCGGGCAGCGTCTCACCGGCCTCTACCTTCCGCCGCAGCCCCACCCACCCGTCACGATCCGCGGTGTACGCCTGGCGAACCTTCGGGCCCAGGCGCGGCCAGAGACGCGCGGCGACGGCGTCGTCACCGATCACCAGCTGATCGACTTGCTTCACCGTGATCATGCGGACCCCCTGCGTCCGAAGTGGGCGAGACCGAACGCGCCGAGCGCTGCGACGACGACCGGCCCCACGGCGCTGCCGCGCGACGCGACGACCGGCGCGCGCCGGCTCCCCAGGTACAGGTCGGCGACCGCCTTGGCGTACGCGACGCGCGCTGGAAGCGCGACGAAGCGCGAGGCCTTCGGGAGCCCTGCGGCGACGGCAGCCACTGAGTCGACCGTCACGTCATCGGGCCGAGCGCCCGCCGCCTCCAGCTCGCCGACCGCCAGACCGACGCCACCGCGATCGCTGTAGCCGGCGTTCCAGCCGAGCGCCACGAGCTCCGCATAGCGACGCGAGCGCCAGTCCGGCGCCAGCGTGCGGTGACGCCGGTAGGTCTGGACGATGCGGTTGAGGAGGGCGGCCCCGATGCGAACGTTCGTCTCGGGGTCGAAGAGGTCCGTGCGGCTGACCGGCGCGTCGGGGTGCGCCGCGTTCCAGTCCTTGCGGACGATGTCGGTGATCTGCAGAAGCCCGGCCGCGTGGCTGACGGGGTTCTCCTTCTGCGAGTCGCCGCCGGACTCTCCGTGAACGAGCGCGCGAATGAACGCGACAGGCACGTGTCCGGCGAACCGTTCGATGACCGGGTCCCAGGCCGCGGAGATCATGATCTTGGGCACCTCCATCAGATCCCCAGCTGGAAGATGGCGCGCGCGCCCGCGGGCAGGGGGGCGGCGCCCGTGTTGGTCATCCTGACGGTCGTGATGTCGGGCGAAAGGTCGACGAGGGGTGCGTCCGCGCCGGCCGGGATCGGCACGACATAGACGGGCGCGCCGCCGGTGTTGCTGAAGAGCTCGAGCCGCAGCGCGCGCGTCGCCTGGTCGCCGCCGAGCACCCGCACCGCCTTCGCGAACGGAGGCACCTCGAAGTCGACGACGGCGGCCGGATCGACCGTCGATCCTTGGAAGCGCGTACGGGTCAGCATTGACACCCGCGCGCCGCTCCCGACCGACGCAAACGCGCCCACGCGCACTGGCGGCGCAGACTCCGAGCCCGAGAAGTTGTCCTCGTATGCGGCGGTGATCCGGATCGAGCTGGCCGGGAGCGTGAACACCACGCCGCCGAGGCCGAAGTCAATCTCGGCCTCCGCCTCCGCTTCGCCGGCGCCCCACTGGACGAAGGCGACGCACGCGGCTGCATTGACGAGGTCTGCGCTCGCGCGCGGTGGGCCGACCAGCGTCACGCAGATGACGTGCGCGATCTCGTCCCGCCAGCGAAGATCCAGCACGTCCTGGGCGCCGCCGACGCTCAGCTCGACGATCCGACCCGGATTCCTTTCGTAGCGACCGCGCATGATTCGCCTACGCGGCCCCCCGCGCCCAGGAGGTGAACGACGCCGAGCGGAGCGGCCGTAGCATCGGCGGCAGCGCAGCGGCGGACGCCGGCGGCCTCGCTTGCTGTTTGCGCGCCTGAGCGATCGCGGCGTGCGCGACCAGCGCGCCCGGATGGCCGGCGGCGGCGGCCTTGGCGATGTTGGTGACGTGCTTGGCCGACTTCGGGCTGAAGGCGGCGCGCCGGAGCAGCGACGACGCCTTTCGCACCTGATCGGCCTTTGGCTTTGCGGCGGCGCCGCTCGATTCTTCGCTCATGGGTTCCTCCTCCTCGGGTTGATTCGCTTCGGCGTCTGGCGCGCGGTCTCCGGCGGGTGCCGCAGCTGCGGGCCCGCCCTTCTTCCGCCCCGGGCGCCACGCGAGAGGCCGCGTCAGGTACTCGGGGATCGCGGTGGTGGCCTCGATCCCCTTGGCGAGGTTGCCGGTCGTCTTGAGGACGTTGACCCCGGCGCCGCCCAGCGTCCGGACCGGCGCCGTGGCGAGGAGCGCCGCGCCCTTGGCCGCGCGGCCAATGCGCCGGAACGCGCTGAACAGGCCGACCCGCGTGGCCATCGCCTCGGTCGCGATCGGATCGCCGGCGAGCTCGGTGTAGCCGCTCGTGACGAACCGGCGGCGGACCGCCGCGCGCGCCGGCACGAGGTCGGTCTTGGCGTGCATGGTCACGGGGCTGCGCCCGAGGTTGCCGCCAGTGAACTGGACGACCAGGTGGACGCACCGTCCGTCCGACCAGCTCCGGAACGCGCCGTCGATCGGCTTTCGCGCACCTGCGTTCATCAGAACACCCCCGTCGTGCGGCCGTAGGCCGCGGTCGTTTGCTTGAAGCGCTTTCGATCGGCCTCGCTCGCGATCCACGAGCCGAGCGCCGGGCCCGCGTGCTGGGAGACGGCCATCAGCCCGGAGAGCGTGGCGGGCTTGCCCTCGAGAACCTTCCCGATCGCGTCGCGGTGCCGCGCGAGCACCTCGTCGCGGTACCGCTTCATGCTCACGACGAAGATCCGGTACTGCAGCATCACGTCGGAGAGGAGGCGCGCGAGCGTGAGGGGCGGCCGGAACGTCGCCGTCCAGCTCGGAGCGGCGCCTGCGTGCTGGACGCGCCGGACCTCGCTCACGAGGCCCAGATCCTCGAGTCGCTTCAGGCGCGTCTGGAAGACGCCGACCTGTCCGGTGGGCGTCACCGCGGCGACATCGCCGACCTGCATCAGGCGCACGAACCGCGCCCACTGCTCGTCGGAAGCCTCAGGGATCGGCGATCGAAGCACCGGCATGGCGCGGCGGCGCGGAACACCCACGCGGACCCGCGACGCGTGCTCGCGCAAGTGGCTGGCCGTCCGCTCGTAGCCCATGCCCTCGAGCACGTCCGCGCGACGCGCGATCTCGGCGGCGTCCTCCAGGTCCATCGACTGCTTGACGAAGTCGACGAGCGGATTCGCCTTCGCAGGCGCGATCACGACGCCGCTCCTTGCGCCGCGCGCACGTAGTCGTCATGGATGCCGCGCCCGTCGTCACCCGGACCGTTCATGCCGAGGCGCCGCGAGGGATCCTCGAGCCAGGCCTTGGCTTTCACCATGCGGCCGAAGTGGTCTCGGCCCGGTCCGAACCGCCGGACGAGCGCGTGGTACTTGTAGACACCATTTACCCGCCGCCACTTCGCGAAGGGCGCCGCCTTAATCTTCTGGTGCCGCAGCTCGGCCACGCGCCAGAAGACGAGATCCTCGCAGTCGCCCCAGCCCGCCTTGATGACGTGCGGGATGTCGAGCCAGTTCTCGGTGCGGTCCTCGCGCCGGTAGACGACGCCCGATTCGTAGAGCTTCGGGTAGCGCCGCTGGCGCAGGTGCAGCAGGTTGATGGCGCACATCGCCTCCATGAGGAGCAGCAGCGACTGCTCGGATCGCACGCGGTCCTTCTCGTCGCCGCGGCGGGCGAAGAGATCGGCGACGACGACGATCGGGGGCATGGCCATCGCGAGAGCGCTCCTTTCTCTTCTCCTCGGGGCAGGCCCTCGTCGTTGCGAGGCCCGCCGGCGCAGGGCCCAAGCGCCGGCGGGCTCGAGGGCCTACTCCGCGACCTGGCCGAACATCGTGGCGCGGAAGTCCGCCGCCACGCCGCTGATGTTCTGGATGCGGAGGGTGATCACGACGCCCGGGCGCGCCGTATCCAGCTCCATGTTGTCGACCGTCGAGGTCGGCGGGTACGCGTCGGCGGACTGCGGGCCCGACGCGACGAACTGGCTGGATCGGCCGATCTTGACGTCCTGGATCACGAAGGTCGCGACGGGCCCCGTGTAGACCAGCCGCTTCGGCTTGAACAGCACCTGCGGGTTCGCCGGCACGTCGACCGTCGCTCCAGGCTGGATGGCGAGGAACTCGAAGCCGAGCGACTGGCTCCGCCCCTTGCTGTACCCCTGCGTCTTCACGATCACGCCCTGCTGGGCGAGACGGCTCTGCACGATCGGGCTCGGCACCTTCCGCGTCCCCTTCCGCTTCTTGCGCCGGAAGAGGCGCAGGCCGACCAGCTCGTCGCCGCTCGACTCGTCGCCGGCGCTCTCGTCGCCGCTCGATTCATCCCCCGCGCTCTCCTCGCCACCGCCCGCCAGGACCTCGTCGGCGCCGAGGATCTCGTCCGCTCCCAGGATCTCGTCGGCGCCGAGGATCTCGTCGCCGCTGCTCTCGTCGTACCTCATGGTCTGCCTTCGCTTTCAGCACACCGGCCGGAGCCGGTGGCGGTTGCAGTTGTGGTGCGTGCCGGCCGTGCCGCGCCCGCGGGCTACCCGCGGCGGCGCGCCATCTCCAGCAGCGCGTCGTCGGAGAGGTTCGAACCCCCTTCCGCCGGGCCCTCTCCGCTCATCGCGACGGGCGCCAGGCCCGCCTTCTCCCGCATCTCCTTGCCGACGCCGCGTCCCACCGTGTGGAAGTGCGCCGCCAGCGCTCCGTTCGCCACCGAGTGGAGGTAGGGCGCCGCCTTCCCGCCCATCCCCATGAAGCCGGCCGCGTGCGCCGCCAGGCCGACCGCGAGGTCGACCGGCACACCGAGCAGCTTCTGGTGGTCCGAGCGCGTCTGCCAGATGCCAAGCCCGAAGGCCGTCGCGCTCGCGAGCGTGGCGTCCACGCCCTGCTCGATGACGTCGTTGGTCTTCTGGATGGCCTTCTCGTGCTTGGTCTTCAGCGCGTGGATCTCGGAGGTGAACTTCTTCATCTTGTCGAGCGAGAGATTCATCATCGGATCGGGTCCTCCCCGCGGCGCCCCGCGCGCGGCGTTGCGGCCCCGCCCCGCGGGACCCGTTGCCTTCACGCCCCCAAGGTGCCGTGCTTCGCGTTCGAACGCATGAATCCGCCCCGAAGCCGTCTCTGCCACCCGTCTCCTGCCCCCGTCTTCGGACGCGTCGCCGTTCTGGACTTCTTCGCCGACAGAGCGACTGTCATGGCGAAACCATGGCCACCGCGAAGCCGTCGGATTCGAGACGCCCGCAGCCCGACGGGCTCACGCGCTCGCAGGTCGCCCGCCAGCTCGGCGTCGGCGTGACCGCAGTCCACCACATGCGCCTCCGCGGCGACCTGCGCCCGTCGCGCGACGCTTCCGGCGCTTGGCGCTACGACCCCGCCGACGTGATCCGCGCGGCCGCCCTCCGCGGAGTGCGCGGCCTGAAGACGGCCGGCGACGTGGCCGCGGAGGCCTTCCGCATGTTCGACCAGGGCGGCGAGCTCAAGGACATCGTCAGCGCCCTGCGCATCACGCCCGCTGAGGTTCGCCGCCTCTACAAGGAGTGGCAGTCGTCGCTCGACGACCCGCCGCCCGCGCCTGAGGCGCCGGGCAGCTCCGGCGCCGGCCCGTGCCTCCTCGACCAGGATCCGGGCGCCGAGGAATCGTTCCTGCGCGCGATGGCCCAAGCCACCGGTGTCGCCTTCCCATCAACCCGCAAACCCAAGAAGTGAGGTCCACCATGAGCCGCCCCGACCCCATCCAGTACGCCGAGCGCCTCTACGCCGCCATCCGCGACGCCAACTTCTCCTCGATCTCGTTCCTAGCCTTCGGCAACGCCGTGAAGGACGGCGTTGACCTGCGGCGGATCCCCCGAATCGCCGCAGAGCCATTCATGCGCGTGGTGGGCGAGATGCTGAACCTCGAGGAGGAGGTCGCTGATGCCGAGATCGTCAGCGACGGCAATACCGAACAAAAAGCAATCACGGCCTCCTTGGGCGCGCGCGGTGCCTCGAGTCCAAATGATCCATCAAAGTCCGCGCCGAGCACCCGAGACGACCATGGGGAGCCAACCAATGAGGAAGTCAGTTCCTACCAGAACCAGTAGCTTGCTCGCTCCCGCTTGTCCCAGAGGCTTCTTTCCGTAAGGGTATCGGCGACGCCACGAAAGCCGGGATATACGGATGCGGCGCTAATCCCTTGGGAGTGGAGTCGGCGGAGAACGCTTCCGGCCTCAACCGCTGGCACCGTGATGTGGGCCATGATGTCCGGACCGCGTGACCGCCGAGCCTTCCGTCTTACGAGCGCGTCGACGGGATCCGATCTGACCGGCCGACCAAAGTCGGTAACCCGAATGGGATCTGTTGTGAAGAGACCTCCCTGCGCATGGAGATTGCTGTTCGTCGCGCGCGGCGCAGTAACCACATAGACCCGCATGCCGCCCCGCGCGGTGGATGGCCACGCGTGGTACACGGTCCAGTCAAGATCGAGAGCCCAGACACTAAGAAACGGTCCTATACGAGGCTCCTTCTTCGCGAAGCCCTGAGCTGCGCCAGATGCCGCGAAATACGCGGCGATCAATGGCCTATCGGACCAGTCGAGCAGCCGCGTGGCAACCCCCGAGTGTTGCGCGAGGGCGAGCATCGACAACAAATTGTCGGGTGGCCAAGCTCGCTTGGCGAGCCGCTTCTTGAGCTCGCGCCAGCCCTCCGGCGTGCGCAGCAATTGCCCGTCCTCGGGAATGACTAGTCCCTGTGCGTCGGCAGTCCAGTAGAACTCATGCAGTCGTTCAAACTCGGCCCTCATCTGTTCTCTGCCGGTTCGCTGGATGCCGTTCATCGGCGCGTGGGTGTATCCAAGCGAGGCCGGCTTTTGGGCTCGCAGGGCCGAGGGCAGCAACTCGAATCCATCATCGGGCAGGCCGCGAAAGCACCAGCGATCCCGGGATCCGGCCCAAGGCGAGGTCATGCTAGAGAGCGCCTCGACAAATTCCTCAGCGGAAGCACACACGACCTCGCGGATCCGGTCGGAACTAACCGTCTTCATGGCGGGAACGTATCAGGCCGCTCAGTCTTCGTCGTTGGGGTACCTCCCCTCCGAGACCGGGGACAGCGGGGACAGTGGAGACGTGGCCTCCGTATCCGCCGGATGTTGTGGGGGATTCTCAGGATCACCGGTGTCTCCGGTTTCGCCCGAGACCGGGGACAAGCCGGGGACGGAAGCGGGGACGGGCCTGCCGCGGAGGACGCCGAGTCGAAGGCGGAGGACGCGGCGCTTGCCGTCGCCGACCCGGACCTGCATCTCGGGGCGGCCATCGGGGCCCGGGATCACGATGCCCTTGCGGACGAGCGCCTTGTGGAGGGCGTGGGCGCTGTGGGCCCAGGTCTCGCCGGATTCGCGGAGGAAGGTGGCGACACGGCGGCGGGCGGCTTCGGGGAGCAGGTAGGCGTAGTCCTGGTCGTACCAGCCGATGGCCTCGACGTCGTCGGCGCGGGGCGAGCTTCCCTTTTCGACGAGCTGGATGCGGCGCTGCTCGAGCAGCGTACCCAGGACCGTTACAAAGCGTTCGACCGGCTCGAGGTCGCGGAGCACGTTGCTCTGCGCCTCTCCGATTCGCCATAGGGTCTGGCGTGCCGTCGCCCGCAGCTCGGCGGCGCGGGCGCCGTCGATGGCGCCGACGTCATCGGCGAACTCGAGCAGGAGATCGAACGCGCCTCGGAGGTGCGCGAGGGCGTCGGCCTGCCGCAGGTGGGAACCGATCTGGTACAGCTCGCTCCGGAGGCGGCCCTGACGGGCCGGCAGCTCCCTTTGGAGGTGGGGGATCACCGGTTGGAGCCACTCGATGTAACCGCGCATCGCGTGCGACAGGCGATTCCCGCTGGCCTGCAGCTCGGTCACGACGTTCAGGTTCAGGCGCTCCCGATCGATCTCGACGATGACCAGGCGTGCTTGGATCGAGTGGCCGGAGGGCAGGTCCTCGCCGGTGCAGATGACAAGACCGCGCGGAGGCCGGTCAGGCTGCTGCGAAAGGTCAGCGCGCAAGCGGCCACGCGATGCACGATTTCCGATCCCGCGGATGATCCTCTGGGCGCGTTTCTCCAGCTCCTGCTGCGCACGCGAGTCGGCGTTGGGCGCGTAGTCGTCGATGACCGCGACGGCGTCCTTGACCGTGAACAGCCTCGCCTCGAGCGCGTTCTCCGTCGACGTCCAGCTTCCGGGAAGCGTCTTGCGGTCGAAGTTGCCGAAGTGACGCTGAGCGAGCGCCGCCAGCTCGGACTTCAAGCTTCCCGTCGGACCGACCATCCAGAGCGCGAAATCGGGGCTGGTGATGAACGAGAGCGGCGCCCCGTACGTGGCGGCGAGGAGAGGGATGGCCACTGACGCCGGCGCGGCGTCCAGAATCCGAAGCGAGAGCCGGACGGCGTCGCGCAGGTTCTCGGTCACGGGAGGCAGGATGAAGCGGTCGAGGGGTGGGTCGAGCTCGACCGTCAGGGATTCCACGCCGACGCCGCCGCCCTGGAACAGGTAGACCCACCGCCCCTCGTGAAATCGCCAGCCGGTATGGCGGAAGACATGGCGTTCGGTCGGCTGCGACAGAACCTGGATGGCGGCGCGCAGGTGGTCACGCGCGCCGGCGCCGGCCGACACGAGCGCGCGGGCGCCCCAGGCGCTCGTCACCCAGCTCATGCCGTTGAACTCGCCGGCGGTCACGCGGGCGTCGGCGAGCGGCGTTCCGGTCGAGAGCCGGCCCCGGAGCTTGAACGCCCGCACGACCTCGGCGCCGTCGTCGTAGGCGACCTCTTCGAAGATGCGCGCGTCGAAGTTCGCCAGGACCTGCACCAGCTCGTTCCCCTCGCGGTCGTGGCGAAGCCGGCAGATCTGACCGTCGATCAGACGGTAGGGGCCCTCGGTGTCGTCGTCTCCCGCCACGAGGACGGTCTCGGTAGCATCGCCCTCGCGTTCCCGCGCAAGCGGCCCCATCACCGATTCGAACTTCTCACGTGTCCAGCCCGCCTTGAGCGCGTCGTTCGCGTCCTTGAACAAGACCTCACCGTCCCGAAACACGACCCGGCGGCAGCGGCGGTCACCCAGCTCCTGGCGCAGGCGGCGCGCGAGCTCTTCGCCGGGGTCGTCGGCATCCGTCGCGATGATGACCTGCTTGTAGCCGGCGAGCGGCTTCAGCAACTCTGCCGTCATTCGGGAGCCGGCCCCGTCAGGCACTGAGACGACCGCCTGGATGCCCACCGCGTGAAGAGCGTGAAGATCCAGCTCGCCCTCGACGACGATTACCCGGCGCTGGTCATCTCTCGGAAGGTTGGCCAGACCGTAGAGGGCGCTTGGCCGACCGCGCGGCATTCGCCAGAACACCTTCCGATCGCCGAGCTGCCGGAACTTGTCGTAGAGGACACGACCGGCGCCGTCCTGGTACCGGAACACGACGGCGTGTCCACTTCGCGTGACCGCGCCGAAGAGGCGAGCGATCTCTTCATCGGGAAGCGATCGCGCTTGCCGGAGCCACGATGCCACCGCCGTGACTTTCGTCGCGGGGACGACGCTGGCTTCGGTGGACGACGCATCGATCCCGGCGCCGCCCGGCACTGGCTCGGGGAACAGGTCGCGCATCTCAATCTGAAGCGCGGCCACGATCGCCGCCACGTCACAGCCCGCGAAGCACCGGAGCAGGACGCGGCCGTCCTCGGCCGCTGCGATGCTCAAGCTCGGTCGCCCATCCTCGTGAGCCGGGCACCGCGCCGTCCACCCGGCGGTCGTCTTCGAGACGCGTTCGAGTCGCGCGAGGATCTCGTGGACCGTCACGGCGCCTCCGGCTCGCCTGTCCCCGGTCGCCGTCCCCGGTCTGCGGCTGAACCGGGGACGCGCCCAGTAGCGGGCGAGCGCCTGAATCCGCGGAGTTGCATGGCGCCGTCCCCGCTGTACCGGGTGTCCCCGGTTTCTCTGGGAGGGGGAAAGATCGGAGGAATCACTCGTCCACCGCGTTCTCGAGCCCGGCGAGCGGGCAGGTGGCTCCGCAGGAGTCGAGCGTGTCGAACATCCACGTTTCGCCATCGTCATCGCACCTGTGACACTCGAGCCCTCTCCCGTCGCACGATGGGCACCGCGTGCGGCGCATGCCGTGCTCATCAAGGGCGTGCGCCAACTCCTCGGCGACGAACCGTCGTCCCAGGGCGGTCTCCACGCGCGGTTCATTTCCCCAGGCGCGTTCTCTGCCGCAGGCCCGGCACTCGTAGATGCAGTCGGCGAACGGCAGCTCGCCGTGCTCGCGGGCCTGCGGCCGTCGTCCGGCGAACACGTGCGGTGTCGGCGCTCCGCATCCGGCGCACATCAGGACCGAATCCATCTTCATCTCGAACCTCGGGTTGAGCGACGTCTGCCGGGCGCGCTCTTCAGGGCAGCCCCGACTTCGGGCGCGATCAGGCCCTCGCAGCGCGCGCACACGAGGCCCTCTTCACGGGGCAAGGTCAGCGGCCGTTCACAACGACAAGCGGCGATGACGCCGCCAGAGAACGTGCTGGCGTCGCGGCACGACGCCGACGCGGTCAAGTGTTGCTGGATGGCGTCGAGGAGGCGGCGTTCCGCCTCGGGAGTGGCGCCCGCGCGCCCGACTTCCGCGAAGGCCAGTCGGGCGCCACACACGCCGCAGATCCGGAACCGCCCACGCGCGGGCGCCACTCCCCAGGCGGTCACGACCGCACCCTCGGCGGCCAGGCGAGCCCCTCGATCAAGTCCGGCACCGTCGCGTAGATCTCGACCCGCGGCAGGTGGTGGAATACGTTCTCGCGGAGCCCGACGAGGCACAGCCGCTTGCCCGTCGCGAGCGCGATCCCGAATTCGACGTGCCGGCCGCCGCGCGCCGCCCAGGCCACGTTGCGCTCCGGTCGCTCTGTGAACGTCACCAGGCAATCCGCGCGACCGAGATCGGCGATGTCCTCGATGGCGGCGACCAGCTCCGGCTCGCTGCCTCGTCCGCCTTCGATCCAAGTGGACGTGACCTCGTGCCCGGCTCGCATCAGGTCGGCCGCCACGCCAAGCATCTCGAACCGGCGGTCGTACCGAGCCGCGATGTAGATCTTCATCGCCGCCCATCCCGCGTGAGCTCCATCAGTAGGTCCGACAAGCGCTTGTGCCAGTTGCGCCAGCACATGTGCGTCGTGCCGAGGGCGCCCCAGCACCGGCAGATGTCGCAGTAGCGGATCCTGGTCGGCGTCTCAACAGGGGCGCTCTGCTCGCCATCGCCCGGACCGCGAATGATCGCCACCTCGACCGACCAGATCAGCTCGCCACTCATCGCTCGTCTCCCGCCACGGCCGGAACGAGCGGACGCTCGCGGTGGTAGACCATGAACAGCTCGGTCCCGTCCTCCGTGGCGCCCGCCGCGCTGATGTGGAACTCGTCGCTGCCCTCGATGACCTGCTCGAACTCCCAGCGACGGAAGAGTCCGGGCAAGCGGACGAAGTCGTCGGACACCGTGCAGGGCGGCTCGTCGTTTTTCGTGTTCATCGGTCAGCAAAAGCGGGCGTCCGCCGCTGGTTGTGACGAACCGTCGGCCCGAAAGGCGTGGCGGGCCCGAGCGAGGGCCCGGCCGAGGCGCTTCCGTGCAGCCACCGGCGAGAGGCCGAAGGATCGCGCCAGCTCGCTGCCGCTCTTCTCGAGCAGGATCGCCTCGATCACCAGGTCGGCGTCCCTTCCAACCGCGCGCGAGAGCCAGGACCTCAGCCCGGCGATCGCGGTCGCGTCCCAGCGACCACAGGGCACCCCGAAGGGAGACTCGGAAGCCTGACCTTCTCGTCGCTCAGGGAGCTCGGCCGGCAGCTCGACGGCGCGGGTCTCAACAGCGCTCTCCTTCCGTCGTGCGTCCACCAGATCTCGCTCGGTGTTGCGGACGAGGGTGGCGGTGATGCGGTTGACGCGACGGAGATCGAGCCGGTGCACGCACCGGGTGAACCGATCGACGATCTCCGCCGCGAGCTCCTGCGGGTCGCGCCGGAAGAAGATGATGCGCCGGTGGAAGATGGCGTCGAGCCCCGGCCAGAGGCACAGCAACAGAAGCGCCTGCGATAGGCGGCGCGTCTCGCGCGCGCCCGTCGCGGTGATCAGCGCCGCCAGCACTCGGTCTTTGGCGACGAGGTCGGCAGTCTTCGCTACGGCATCGACGAGCGCGCCCGGACGCGAGAACCGCTCCAGCGCGGGCGCGCGCGTGGCGAGGCGTTCGAAAGTGGCGACGGCTTCTCGGCTCTCGATCCACTGGAGGAGCCCGCGACGAATCTCTTCCCAACTTGAGCGCATGGACGACGGCCTTTCCCGGCCGGCGTCGCGCGCTCTGATGGCCGAATGGGATGGAAAGGCGTCTGGCGCTCTGATTGATGTTGCTTGGGCGTGCTGGTGCTACTTGCGAAAAGCGGAGGCGCGAGCGCCTTGTGACACGACGACCACGACGTTCTCGTGGCCGCAGCCGGGCCGGCTGCATGTCAGAGATGCGCGGAACTGGCCGTCGAACGTTGCGCGCAGGTCGCCGCGCTGGATGACGAGCAGGCCGTCTCGCGCCTTGGCGAGCAGCTTCCCGCACCTCGAACACCTCACGTCCAACTCGTCGCTCGACATCGCGTCCCTAGATGCCAGACCGGGCGTCTCCTGGGGTCGCCACGCCGGTCGCTTTTCGTCGCCTCCCGTCGCTTCTCGAGTCGCCGGCGGTCGCCCCGGGTCGCCGCCAGTCGCCGGTTCGGTCGCCGCCGGCGACCTGACAGTGCCGACCTAGAGCGGAGCGGAGTCTCCGACAACTCCGCGAAAGCTCGGCAGGAGTCGCCGGTCGCGAATCAGCCTCAGATTCTTCTGGCTTTCGCGCGCGACCAGAGCGCATGTGTCGTCACCGTCGCTCGACGACTCACGAGCGATAGACAACTCAGGCACTCAACGCGGAGGACGACGATGCCCACGAAGAAGGGAACGGGAACCAAGGCAACGCAAAAGAAGAACGGGAAGACGCCCGGTCGCCTAGCGGCAAAGAACCGCCGGTCCGCTACATCAGACGCGGCGTCGAAGGCTACCGGCGAGGCCGAAGCGTCGATCCGAGCCAAGCGAGGCCAGGCACCGCGGTCGCAGAAAGGGTCGGCCGCGGTCGCCCCGAACCCGGCGCGCGATCCGCGGCTGCCGAATCCTGGCACCGTCCTGCGCAAGGTCGACCGGCAGGGCAACACCCGGTGCGAGTGCACAGTCGAGACCGATGGTATCCGGTACGGCGGCAAGCTGTATCGCTCGCTGTCCGCGGCCGCCACCGCTGCCGCCGCCGACCTCGAGGTCAAAGGTGCCCAGAACGGATACGTGTTCTGGGGCCTTTCGCGACCCGCGCGGGCCGGCGAGGACCCGCTCACCCGGTTGCAGAAGTCCTGGGATCGCTACCAGGCGTGCGCCCGGTCCGTCATCGCGACCGCGCCTGCAGAGCGGAAGGCTGAGCTGGTCGCCGCGATCGAGCGGCACCGCAGCGTCGAGCTCGCGGCGGCCTGACCTTCTGCCTCCGGCCGAGGGAAGACACGCGCCCTGACGCCCGGGCGCGTGTCTTCTTGGTCTTCGCTCGGTCACGTTCGTCGGCGCGGCACGATCGCTTCGCCCCCGCCCGGCGGGCCACCGCCCAGCGCGAACGCCCAGGCCAGCTCGAGCAGCAGCGCCTCGATTCGAACCGGCGACGCCCGGGTGCCCGCGAGGGCGGCCCGCAGGTCGCCGAGCAGCAGCCGCTCGTCGCGATCGCCCGCGCGCCGCGCCGCCCTCCCCAGAGCTTCGGCCCGCCCCAGAACGAGCCCGCCTTCGAAGCCCAGGTTGTACGCGGTCTCCACCCGCGTCCAGTCCAGCAAGTTCCTCTCCGCCTCGAAGTCGAGCAAGTCGTCGACCGGCGCGTGCTTCTGGACGCGCGCCAGAAACCGGCTGACCCGCCGCCTGATTCGACGCACTTCGGGATGGCTGTCCATCAGCTCGTCGATCGGGTGGACCTCCTTCGATCGCGGCTGCAGGTCGGCGAAGTAGTTTCGGGCCGGCCAGCGCTGGAGCGCGGCCGAGACTCGGGCACCGCTTCCGGCGGCGCGGTCCGGACGGTGGGGTGCTGCGCTCCCCTTCATGGCGCCCACCACCCCGTCCCCGACTCTGCGAACTCCACGTGCGCGATCTCGCGGAATCGGGCCGCCGGCAGCGACGCCAGCAGCCCCATTCCCTGATCGGTCACGCCGCGCACGAGGACGCGACCATCGTCGATCTCCTCGGACAGCAGGACCGCCAGTCGTTTGAAGGACATGTCGGGCATGGGAACCAGGTCGACGGCGGCGACGATCTTGAGTGGCACGATCAGGCGCGTCAGCTCGCCGCCGCCCTCGCAGATGGGACAGACGCCTCCGTGCGGGAGGACGCCGAAGGCTTGGCAGCGCGTGCAGCGCACGGTCGGCCGTGATACAGGGGTCATGGTGAGCTCCTTTCTAGGAAGGGGCGAGCCCACGCGGTCCGGTCGTGTTAGCGCACGATGCGGGCCGCACTTGCGTGGGCTCAAGTATGGGCGTGCAGCGCCACTCACCCGTGCTTTCGACGGAAGGTCAACTCGAATCGGTCCGGCCGACCGGCTCACTCCCTACACTGCGGGGTCGCCCACTCGCCTGAGGGCGATTCCTCCCGTCACGTCGAGGCGCAGTCCGCCGGGCGTCGTCTCGATCAGCGTCTCCGCGACCTGCGCGTGGGGAGTGCCGCGCAGCTTGAGGCGGAACGGCCGGACGATCTTGTACCGGAGGTCCTTGAGGTCGGGCGGGATCGGACGATCCTTTCGCCCGGCAATTTCCGCCGCGGCCGCCGCGAGATCGACGTCGGTCATCGGCGTACGCGGGTGCGCGGCGAGCGCCGCCAGGTACAGGAGGGCCTGCCGCTGCAGGTGGTTGGGCGGAGCGGTGGGGATTTCGATGCCGTGGCAGACGACTCGCTTCGCCTGCAAGTCGACCAGTAACGCGGGCGCTCCGCCGTCTCCGGTAGCTGGCGGGTGAGGGCCTGCGCCATCCAGCGGGCCCTCACCATCGCGGAGGACGAGCTGGCCGCGCGAGGCCTGGTCCGCCGAGCCCGAGCTGTCCGACTCCGATTCCTCGTGCAGGCGTGTCCAGAGCGCGTCGGCTACCTTCTGGCGCCCGATCGCTTTCCGTAGGAGGTCAGGAGTCGCGCGCCCCAGGTCGTCCAGGTGGACGAGCCCCGCGGTTCGAAGCCGGCCCGCAAGGGCACGGCCCAGGCGCGGAATGCGCAAGCGAACGAGCGGCAGAGCGTCGGCCTCCACGCCATGCGCCAGTCTCCCAGCCAGCGTGCGGATCTTCTCCGCCTCCTCGGCCGGCCAGTTCGAGGCGCGGCAGATGTCCGCGAGCGCTTCGGACAGCCACCCGTACTCCTCGCCGACACGGGCGACCGCGCCGGCCCAGACGTCGTAGCGCTCTTCGATCTCCTTGATGGGCGCCTCGGCGATCCAGTCGAGCAGGATGGCCGTCTTCTTGTGCGCCTTCGACTCCTCGTACTCCGCGGCCCAGCGGTCATCGGTGAAGCCACGGAAGAGCGGCCGGCCGTCGACGCCCAGGGCCCGGGCACGCTTCAGGATGTCCGCGCGGTAGCCGGCCCGCCGCTCCTCTTGCCTTGTCATCGCGACGTAAACATCGCCCCCGGCGACGGTCAGGCCGAGCAGAGTCAGGATCTCGATCGAGGAGACGGCCGCGTCCCGCGCCTCGGCTGCCCAAACCGCCATCCTCGCCGAGGTCCGAACACCAAGCCCCTTGGCGGCGCACGCTCGCCCGAGGTGGGTCAGCGCCAGACGGTCATCGTCGACGCTGCGGACGAGGCCACCCTCTCGGCAGAGCGTCAGCGCTTCGTCGATCGCGCCCAGAAACTTGTCGCGGCCGAGCGCGTCCTTCCAGTGCGCCTTGCCGGTGAAGCTCGCGAGCAGCAGCTCGGCGATTTGAGCGCGCGATCGCCCCATCCCCGACGCCACCACGTCGAGGACGTGGTCCTCCAGGGGCGCATCCTTGAGCGTCGGCGCGATCGCCTCGAACTCGCGGCCGATGTAGCAGCGCAGCCAAGCATCCGCCTCGAACGGCGACGCCGTCACCAGGATCGATCGTCCGAAGTCAGCCGTCAGCGCGAGCCGCCCGGCGCGGCCGCTCATGTTCTCGTACTCCGACTTCGCAAGGTCCTCGAGCGACCAGCGCCCGTACTGTCGCAGCATCTTCCAGCGCCGCCCATCGAGAAGGACGTTCTTGGCAGGCAGATTCATGCCAATCGCCAAGGTCGTCGTCGCGACGATCGCGCGGACGCCGCCGGTGCGGAATCCCTCCTCGACGATCTCACGCTCGTCGAGTGTGAGATCCGCGTGGTGAAAGGCCACGCCGTTCTCGAGTGTGGCCAGAAGCTCGCCGCGGGCGAGCGTATCGTCCCCCTCGCGCAACCGGGCGAGCGCCGCGTCCGCGCCGGCCAGGCGGGTGCGGGTCGCCAGGCGCCGCGCCAGCGTCGTCGCCGTCGCACGATCCGGCACGAACACCAGAACCTGCTCGCCGCGCCGGGTGAGCGTATCCGCTGCCGCGACGAGCAGCTCCCCGCGATCCTTTGTGGGCGGCGTCAGGATCTCTTCCGTCCCTTCGCGCTCACTGTTGTGCTCGCGATACCGGAACGTGCCCTGGCACAGGACGCCCTTGCGCAACTCGACCGGACGGCGCGTGTCGATGAGCAGCTTCGCCTCCAGCCACTCGGCCAGCAGCGCCGCTTTTCCGAGCACCGCCGACAGGCCGACCAGCCGGGGGCGGCTCTCCGCCATCTTGAGCTTCGTGAGCAACAGCTCCAGCCCGGCGCCGCGCTCGTCGTCGGTGAGCATCTGCAGCTCGTCGACGATCACCAGGCCGACGCCCTGGACGATATTCGGCTGCGCCACCAGCAGCGTCTGCAGCTTCTCGTAGACCACGATAGCTATCTGGAACTGCCGCCCGAAGATCTGCGCATCGAACTCGCGCCGGTCTCTCGACGAGATCACTACGTCGATACCGGCCTTGGAGTACCGCTTCGCGAATTCGCGGTACTTCTCCTCGGCGAGCGCCTTCTGCGGCACGAGATAGAAGACGCGGGTGTTCTCGCGGGCGGCCTTCACCGCCGCCATCTCGCCGATGAAGGTCTTCCCCGACGAGGTCGGAGAGAAGACGATGAGGTTGCCTCCCGAGAACAGCCCGTACTCCTTGACGGCCATCTCCTGGACCGGCAGTAGCGTGGGCCCAACGGTGGTCCGCCAAATCTCCAGTAGGTCGGTGGGGACGTTGTAAGCCTCCAGAGTGTCGATGCGCATGGGTGTTTCCTTTCCCGGCCACGCTAGACCCCACCCATGTCAAAGGCGGGCATACATGCGCTAAAACTTGACGATGCCGAGGAAATCAGAGGCCGATTCGTATAGCCCCGCGGGCCGGCTGCTCGAGGTGCGCGCCGCGCTCGAGTCGGGCGACGGCCTATCCGTCCACGATATCGCCGAGCGGTTCGACGTCAGCCTACGCACCGCCATCCGCTACGTCGACGCCCTCAGGAAGGCGGGCGAGCCGCTGTACGACGAGACGGTCGGCAAGCGCAAGGTCTGGCGCCTCATGCCGACGGCGCGTAGGGGGACGATCACCCTGACCACCAGTCAGATGGTCGCGCTCTTCCTCTCCCGCCGCGTGTTCGACTTCCTCGCTGGCACGGGATTCAAGGAGGACCTCGACGAGGTCTTCGCGAAGCTCGAAGCCACCCTGAAGCGCAAAGACTTCGCCGCCGCCCGGAACCTGGACCGCAAGGTCTTCGACGTGAACGAGGCGCGGCATCTATACGAAGGCCGCCTCGAGGACGTGAACGACATCATCACCGCCCTGCTGCGGGAGGACCGCCTGCGCGTCACCCACGAGGGCGTCTCCGGCGGCCGCAAGACCTTCGTCCTCGATCCCTACACCCTGCTCGTCTACAAGAAGGGTCTCTACCTGGCCGGTTTCAGCCACCACCACCGCGAGGTCCGCACCTTCGCCCTCGACGGCTTCCGCGAGGTCGACTGGCTCAAGGGGGACCGCTTCGAGTACCCCGCCGGCTACCGCCCGGAGCAGCTCACCGAAGGGGCCTTCGGCCTGATCCGCGGCGAGCCCACCCACGTCCGCATCCGGTTCGACCCGAAGGTGGCCCGCTACGTCCAGCGTCGGCACTGGCATCCCACCCAACATTTTCGACGGACAGCCGGTGGCGAGGTTGAGATGACAATGGAACTTCGCGGGACCGTCGAGGTGGTGAGCTGGGTGTTGGGGTTCGGCGGCACGGCCGAAGTCGTTGATCCTGCTTCCCTACGACAAGAGGTCCGGGACGAGCTAACTGCGGGGGTGGGACGGTACGGCGGGTCGCCCTAAGGCGAGGTGTAAGCGGGTGATGATAAAGCAATTTTCGGCATGGGTGACTTTCGAAACATTCACGGAATGGGATACCATTTCGGGGCCCGGGCCCGCCCCAGGGCGGGACACTCGGGCGTACCGACAGTTCAAGGGAGGAATCAGTGGCGACGTTCGACTTCCGAGAGCTGCCGGATGGCCAACTTCTCAACCGGAAATGGGCGCTCCTGCACGCGTCGGCACGCGTTGAGGCCGCCGGACGCCCCCCGGAGCGGCTCACGGAACCGCTCGTCGGCACCTGGGCCCATTTTCGAGGCCGCATGACAGGGGCCGATTTCGCCGCCCTGCTCTTCGAGGATGCGGCCGTCCTCCATCCCATCGCGTTCGGCGCGCTTGGGGAACCGATCAAGAGCGACGCGCCAGACGCGGGCGGAGACCAACATGACAACGACCGCTGATGGGACACCTAATGCCGCGACCACGCCTCCTTCGACAGTCTCGACTCCGACGACAGGAGAGGCACTCGAAGAGGCGCTGAAGCGCCTGGCCCGGGGAACACCGACCGATCTCGGTGCGCTGCTCTACGACGTCGAGAGCCACGCCGTCGTCGCGGGGACCAAGGTAACGGCGCATTGCCACTGCTTGCAGCTCGACGGCAACGGGCGGCCAAGAATCGAGACGCTGGTGGAAGCCGTCGCCGAGCATGTGCTCGATTACGCGATTCCACGCAGTGAGTACCGCGCCGCTCGCGAAGAAGCTGATCGCACAGGTTCGAGCCAGAAGGTCGTTCGGCTCCACACCAAGGCCCGGAAGCTGTTCACAGACCTCGTTCAGAGCGGCGAAGGAGGTGAACTCCTTTTGTTCGCGCTTGGGGAGAAGGTCCTCCGGCTTCCCCAGCTCATCTGCAAGATGAGCCTGAAGACCAATACGCGGATGCACGTCCACGGTGCTGATGGCCTCCATGCGGGCGTGGACGAGAAGACCGGCAAGCTCCTCCTCTACTGGGGCGAGTCCAAGATCTTCGGCGATGTCACCAGCGCCGTTCGGGACTGCCTTAAGTCGCTGGCCCCGCTTCTCCAGGATCATGAGGCCAGCAAACGCGACCTCCAACTCCTGCAACGCCATCTCGACGTGGACAACGACGACCTGGAGGACGCGCTCAAAAAGTTCCTCAATCCCGATGACCCGGCCTTCAATTCCCTCGAGTTTCGAGGGCTCTGCCTCGTTGGCTTTGACTGCGATGCATACCCCGCTGGCCCGTCCACGGTCGAACTCAAGACCATCGTAAGCGCGATCGTCACCGCGCTGCCGAAGTGGAAGGACCACCTCGCGAAACGCGTCGCGGAGGAAGAGCTGGACGCTTTCTCGATGCACTTTCTCTTCGTGCCGTTTCCTTCGGCCGACAAGTTCCGAGAGTTGTTCCGCGAGCATCTCGGGCTGACCCAGAGTGTGAAGGCGAAGGAAGGCGTTGCTCGTGGCTCTCCGTGACCTTGGTGGCTGGCTGCTCGACGTTCCGGGCTTCCGCCAGCGCGCTGACAGCGTTGTCATTGACGCAGCATGCGGCGAGCTTGAGCTTGGTGCTCGCTTTACCCGTCGCGACGAGCACCAAGCGTTCGAACACGACTGGAGCTACCTGCTGCTGTGCGCAAGCGCGCTCGCACATGCAGAGGAAGGTCGCTGCCAGGCCGCGGCGTTGCGCATAGCGCAGACCTGCCTGTGCGACGAAGCCGCGACTGACGTGCAGAGGGATTCTGCGGCCCTAGTTCTCGACGCGCTCGCGAACCATCCCGCTATCCATTTGGCGGTGCAACGAAAGCTACTTCGCCCGTCCTTCGAGGCCCGACTTCCTGGGGGCGCTCGCCTTGACTTCGATCGCCGCTCGCTGGAGCTGTCGATCGTGGTCAAAGGCGATACGTCGCTGCGCGTGAACCACTTTCAAAAACGACTGTGGAACGAGATGCGAAACCAAGGGTGGATGTCGGTGTCAGCTCCGACGTCGGCCGGAAAATCATTCATCCTGGCTCGCTGGGTCTGCGAACTGATGCGCGCATCGGAGGAAGCGACTGTTGTCTACCTCGTCCCGACGCGTGCGCTGATCAGCCAGGTCGAGCGGGACCTGCGTGACCTGTTCGGGCGGGAGGGGCTTTCGGACGTGTCCGTGTCGGCGCTGCCAATTCTGAGGGCGGACGAGGCTGCGCCGCCGGTTCGAAGGCGGGTCCTCGTGTTCACGCAAGAGCGTCTTCATATTCTGTTGTCATCGCATCCGAACCTTGCAGTGCGGGCTCTCATCGTGGACGAAGCCCACAAAGTTGGGGACCGCCAGCGTGGGGTGCTGCTCCAGGACGTCATCGAGCGGCTGGGAGAAGCGAATCCTGATCTGCAGATTCTCTTCGCGAGCCCGATGACCAGCAATCCCGAGATCCTGCTGGCCGACGCCGCAAACAATCTCGCAACCCACGCCTTCGCGAACGATGACGTCACGGTTACGCAGAATCTCTTCTGGATGTCGCAACGTTCTCGCAAGCCCAAGCTGTGGGACGTCTCCCTTTGCGTGCGCGACGCTAGCATTCCACTGGGTGCGGTCGCGCTGAAGTCCTCGCCGAGCCCTGAAAGCAAGCGACTCTCGTTCGTTGCGCACGCGGTCGCGGGAACATCTTTCGGGACGATTGTCTACGTGAACCGCGCGGCTGACGCCGAGAAGATCGCCGGACAGCTCTACGACCTCATCGAAACTGATGTTAAAGGCGATGCAGCTAGTGAGCTGCAGGCGCTCATCGAACTGGCGCAGCACGTTGTCCACAAGAATTTCCTGCTCGCGACCTACCTGCGGAGAGGGGTGGCCTTTCACTACGGCAACATGCCCTTGCTGATTCGAGATGAGATCGAGCGCCTCTTCACCGCTGGCACCATCAAGTACCTCGTTTGCACGTCGACCCTCATCGAAGGGGTCAACATGTCATGCCGCAACATCTTCATGCGCGGTCCGACCAAGGGGCGTGGCCATCCCTTGTCGGCCGAGGACTTCTGGAATCTCGCGGGTCGCGCAGGGCGATGGGGCAAGGAGTTTCAGGGCAACATCTTCTGCGTCGATCCCGATCGGGAGGATCTATGGGGGCCGGATGGTCCACCACGCCAGCGCACGCGTCAACCGATTCGGCGGACGACGGACGACGTGCTCCGCGTGCCGACCGAGCTGATTCAGTTCATCACCGATCGCGCGCCGCTCGACGCAGCAAGAAAGCGCCCGGAGTTCGAGTACGTCTTTTCGTACCTCGCCGGAATTCATGCCCGCTACGGTGGGCTACTTGAGGCGCCCTGGGCCGGCCGCTACGGGTCGGACGGCCTCGGTGGGCTGGCCGAGGCGGTGAAGGTGGCTGTCGACGGGCTCGCCCTTGAACCCGATATCATTGCGCGAAACCCCGGCATCAGCCCCTTCGCGCTCGACGACCTCCTCAAGTACTTCAGAGGACGCGAGGGCGACGTCGAAGAGTTGCTGCCCGCTGATCCCGCCAGCAACGACGCCGCCAAGGTGTATGCCGGCATCTTCGGTCGTCTCTGCAGGCGAGCGTGCCCGAACCTCGGCCCCGAAGGTGGGCGAGCTTTCATGTTGGCGCTGTTGGTCACGCGTTGGATGCGCGGCTTCCCGCTCGCCCGGCTCATTCAGGACCGCATCGATTACCTCACGAAGAAGAGGAAGCCGGCAGTGGAGGCCGTCGAGATCAGGACCGTGATGAACGAGGTGGAGCAGATTGCTCGATTCGAGGCGCCACGAGGGTTGAGTTGCTACTGCGACGTGCTTCGGCAGTACCTCCGTGAGACCGAACGAGAGGACCTACTTGAACAGCTTCCCTTGTTCAACGTTTTCCTCGAACTGGGGGTCAACCAACAGACTCAGATTGCGTTGATAGGTGTCGGCCTTTCAAGAACCTCCACCATCGCGGTCTCGGAATTCATCGCGGCTGACTCGCTCACAGAGTCTCAGGTCCTCGATTGGCTCAAAAGGAACAACGAACTCTGGAGTCACTCCGCGCTGCCTGCGTTGGTGAAGCGGGAGATTGAGCGCGTCCTCGAGCAGCACAAGGTGAGGGCATGACGATGCCGCATGTCCCTGCATTCGGTCGGCGGCTCGGAGTCTGGTGGAGCCTCACATGACTTCTTTCAGCCACCGCCACGGTTACTCTGGGCAAGCCGCGCCGATCACCGTGCGCGAAGACGCGCCCGAAGCCCTGCGGCACGCAGTCGTGCAGATCGCTGCCGAGGAGGGCTTCAACACGCCGTCCGCGCAGCGAGCTGTGATATGCCGCGTCTTGCGGGTGATGCCTGATAGAAACAACTGGTCGGAGTACCCCAACATCGCGGGCGAGGTGGAGGACCTGATCACGGCCTGCAACTGGTATCGGGTCTACGACATCGCTGAGGCGTTCTACGCCGAGGCTGCATCGCAGCGTGGATTCGGCGCACGTAGCGGTAACGCGATTGAGTTCGAGAGCAAGCTCAACGGGGTCCTCTACGAGAAGGGCATTGGATGGAAGATGGAGAGCGGGCAGATCGTTTACCGAGGCGACCAGCCTTTCGAGCAGGCCGTCGAATCAGCCCAGGAGGTGCTGCGACGGTCGAACCGAAGCACAGCGCAGAACGAGGTGGCGGAGGCATTGAGTGATCTGTCGCGCCGCCCGACGCCCGATCGAACCGGTGCTATCCAGCACTCCATGGCGGCCCTCGAATGCGTCGCTCGCGACATCAGCGGAGACCCCAAGCAAACGCTCGGCGCACTCCTGAAAAGCCATGGGGCCACGCTCTCGATCCCGCGGCCCTTGGATTCGGCAGTCGAAAAGGCGTGGGGCTACGCCTCCGAGGTCGGCAGACATCTCCAGGAGGGTCGAGAGCCTTCGGCCGAGGAAGCCGAACTGGTCACCACCGTCTGCGCTGCCGTCGTCACCTACCTCGCGAAGAAGCATGACGCTGGGAGCCGGCGGTGACGCGTCGCGATCGAGCACGTGCACGCGGTCCGAGAAAGCGACGTAAGCATGATGAGCTACGTTACCCCGCGAAGCTGAATCTCGCTTTAAGTGCGTGCACTAAGAGCCGCATATCGGCGATGGTGATTCGTTCAACATGGGCCTAACAACGAGGGCGGCATGATTTTGGGCGGGAAAAGTTTCCTGGAAATCTATCAGGTGCGATTTGAAGCAATTCGCCATATCGAAGGCGCCGAGCGGATCGCCGCGCTCCGAAACTGGTTTGTCTGGCTGAACGATTCCCTCCCAACGGCTGAAATTCTTCGGGAACTCACCCAGGATGCCACTTCTGCCGTGGCGGCCTACGGAGCGTTCTGCGCAAGGACACTGGATAGTCTCAAACGTGTCGAGGCTGAAGTGTCGAATGCAACGTTGGATCTGGGGCAGAGCATTTCTGACCGGACGGCAGAAGCCGACATTCTTGAAGGCGCCCACACCCTATCAAGAGTAGTCGCAGACCTTGGCGAACGATCGGTGTCGCCTCTAATCCCCTCATCCTGGAGGCACTTCCCCGAAAGCCCGACTCCTGCCTTCCGGCACCTCCACGACCGGGTAGTGCGAAGCAAGGTCTGGGACAAGGCGGACGACACGTCCAAGGAGTCGAGATGGGGTACAGACGCGAGACAAGAATTGATAAATCGCATCGACGACTGCATCTGGCATACGCAAAGCGAATTCGCTTCGTTCATTTTCCCGTTGGTGGGTCGAGGAGTGCACTCCCTTGCGGTGCTTCACTACCTGATGGGTTGCCTCCATGTGAAGTGCACTCAAATTCCGATCGAACCTAGCGACCTTCCATCAGTGGACCCGATGAGCACGATCATGTCGGCGCTGTTTTCTCGGCAAGAGTCGTGCACAACGCCAGCCTCAAGCGCATCTCCGGAGAGGCTTCGCGAATGGGTGGACCTCTTTCGCAAACATGCCGAGAACCTATTTCGGGAGGTTCTATTCCGTTTGGCAACCAAACGTCGCCTTACCACTGAATTGAATCGCTACGGCGTGAGAGCGGAGCGCTTCGATCGAGATCGCCTGCGCGACCTGGTTGAGACGCACGAACGCCGCGCGGAAGCCGTGCTTGCGGCGGACTGTGCGAAGTATCTATTTGACTGCGGCATCGATGTCGCGACGGAGGTATCCCTGGGCAATGTGCGTGCCGACATTGTTGCGACAGAACTCTATATTGAGGCCAAGCAAATAAGCGACCGCGCAGGGGCCAAGGCCAAGGTTGTTTCCGGGTATCATCAGGCAATTGGATCGGCACGCAGACTTAGGGACCGCGCGGGCGGCATCCCGCCAATCGCGCTGGTGATCTTCCTGGTGGGGCCGACGCGGATAGAGGCCTCTGATCATCTTCCAGCGCGGGAGGGCTCTCCCGAGGTCTGGCTGCAAATCGTCGACCTCCGAGTTGAGAAGACGGGTTCTTCGGAGGTCGAGCCGGTAGTGATCAAAGCGGAGGACTTCAACAAGCCTTCACCTGCAGATCAGCCTTGGTGATCCGCTTTGTCGACCGTTGGATGTTCTGACCCAGAATATGCGGGAATGGGAGTCCGGGAGGCCCTGCGGGTACGTGGCCATGCAGTCAGCAGATGGTCCGAGCGCATTGCGCCGATTTTCGCGAAGCTACCGTCTCCCATCCATTCCCTAGCCGCCGGTCAGCGACGCGGCGCTACCTCGTCCCGCGGTCCGAACCAGCCTGGTACCGAGAGGTCCGGACGGCTGGGGCCGGCGCGCGGCAGCGCCCCGAAACATAGGTCCGTCACATCCCTCGGCTGGCACCCGCTTTGGGGCTTGTGGAGGCCGAGGTGTACGAAGATCAAAGCCGATTGTCTTTCGAGAACGGACCGTTGACTGTGCGGGCGTCAGAGCGATGCTGGACGTCGTGCGCCACAGGGGCCAGTCGATGATCTCGCGGGAGGCGAATCCGCCGCTGAGCGAGCTCGAAGCCGAGCGGCAGGGGCTGTGGACGACGAAGGAGGTCGCAGCCTTCCTGCGCGTGAGCCGGTCCTGGGTGTACCACCAGGCTGAGGCTGGCCTGATCCCGTGCCTCCGAGTGGGATCGTTGCTGCGCTACGAGCCGGACGCCATCCGCCGGTTCTCGCGCGGCGAATGGAGGCCCGCGAACGTGATCGAGATGGCGAAGAAGGGGGCCGGCTGAACATGGCGTCCGTCTACGAGAAGCGGGGCACCTGGTACCTCCGCTACAAGAACGAGGGCGGGCGGTGGACGGCTCGGGCGTCGAGCGCGCAGACGAAGACGGAGGCGCGGCGCCTGGCGGAGGACTTCGAGCGGAAGGCGGAGCGGGTCCGCATGGGGCTAGAGCCGCCGATGGTGGCGACGGGCGACCGGACGGTCGGCGACATCGTCAGGTGGTGGCTCGAGAACGTCTGGATCGGGCGGCCGTCGTATCCGAAGGCGAAGAGCGCGATCTCGGCACACATCCTCACGGCGCCGTTCGCGGCGAAGCGGCCGCAGGACGTGACGCCGGCCGAGATCGAGCACTACCTCGAGGCGAAGCAGAGGGTGCCAGGGAAGAAGGGCAAGCCGCTTGGGGCGCAGAGCTTGAACCACCTGCGGGAGTTCATGCGGCGCGCGTTCAAGGCGGCGATCGGCGAGCGGATGATGCCCGGCCCGAACCCGATCGATAGCGTGAAGCGGTGGGTAGTGCCGAAGCGGCTGCCGGACTTCTTGCGCTTCCATGAGGTTCCCCTGGTGCTGGCTGCTGTTCACTCGAAGTGGCGGGATCTCTTCGCGATGGCGATCTACGCGGGGCTACGCAAGGGCGAGCTCTGCGGGCTGCACAAGTCGGACGTCGACCTCGAGATCGGCGTCATCATGGTCAGGCGCTCGTACGATCGAGTGACGACGAAGGGGAAGCGCAGCGACGCGATCCCGATCGCGGGCGAGTTGCGGCCCTATCTCGAGCACGCGATTCGGGTGTCGCCCAGCGATCTCGTGTTCCCGCGCGAGGACGGCGAGATGTACCGCGAGGGTGTGCAGCTCGAGATGACCCTCCGCCGCGCGCTCCGCAAGGCGGGGCTGGTGAGCGGCTACCGTCACAAGTGCCGGAAGCCGGGCTGCGGGTACGTCGAGGCGGCGGCCGACCCCGGCATCCGCGAGTGCCCGCGCCACAAGACGAACCGTCGGCTCTGGGTCACCTCCGTCGTCCGTCCCATCCGCTTCCACGACCTCCGGCATACGACGGGCAGCCTGCTCACCATGCGCGGCGCGAACACCCGCTTCGTCCAGCGGATCATGCGCCACAGCGACCCGCGGATGACCG
>CAZJMY010000423.1:0-11336 GCA_964546845.1 uncultured Myxococcales bacterium | reverse complement strand
AGGTCGCCGTACGAGAACTCGCTGCCCATGAAGCTCTGGGCGCGCTGCGAGCTGACGATCCGGCGCGTCTTTCGCAGCGCCGGCAGGTAGATCCAGACGTCGTCGGGCTTGGCCTCGTAGTCGAAGACCAGGATGCTGGTCCCCTGGACGTCCGCCGGCGCCACGAAGCGGTAGACGCGCTTCTCGGTCTTGCCGCCGTCGTAGAGCTTGGTGGCCATCGTGAGCTCGCGCTCGCGCGACTGCCCCTTGTCGTCGACGGTGGTCATCTTCACCTGGGCCTCCGAGCCGTCCAGCTTCCGGGTGACGGTGACCTTGTCCATGATCTCGCGCGGCGACGGCGCCGCCAGCGCCGGCGGGGCGGCCCAGGCCAGCAGCAGCGCGGCCAGTGGCGCGACGGACGGCAGCGGGGAGCGGGGGCGGCGACAGTGTCCGTTCATGAGTGGATCCTCCTCAGAAGGTGTAGCGAAGCTCGACGTACCCGGCGCTCAGCTCGGCGTCGATGAGGCCGAACAGCGTGTCGGCCGGGCCGTAGAAGATCTGCGCGCCGGCGTACGCCATCAGCGCGTCCGACAGGTGGTAGCCGACGCGCGGCGTGACCACCCACTCACGCGTCGTGAAGTTGTACATGCACAGCGACGAGATCGAGAGCGTGTCGTGCAGGCCCAGCCACTCGAAGCGCACCGTCCCCAGATGCTGGATCTGCGCGGTCTGCGAGAACAGGATCTGGTTCGTCTTCGCGAGCTGGGCGTTGATGACGCTGGTCACCGAGGCCTGGTTGCCCATCGGCTCCATGAGCAGGATGGACGGGTTGAGGGGCATCGCCGGCCCGTTCTGCTTCTTCCAGTCGAGCGCGTAGCGCCCCATGTACTGAAGGATCAGGCTCAGCGAGCCGAAGTTGTGATCGACGCCGACGACGTACTGCACGTCCGGGTAGGCGATGTGCCCGTCGGCGACCGAGGCGTAGCCGTACGGGCGGCGGTAGGCGGCTTCCCCGCGCAGCGTGAGGACCTCGCCCAGCGCCGTCGAGAAGTCGAAGCCGAACACCTGCTGGTCGTAGGACGTCCGCGACACCAGCACGGAGGGCGGAATCGCCCCCGGCATCCCCGTGTTTGGATCGGCCGTCAGCGTCAGCCCCGTCAGCGTGAGACCCGGCAAGAGCGCGTTGCCGTAGAGGTACGAGACGGACATCTCGACGGCGGGCAGCTCCAGGTGAAGCCGGATCGCCTCGGTCCCGTTCCGCAGATTCAGCGAGGGAAACACGGGCGCGCCGTAAGAGACATACTGCGGCAGCGCGACCGCCGGCAGCTGGGTCGGCAGGTAGATGGGCATCCAGACGCCCTCCAGCCGCAGCGGGGCAGGGGCCAGCCTCAGGAAGGCGCGCGCGCCGGCGTTGCCGAGGCGCAGGTCGTCCTCCAGCGGGGACTTGGCGCGGAAGTCGACGGGCGTGAGGTTGCTGGTCGGGTTCAGCGCGTCGGCGCGCCCCCACACGACGATCTGCTGCCCCAGGCGCAGCGAGAGCCGGCCTGCGTACGCGTTCACGTACGCCTCGCGCAGATCGACGACCGTGCCCCGCGTCTGGTCGCCTTGCAGCCCGTAGCGGATGCGGGCCTCGGCGAACCCGTCGCCGTAGGTCTCCTTCGGGGTGCGCGCGATCAACGACAGCTCGCCCGTGCCGGACTTCAGCTCGGCGGCCCGGGCCCCCGACACCTTGCCCGCGAACATGTCGCCGCGGACGTAACCGGACAGCGCGAACGGCGACGCGGCGGCAGGAGCGGCGGGGGCGGGCGTCGCGGCGCCGGCGGTCTCCCCCGGTGCCTCCCGCTGCTCGAACAGCCCGGGGCTGCCGTCGGTGGGCTGGCTCCCGACGGCGTCGGGCGAGGGCGTGTCGGGTCCCGGCGCGCCCGCGGGCGGCGTTCCGGGCGGGTTGTCGCCGCTCGGCAGCCCCGCAGCCGGCTGCGCGCGCGCGGGCCCCGCCAGCAGCGCGGCCAGCGCCGCTGTGGTCAGGTGTCGGAGGCGGCGGGGCGACACGTATCGGGGCGCAAGCATCGGGGCGGCGGCGGTCAGCTCTGGGACCCGGTCCAGGTGCCGGTGACCATCACCATCGAATAGCCGGCGGCCGCGCTTCCCAGCACCAGCTTGTCGCCGGCGCGGACGGCGCGGTCCATCAACAGCTGGCGGTACGTGACGGACACGCTGGCGCTGGCCGTGTTGCCGTAGAGCGCGTGGGTGTAGACGCCTTTGGCCGGGTCGACGCCGATGTCCTCGAGGATCTTGCGCACCATGATCTCGCTGGGTTGATGGAAGACGTAGTGGTCGATCTGGTCGGGGGTCAACCCCAGCGCCGCCAGCCGCTCGGCGACGAAAGGCGGGATGTACTTGCCCAGCCGCATGAGCTCGACCGACGACGAGATCAGCGTGCCGTCGATCGGGACCTGACAGAGGTGCCAGTGATCGGGGGCCGTGAAGGTGTGGATGGCCTGCGTGCGGATGCCGCCGCGCGGGAATGGCGTCCGTCGCAGGAGCACGCAGCCGGCGGCGTTGCCGATGGTCAGTCCGGCCGTCTTCATCTGCAGGTCGCGCACCGTCTGGATGTCGTAGCTGAGGAAGTGGTCCGACAGCTCGGAGGTGAAGACCAGCGCGGTCCGGTACTCGGGGTGCAGCGTCAGGTAGGCGGCGGCCGTCTGGATGGCCTCGAGGTGGCCGACGCAGGCGGCGGTCACGTCGAAGGCGTGCGTCCGCTTCAGGCCCAGCTTGGCCGCCACCTCCATCGCCGTCGCGGGCTCGAAGTACTGGCGCGCGATGCTGCCGCAGATCACCAGGTCGACCTCGTCCAGCGACACGGCGTTGGTCTCCAGGCAGTCGTTGATGGCCGCGACGCCCAGGTCCGCGACGCTGCCGGGGCGCACGTTCGGTTCGATGTAGCGGACCTGCGTCTTGCACAGGCCGAAGACGTGCTCGATCGCGGCGGCCAGCGTCGCGAACTCGTCCGACGTCCCTTTGAAACGCTCGCGGACGCGCCGGATGGTCTCGGCATTGTCGACCCGATGCGACGGGAACGCCACGCCCGGCCGGGAGAGGTGCAATTCGGGCAAGTTCAAGGAAACACCCTGAGCGGCGAAACCAAACCAACGTAGCACGCGCGCGATCGTTCGCGACGTTTCATAGGTGGCCGAATACGCAGAAAAATCGAACGCCCTACGTCGATTGTGTGAGCCGATTTTGGAAGTTGTCGGATCCGACCACCCGGCACGAAATGGCGTGTGATTCTGGGCAGGCTCCGACGGGATTCGGCTGTAAGGTCGAGCCCATGACGGTTTCCCGCTACGCCCTGGTTCTGGCCGTGTCGATGGCGGCCTGCGGCAGCTCCGGTTCAACGACCGGGGGCTCGAACGGCAACGTGACGATGACGGACCAGAACAACTACACGTCAATGAGCACGCTCAACCTTCCGGTCGTTCAGACCAAAGCAGCGGCCGACCTTTCGATCTCCTGGACGGCGGTCATGAAGGACCTGCTCTGTCATCCGGCCTCGTCCATCGACAACGTCGCGTTCCTGAAGGTCCCGAACATGACCAAGGAGCAGATCCAGACGGCGCTGGCGGAGGGGACGCTGGTCGCGTCCCAGGTCAGCAAGTACTACGAGTGGCGCACCAGCGGCGCCACGTCGACCATGCTGTCGTCGTTCAAGTTCGGCGGCGCGATCGACGTCACGAACGACTACACCGAGTCGGCCAGCACGCAGTACCTGATGCTGTTCACGCACGGCACGGTTCAAGGCGTGGGGGCTCAGGCGATGGTCCTGCTGCAGCCGACCGCCTCGTCGGCGAACACGACGGTGGCGGCGCCTGACGCCTGCAGCAGCAACGTGCTGGCGTCGTTCGTCCCGACGTTCGGCACGCCGCTGAACGTCCCCAAGGCCGGGCCCTACACCGTCGACTGGAGCAAGCTCACGAAGGACAGCTTCGGGCACGCGATCCAGTTCCAGAACATCGACCAGATCGAGGTGGCGTATTACCAGGGGAAGACGACCGCCGACCTGATGGCGCACTTCCTGGACGTCGAGGTCGACGCGACCTCGCTGTACGCAGCCAAGATCTCGCCGGCCGGACAGAAGTCGTTCGACCTGACCGGCGCCACGACGTCGACCGGCACCGCGTTCCCCGGGTTCACGCAGACGGACGGCGCCTGGGCGCTGGCCTTGCGGTGCAGCAGCTGTTCGGTGCCGGCCCCGGTGGCGTTCACGATCCTGCAGCCTCAGTAACGACCTCCCCGCGCTGGAGCAGCACCGCGTGAGGAGATCCGCCCGTTCCGCCTGTGTCACCCTGGGCGTGGCCACGGCCATGGCCCTGGGCAGCGCGCCCGCGCTGGCCGACGGGGGCTACTACACGGGCGCGCTGGGCGCCCGGGCCGCCGGGCGCGGCGGGGCGTTCGTCGCCCGCGCGGACGACGTCACCGCGATCAGCGCCAACCCCGCCGGCCTGGCGAAGCTGCGGGGCACGCAGATCCTGTTCGGCAATCAGCTCTCGTACAACAGCTACGCGTACACGCGCGCGCCGACGCTGGACTGGGGCAACGCGCAGAACGGGATGGCGCCTCTGGTCAGCTTCGCGCGCGTGACGAACGGAACGCCGGCGCAGGCAGCCGACCCTTTCATCGGCCTGTCGACGGATCTGGGGCTGCGGGACTGGACGTTCGGCGTCGCCGCGTTCGCGCCGCCGGGCATCGCCCAGGAGCAGTTCCCGGCGACCGGCGGGCAGAACTACCTGATGGTGCACCGCGAGGCGATCATCCTCGACTACGCGGCCACGGCGGCCTGGAAGTTCCACGACCTGTTCGGCGTGGGCGTCACCGCCGAGTGGATCTCGGTGCCGCGGCTGGACTACTCGCTGGTCATCAACGGCAACCCGTTCGCCGGCGGGGCCAACCCGGTGTCGAGCCCGCTGGATCTGCTGGCCGACACGCGCGGCGCGGACTGGTTCACGTTCAACGCGCGCCTGGGCGCCTGGGTGCGGCCGGCTCCCTGGCTGGAGCTGGGGGCCGCCGGTCAGGTCGTCCCCAACAGCCTGGTCACCCACAGCACCCTGAACGTGACCGGCCTCGACCCGTCGGTGGGGCAGGTGACGCTGACCCGCAACGGGTCGCTGGCCAACGACGTGACCATCACGCTGCCGCTGCCGATGATGGCGCGGGCGGGGGCGCGCTACATCGGCCTCGACGGAGCGGCCGAACGATACGACCTGGAGCTGGACGTCGAGGTCGAGACCTGGTCGCGCGCCAACCAGTTCGTGCTCGACACGCATGGCCTGGACGCGACCGCCATGGGACAGGTGGTGCCGATCGGCCGCATCATCGTCCCCAAGCAGTGGAAGGACGTCGTCAGCCTGAAGCTGGGCGGCGACCTGGCGCTGGTCCCCGACCGGTGGACGCTGCGCGCCGGCGTCTACTACGAGACGGCCGTGGCGCCGGCGGCTTACGCCAACGTGGACTTCCCGGGCGGCCCGCAGCTGGGCGGCGCGCTGGGTGGGTCGTTCCTGTTCGACGGGTGGGAGGTGGCGGTCACCTACCAGTTCCGGTACCAGCCGTCCGTCGCGGTGTCCGAGGCCGGCGCGCGCGTTTACCAGCAGGTGCCGGCCAGCCCGTGCGCCGCCCCCTACACGGACCCGAACACCTGCAACACCCACTACCTGGGACAGCCTGCGCCGGCGGTCAACGCGGGGACGTACACCGCCAGCTCGCACCTGCTGGCGCTGGCGCTGGTGTACCGCTTCGGCGCCGCGCGGGCGCCCCGAAAGGAGCAGCCATGAAACACGCCGCTTGCTTGCTGACCGTCGCCCTGGCGGTGGCTTCCGCCGGCGCCGCCCGCGCGGACGCGCCGCCGGCGGCCCCTGACCTGGCGCAGGGGCCGTACGCCCTGATGCACATGCGACTGCAAAAGACGTTCTTGAAGATCAACGTCGCGGACGTCGACGTGCGGGTCGACCGCCCCACGCAGGCGCGGTTCGCGGCGCTGGCCGCGGGGCAGGGCTACTCCGCCGCGCTGGAGAGCCAGCTGGCCGCGGCGGCGATCGGCGCGGCGCGCGCCGTCGTGCAGATGCAGTTCGTGCGCGACGTGCCGCTCAACCGGTGGATGGGGGTGGTCCGCGACAACCTGGAACAGGCGCGCGACGCCGGTCTCATCAGCCGCGACGTCGAGCGGCGGGTCAGTGACGCGCTGCCGGTCTGGTTCGCGCCGCTCAAGGACCGCGGGTACCTGAAGGGCGATCGCGTGACCTACGCGGTCACGCCGGACGCGCTGCACACGACCGTCACGGCGGCCGGCGGCCAGGTGCTGGTCGACGTCAGCGAGCGCGGCGACGAGGCGCGCCGCGTGGTCCTGGCCACCTACTTCGCGCCCAAGAGCGACACGCGCGAGCCGCTGCTGCGTTCGCTGCTGACTTCGAAATAGCGTTTCCCCACAGCCGTCAAGCGAGGTCGTCATGCTGCGCCGTTATGTGACCGCGGTCGTCCGCCACCCCAAGCTGATCATCGCGCTGGTCGCGGCCGTCACCGTGGTCCTGGGGTTCTTCACCACGCGGCTGCACGTGCTGCTGGACGTGGACGCCCAGATTCCGCCCGGCCACCCGCTGGTCATCGTCGGCCAGCGCGTCGAGAAGCTGTTCGGCGGCAAGTACATGACCGTCATCGGCGTCTACCCGAAGGCCGGAACGATCTACACGCCGGACATCCTGGCCAAGGTCCAGCGGATGACCGACGGGCTGCAGAAGATGCCGGGCGTCAAGCCGGGCAGCGTGCTGTCGCTGATGTCGCCGCGGGTCAAGGACGTCCATAGCTCGGAGGACGCGCTGGAGATCACGCCGCTGGCGCACGGGGTGCCCGCCACCCAGGCCGAGATGGCCGCCTTCCGGGAGCGCGTCAAGGCGAACAGCTTCCTGACCAGCTTGCTGGTCAGCGACGACGGACGCGCGACGGCGCTGATGGTCGACTTCGAGGACTTCGAGAAGGCCGGCGGCTCGAAGCACCTCTACGACAAGCTGGAGGCGATCGTGGCGCCAGAGCGGGCGCCCGACCTGGAGATCCGCGCCGCCGGCGCGCCGACGATCCTGCACTGGCTGCTGATCTACACGCGCCGGGTGGCGCTGCTGTTCGTGCTGGCGCTGGCGATGATCGGCTACCTGCACTACCGCGCGTTCCGGACGCTGCAGGGGATGATCGTCCCGCTGGTGACCGCGATCATGGGCGTGCTGTGGGCGCTGGGGCTGATGGGCCTGGTCGGCGCGCCCATGGATCCCTGGAACATCATGACGCCGATCCTGCTGCTGGCGATCGGCGCCGGGCACTCCGTGCAGATCCTGAAGCGATACTACGAGGAGTACGCGCGGGCGCGCGCCGAGTGGCCGGAGCTGCCCGGGGTCGAGCACAACCGGCTGGCCGTCATCGAGGCCACCACCAAGGTCGGCGTGGTCATGCTGGCGGCGGGCACGATCGCCGCGCTCAGCTTCGGCTCGCTGGCGACCTTCGGCCTGCCGACCATCAAGAACTTCGGCCTCTGCACGGCGTTCGGGATCGTGGCGGCGCTGACCGTCGAGATGACGTTCATCCCCGCCATCCGCGTGCTGATGTCCCCGCCGTCCGAGCGGCAGACCGAGCGCGAGAAGCGCGAGGAGTACTTCGATCCGATCCTCGAGAAGCTGGCCGCGACCATCCGCGCGGGGCGAGAGCGCCCCATCGTCTGGGTGTTCGGCGGGATCCTGGTGCTGGCGCTGATCGGGCTGACGCGGCTGGAGGCGGGCAACAGCCTGAACGCGCAGTTCTTCGAGGCCAACGCCCCCGTGCGCGGCTTCCGCCTGGCCGACGCGCATTTGGCCGGGACGCGCGTGATCCAGGTGCTGGTCGAGGGGAAATCGCCGGACGCGATCAAGGACCCGGAAGTGCTGCGGCGGATGGACGCGCTGGGGACGTTCATCGCGCACCAGCCGCTGCCGATCGGCAAGGTCGTGTCGATCGTCGACCTGCTGAAGCAGCTGAGCGCGGTCATGGATCCCGCCGGCGGCGGCAAGCTGCCCGACAGCGAGCAGGGCGTCGCGCAGTACCTGCTGCTCTACGGAATGGGCGGCGACGAGGAGGACCTGGCCCGCCTGGTCGACCGGACATTTCAAAATGCGGTCATCACCGCCTACGTGAAGACCGACGACTTCCGCGCGATGAAGGCCATGACCGTCGCGACCCAGGCGGAGGCCGATCGCCTGTTCGCGGGAACGGCCGTCACCGCGCGTGTGGGCGGCGGCGTGACCAACGCGATCGCGCTGAACGAGACGATGGTCCACGGCAAGACCATCAACCTGATCCAGATCTCGATCCTGGTCGTCGTCATCACGTCGATCCTGCTGCGTTCGATCGTGGGCGGCCTGCTGGTGCTGCTGCCGCTGGCGACGGCGGCGCTGGTGAACCTGGGGCTGATGGGCTGGACCGGGATCCTGCTGTCGATGGGGACCGCCGCCATCTCGGCGATGGCCGTCGGCATCGGAGCCGACTACGCCGTCTACTTCATCTTCCGCGTGCGCGAGGAGTTCCAGCGCACCGGCGATCTGCGCGCGGCGACCGCCACCGCGCTGACCACGTCCGGCAAGGCCATCGCCTACGTCGCCAGCGCCGTGGCGGGCGGCTACCTGTGCCTGGCGCTGTCCCTGTTCAAGGTGCACGTCCTGCTGGGCGTGCTGGTCGCGCTGACGATGGTGACCAGCAGCGCCGCGACGGTGGCGTTCCTTCCGTCGGTCCTGCTGCTGGTCAACCCCCGCTTCCTACGCGACCGCCGCAGCGACTCGGCGCGCGCTCACGCGCCCCTGGCCCAGCGCCGATAAGCCCGCCGCGCATATCGAAGTCGGTCGGCCGGGGTGGGGTACCGCCGCGCAAACCACGAGAGGAGCTCGTGCATCTGCTGCTCCTCTTCCGCGGTCACCGGCTGATTGACGTAGGCGCCCCACTCGTCGGGCGTGAGCCGGCGCTCACTGAGCGCCCTCACGCGCGCGATGTCCTCCGGACGTACCCCTGGCCAGCGCACGATCACCGATTCCCGCTTGGTTGCCTCGAGGTCGTCGAGACACGGAACGACCACGGCAACGCCCGCTGCCAGGTCGATGCTCACACGGCGCGCCCAGACCTCGTCGAACGTCACTCGTCCGCCGTCGACCGTCGGGACGGAGCGACCGACGAGGACGTCGACGTGCTCGCCATTTTCGAGGACGTACCGCCCACGTCCACGGGACTCGGCCGGCGAGTGCGTCGCGCTCAGCCCCAGCGGTTCCAGCGCGGCGTTGAACGTCTCGATGTCGTCGATGTGGATCCAGAAGTCATAGTCGGCGGTCAGCAGCGGGATGCCCAGCGCGATCAGGGCGCGCCGCCCGATGAGAACGGCGCGCGCGCCCGATTCGGCGACGCGGCGAAAAAACGAAGCTTCGTCGAAGTCGTCGTCCTCCACCCGGAACAGTGTACGACAACGTCCGCGGTCCCCACAAAACCCCGGGGGCCGCGCCGGGCTACTTGCAGGGCTGCGGCACCGGCTCGAGGATCGTCAGGTACCAGGGCGCCGGGTTGCGGCAGTTGCCGCAGGTGAGGGCGACCAGCCAGGTGCCGGTCGAGTCCACGCCGGGGAATGAATTGCCCTTGCCGTCCTTCAGCGTCGTGAAGTCGAGGACCGTTCCCGACGGGATGTCCGCGGTATAGAGGTCGGTGGCGATCGTCTGCAGGTCCAGGAACTGACTCTCGAGCTGCGACGGGGTCTGCGCGTAGTGCCCCACGATCGCGCTGGTGATGTTGGTCGTGATGAAGTCGGCCCCCAGCGCGTTCTTCTTCATGTTGCCCCAGTCCAGCGTCAACCCCGGCGTGTTGGCCGGGACGCCGGTCGGCTGCAGGCTGTGCAGGTTCGCGGTGTACTGCAGCTTCGTCGACGAGTTGGTCAGCGACACCGTCGTGTTCGACGAGCTCGCGTCCAGCTGAAAGGCCTGCAGCATGCGGATGCCGGTGCCCAGGTTCGTGCCCGTCTGGATGGCCGCCAGGAAGGTGTTGCCGGACGCCGGATACTTGCTGGCGTCGAAGTAGCTGTTGAAGTCGCTGGAGGTGACCGGGGTGCCGTTGATGGTGAAGTCGTAGAGCATCGCCGACGTCTTGCCGGCTGTCGGCTCGAGGCTGGGCGGCGGCGAGACGATGAGGTCGGAGGCCAGCAGGTTGTCGGCGTTCAAGTTCATCTGGAACTCCGACAGCGGCTCTTTCCAGATCATGACCAGCGCCAGGTTGACGTCGGTCGCCGGCGTGAGCGAGTGACCGAGGAAGTCGTGGCTGACGCCGCTCCAGTCGATGGTGAGGTTGGCCATCGACTTAACGGTCACGGGCGGCAGCGTGATCGTGCTCGAGAAGGCGTAGTCGTTGGCTTCAGCCGCCTTGATCATGCCGTTGGTGCAGGTGGCGACGCCGCCGCCGGACGAGCCCCCTCCACTGCTGCTGCAAGCAACGCCGACGAGCGGCAACAAGGCGCACGCGAGGACACGGGACGTGGTGTTCATTCGATCCTTTACCTGTCGGTTCAACGGGTCGGTTTGCCGTAGAGGGTCTTTCGTTTCTCGATGTAGCCGAACGACGTTCCAGCCGGCCATTTGATGTCCTGCAGGACGGTGCCGCTGGCGTCGATCTCTTGCAGCTCGCCCTTGGTCGAGTAGCCGACGACCGTGTTGCCGTTGGGGAGCCGCTGGAGGTCGCCCATGATGTCGACCTGGATTCCGGCGCTGGACTTGTAGGACCAGGCCTTGGTCGCCTTCTTGGCGGCGGGGTCCACCTTCATCTCGATGGCGACCGAGCCGTTGCCCGACCCGGAGCTGCCGCCCCCGGCCGGGTTCGCGCCGCTGGAGCTGTTGTTGTTGAAGATCAGGAAGTCGTTCATGCCCAGCACGTGGATGCCGTGCTGGCCCCCGGCCCAGGTGTCGCCGGTGAACGTGTTCATGGTGCCGCCGAGTCCGCCGTTGAGCACCCAGACCGTGCTGCCGGTCTTCGTGACCTTGGTGATGCAGACGTTGTCGAGGTCCGAGAAGACCAGCGTGTCGTCGTCGGGTACGTACTGAATGTTGTTGATGTGACAGGCGCCGTTCCCGCCGTGGGCGGTGCGCGAGTTGATGACCGTCATCGCGCTGCTGTTGGTGGTGCCGTTGGCCGGGAACAGCTTGATGTCGTCGCACCCGTTCGACCCGTACGCGTAGAACGCGACGCTGCCGTCGGGCAGCGGGGTGAGCTGGTGGTTCGCGCCCTTGAACGCCGTCGAGAAGTCGGCGTCGGTGGCCCCGTCCATCGTC
>CAZJMY010000422.1:0-7547 GCA_964546845.1 uncultured Myxococcales bacterium | reverse complement strand
GACGCAGGTCGAGGCCGACATCCAGGGCGTCTCGATGCTGGTGCGCGACCAGATCAGGTCCCACGGGCTGTCCGCGTTGTAGGCGTAGACGTTGTTGGCCTCGGTGGCCAGATAGACGACGTTCTTGCCGCCGATCGCCTGGGCCACGTAGAGGGGCTGCGCGTAGACCTGGCCGGTCACCGGATACGAGTGGAGCTTCCCGAACGTCCCGGTGCGGACGTTCGACGTGTTGAGGATCGTCTCGCTGAGGTTCGCCCCCGTGCGCGACAGGTCGTTGTGCTGGGTCAGCACCCCGGTTTGCGGCGCGAGCGAGCCCGCGGCGGCGGCGCCGACGGCAACCTCGATTTCCGGCGTTCCGGCCGGCTGCTCCTCGCAACCGGAGGTCCCGAGGGCGGCGGCCAGCAGCGCCGCCAGAACCGTGAACCCGATCCGCCCACCCGCCGCGCGCGAGCCCGCGCGCCCCGCCCACGCCACACACGTCCCCCGACTGATCCCCACGGCGACTCCTTGGCCAATTCCGGCGCCCCATCACCGACTCCGCGGGCGTCGGGGCAGACCGTACCGGCGGCCTCCGTGGTTGTCCACGACGCGCCCGCCCCTGACCAAAAATGCGAGCCACCGCGACTTTCGGCGCAGACCTGGACATTCTTTTTTGCAAAACAGGCGCCCCGACCGGCAGTACCAGGCGTGAAAGCGTCCAATCCGTTTCGCATCGCTCTGGTGCTGGGTTGCGTCCTCGCCACGGCGTGCCAGTCGCAGGGTTCGGGGTCCGGTACGGGCACCGGCGGCGTCCCCGGCACAGGCACCGGCGGTGCGGGACAGTCCGCCACGGGCGGGACGGCCGGCCCACAGGGCAACGGCGGCTCGGGCGGAGTGGCGACGGGCGGCGCCACGGCGGCCACCGGCGGCTCGGGCACGGGCGGTGCGGCGGGAGGTGGCGCCGGCGGGGGCGCAACGGGATCGGGCGGCAAGGCGGCGTCGGGCGGGGCCGCCGGCGGCTCCAGCGGCGGATCGGGCGGTTCGGGCGGCGGACACTGCGGCGACGCCACGGCCTCTTCGGAGCCGCTCTCGAAGTCGCTGGCCGGCGCCTGGGACTTCACGCCCAGCAACGGCGCCAAGCGGTCGATCCAGGTTCCGGGCGGCGGCTGGCTGAAGCAGGGGATCAATGCGCCCAGCGGCACCTACGCCACGCAGATCACCGTCCCGGACTCGGGCGGCCCGCAGACGACGTTGATCGAGTTCGGCGCCGTGAACTACCAGGCGACGTTGTCGGTCGACGGCAAGCAGGTCGCCACCAACACCACGTCGTTCACGCCGTCGGTTTTCGACGTCACGAAGTTCGTAACCCCCGGCAAGCAGCACGCGATCACCGTGCAGGTCAACGGGGGGGGCGCGCTGAAGTCGGGCAACAAATCGCTGGTCCCGAACGCCGCGGGCTGGTCGCAGAACGTCGCGCAGGGGATCTTCCGGTCGGCGACGATGCGCGTCCTGCCCGACGTGTACATCAGCGACGCGTTCGTGCGCACCAGCGTCACCGACGACTCGCTGACGTACGACGTGACGCTCGCGAACACGGGCGCGTCCAGCCAGCAGGTGACCCTGTCGGGCGCGCTGGCCTCGTGGAACTGCGACAACTTCAACTATCCGTCGATCCCGGACACGACCGTGACGGTGCCGGCGGGCGGGACCGCCACGACCACCGTCGGTCCGGTGAAGTGGGGTCTGGGCAGCACGTCCTACTGGTGGCCCAACGTCCCGTACCAGGCCGACTACAAGGCGCGGCTGCACAACCTCACGCTGCAGGTGAGCCGCGGCGGTCAGGCGATTCACGCCAAGGTGGTGCGCTTCGGCTTCCGGCAGAGCGAGCGGCGGCGCGCCGACAGCGCGCACGTCTACTACTACCTGAACGGCATCCGCGTGAACCTGCGCGGCGACAACATCCAGGGCGCGGACTACGACAGCATCGACAACGGCGGCAAGGGCGACGCCTACGACACGCTGCCCGGGTTCATGCCGCCGACGGCGCAGAACCCCGGCTGGCCGCAGGCGGTGCGCAACTACCAGCGCCTGAACTACAACTTCGTGCGCGTCCACCAGGAGCTCGCGGCGCCCTACATGCTGGACGTCGCCGACGAGCTGGGGCTGATGCTGATGGGCGAGACGGCGATCCGCGGCAGCAGCAACGACCAGGACTTCGCGGCCGGCCACGACGCCATGGTCAACCACGCCAAGGCGATGGTGCTGCGCGATCGCAACCACCCGTCGATCATCCGCTGGAGCCAGGTCAACGAGCCGAACGGCGCCAACACCGACTCCAACCAGTTCGAGGCGGATCTGTTCAACGCCATCACCAAGCTGGACAGCACGCGCCCGATCAGCGTCGACCTCTGGTTCGGCGGCGGCAACTACGGCCTGCCGGCGCCGGCGTTCGCCACGATCCACCACTACAGCAGCGGCCTGGGCGCGTACTCGGAAGAGGTGAACGTCAGCAACGACAACCCGTACGGCCAGGGCGAATACATCTGGAGCCACGACAACTCGCGCCAGGGGCTGACCTGGTTCGGGACGTCGGCGTTCGGGATGCGGCGGCAGGACGCGTCGGACGTGCGCCCCTACACGCTGCTGTCGGGGTGGGCCAGCTTCGTGCCGGGCGTGCTCGCCTCGAAGATGACGATCGAGCAGGGCGGACCGCCGGTGTTCGGCGAGGACAACCTGCCCGACCCCTGGTCCAGCCCGATCATCCGGCGCATCCAGGCCGGCTTCAACCCGGTGCTGGTGGCGGACCGGGCCTACTGGGACGCCGCCAAGATGTCGAACAGCAACGGCGACTGGCCCGCAACCGTTCCGTCGCTGGCCAAGGGGGCCACGCGCGCGACGACGCTGGTGATCTTCAACGACACGTTCAGCGGAACCACCGTCGACGTCACGTGGGAGGTGCACAGCGACAGTGCGACCGGCGCCATCGCGGGCTCCGGGACCTTCTCGGTCGAGGTTCCGCTGGCGTCCATGGCCACGAAGTCGGTCACCATCACCGCCCCGACGTCGGGCACCAAGTGCGCGCTGGTGCTCCGGGCACAGAAGAACGGCGTGACGCTGTTCGAGGAGAAGGATGAGCTCTTCACGCTTCAGTAGTCGAGTCGTGTGGCTTCGGATCGCCGTCGGGATGGGGTTGACGGTGGCGGCGGCGTCAGCCGGCTGTAGCAGCAGCGGCGCCAAGGGGGGCGCGGGCTCCGGCGGCAGCACGTCCACCGGCGGCAGCGCGGCGACGCCCGGCGCGGGTGGGCACGTCGGCAGCGGTGGCTCCGGATCCGGCGGCACCGTGGGTGCCGGCTCGGTCACGACGCTGAGCGGAAGCCGCTCTCTTGGATCGCTGTCGGCCGCCGAGGCGACGCAGCTCTGCAACGACACGTACGGGTACTACGGGCGCGCGATCACCCAGGCGACGCTCTGCAAGGAGGCGGGCCTGGCGTTCGGAGTGTCCAGCAGCGCGCCCACGGACGCTCAGTTGCAGCACAACTGCCAGACGCAGGAGGCCGCCTGCCTGGCGGCCGGCCCCGCGGTTCCGAGCTGCAGCACCATTCCGGCGTCGTGCGCGGCGACCGTGGCGCAGTACGCGACGTGCATCTCCGATCAGGTGGCCGCGTTCAATTCGGGCGTGGCGGGGCTGGCGAGCTGCGCCACCGTCAAGACCAGCGACCTGCCGACGGTGTGGAACCTGGTCGCGGGCGACGCGCCGGCGAGCTGCGCGGCGGTGGCCTCCTGCGAGGGGTACGACGTGCCCACGCCCCACGCCGGCATGAGCGCGAGCGGCTCGGGCGGCAGCGCCGCGACGGGTGGCACCATCGGTGGCACCGGTGGCACCGGCGGATCCGCTGGCGCGCCCGGCGGGACCGGCGGCGCCGCGCACACGGGCGGGACCGGCGGTGGATCGGCCGGACGGGCGGGCACCGGTGGTGCGGGCGGCGCTGCGCCGTCTGGTGGCTTGCCGGGCGACGTGGCCAAGGCCGCTGGCACCCCGTTCGTCGCCGCGCACGCGATGACGCGCGCGCTGTTCGCCGGCTACGCGGGCCCCCTGTTCAAGGCTCTGCGGACCTCGGACAAGCAGGAGAAGGACATCGGCACGGTGGCCGGCACGGGGCTGGTCGATCTCTCCGCCCTTTCGACGTTCTGCGCGGGCACGTCGTGCAAGGTGACGACGCTCTACGACCAGTCGGGCAACGGCAACGACATGTGGCGGGCGGACGATCCCGGCAGCAATCAACCGGGAACGGTAAAGCCTTGCGACCTGATGGACATCCAGTACTGGCAGATGTCGGACGGGACCAAGGTGCCGCTGGCCGTCGAGACCGGCGCCATGTGGAAGAGCACCGCGCAGTGCCTGCGGAACCGCGACAAGACCAAGAACATGCCGACCGGCGCCAAGCCGCAGACGGAGTACGCGATCTTCCACGCCCAGTACCTGAACAACAACTGCTGCTTCAACTACGGCAACACGGGCAACGCCGTTCACTACTCGGGCCCCGGCACGTTGAGCGCGCTGAACTTTTCGAAGATCACCTTCTGGTCGCAAGGGACGGGCAACGGTCCCTGGCCCATGGTCGACTTCGAGACCGGCGTCTACGCCGGCAACACCGCCAAGTGCGGGTCGGGCGTTCCGTCCAGCGTCATGTGCACCTCCAGCGGCCAGAACCCGAACCCGTCGGTGACGTTCGACATCGTGACGACGTTGTTCAAGCACAACGGCGTCAACCACTGGGCCCTCAAGACCGGCAACGCGAAGTCGGGCAACCTCTCGGTCAACGTCGACCTCTCCGCGCTGCCCACCGGCTACTCGCCGCTGAAGCAAGAGGGCGGCCTCGGTCTGGGCGAGGGCGGGGCCGGTGACTCCAACGGCACGGGCGGCTTCTCGGAGGGCGCCGTCATCGCCGGCGAAACCAGCGACGCCACCGACGACGCCATCCAGAAGAGCATCGTCGCCACGTACGGCAAGTAGCGCGCCTGAAGCTCAGAGCAACGGTTCGACGAGACGGCCGGCGCGGGCGGCGACGAGGAAGGTAACGGGGCCGTCGTTGACCAGGTCGACGGCCATGTCGGCGCCGAAGCGGCCGGTCTCGACGGTCAGGCCGGCGCCGCGCAGGCCCTCGGCGACGCGCAGGTAGAGGGCCTCGGCGCGCGCCGGGGCCTCGGCCGGTTCGAAGCTGGGGCGGTTGCCCTTGGCCAGCGTCGCGCAGAGCGTGAACTGGCTGACGACCAGGCAGGCGCCCCCCGCGTCCGCGACGGTCACGTCCATGGGCGTGCGGTCCGGGAAGATCCGCAGCGCGGCGAGCTTGCGGGCGGTCACGTCGGCGTCCGCCTCCGCGTCCCCCTTCTGAACGCCCACCAGCAGGACCAGCCCGCGCCCGATCTTTCCGACCACCTCGCCGCCGACCCGCACCTCGGCGCGCGTCACCCGCTGAACGACCGTGATCATCGCGAGCCCGGCTTCGGCGCGTTGTCGGTGCGGGAGTCGGCTGCGGAGCGGCCGCGGAACCACTCGGCGATGCCGTTCATCTCGGGCTCGAACTCGCCCGGCACCGCGAGGTTGAGCATGCCGGCCCGCTCGGCGGTGCGATTCTCGAAATCGTGCGGGGTACCGCCCGGCACGATGACCAGCGATCCCTTGGGGGCGTCCGTCCATCGGCCCCCGACGAAGAAGCTCATCGTCCCTTCGAGGACGAAGAAGACGTCGTCCTCGTCGTGCGCGTGCGCGCCCGGCCCGCGCGTGAACGGCTCGAGCCACCACTCCGAGATCGCGTACCGGCCGCGCGTTTCGGCGCCGTCCGCCTTGAACACCGCCCGCAGCGCGCCCATCTCGTAGGCGCGCCCCTCGCCGGGCGGCAGCACGACCGGATCCCGTTGTGTCTTGGCCACCGCGGGGAAAACTAACCGTCGATCGAACGGACCGCCAGCGGGCGGGCGAAGGGATCGCGCGCGTGGCCCAGGACGTCTCGAAAGGCGCGGACGCAGCGGGCGTTCTCCAGCGCCGTCCCGACGGTGATCCGGAGGCATCGATCGAGCGGCCCCGGGGCGGCAACGTTCTTGACCAGGATGCCGCGCGCGAGCAGCCCCTGGAACACGGCGCCGGCATCGGCGGCGGCGCGGACCAGCAGGAAGTTGGCCTCGCTGGGATAGACCTGCAGCCCGGGGATGGCCCTCAACGCGCCGGCCAGCTCGTCGCGCAGCCGGACGGTCTCGCGCACGCGCCGCTCGAGCCGCTCGGGATGGCGGAGCGTCGCGCACGCCAGCGCCAGCGACACAACGTTGACGTTCCAGGGCAAGCGCACCTTGTCCAGCTCCGCGATGGCGTCGGCCGGACCGATCAGCGCCCCGACGCGCAGGCCCGCGAGGCCGATCTTCGAGAGCGACCGCATCACGAACAGGCCGGGGACGCGACGCACCTCCGGGATCAGCGTGGCGGCGCGGCCGCTGTCGGGTTGAACGAAATCGGCGTAGGCCTCGTCGACGACGAAGGCGGCGTCGGCCAGCGCCGCCAGCCGGCACAGCGCGCCCGGGTCGAAGCGGTTGCCCGTCGGGTTGTTGGGCGACGCGAAGAACGCCAGGGCCGGCGAGAACTGCCGGATCCGGTCGGCGAACCGCGCCTCATCCAGCGCGAAGCGCTCGCCCAGCGGCACCGGCGTGGGGACGGCGCCGTAGGCGCGCGCCAGCGCCTCGTACTGGTTGAAGCTCGGGTCCGGGTACAGCACGCGCGCGGGGCCGGACGCGTCCCCCGCGCCGAAGGCCAGCGTCAGGATCGAGATGATCTCCTCGGACCCGGAGCCCAGCAGGATCTCGTCGGGCGAGACCTCCCACCGCCGCGCGAGCGCCTCGCGCAGCGGCCGGCCGCTGACATCGGGGTACCGGTTCAGCGCCAGCCGCGCGAGCTCTTCCTGGAAAGTCCGCATCTCGTCGTCGTCGGGCGTGAACGGCAGCTCGTTGCTGTCGAGTCGCGCCAGCCCCGCGCAGGCGCTGGCGTAGTCGAATGGGCGAAAGGCGGCGCCGCCGTGAACGCTGGGGCGCAGCCGGTCGCGCCAGCTCACGACGCCGCCTCCCGGCGCGCGCCCCAGCGGATCACGGCGGCTGCTGCGTAGTCGCCGGCGTGCGAAAAGCCGCCGAGCCCGACCAGACCGCCCGCCGCCAGCTTTCCCTGGGCCAGCGCGTCCTCCAGGTTGATGGGGATCGCCGCGCCGAAGAGGTTGCCGTAGCGATCGAACGTGTCGTGGTGGACGCCCGCGGGCAGCTCCAGCGCCTCACGCCAGTTGCGCAGGAAGATTGGGTTCGGCTGGTTGGTCACCAGCAGGGTCAGGTCGCGCGCGCGGACGCCCGCGCTCTCGCAGGCCGCGGTGACCAGCTCCGGGACCAGCCGGTTTCCGCGGTTGATGATCGCGGCCACGCGCTCGTCGGTGAACGCCACGGTGATGGGGCTGGGCCCCGGCTCCCAGTAGCGGCGCCCGTCCGCCGCAGCGACGGTCATGTCGCCCGCGAACTCGCCCTGGCAGCGGTGGACGACC
>CAZJMY010000421.1:0-3803 GCA_964546845.1 uncultured Myxococcales bacterium | reverse complement strand
TCTTCTGCAGCTGGTTCATGATCGGATCGATGTACTGCTGCTGGATCTTGATCAGCAGGCGCGCCAGGTTGACCGACGACCGCGCCAGGTAGTGCGCGCGCAGCTCTTCGCGCGCGTTGGCCGCCTGCGCGGAGTCCACCGTCGTGCCGTAGGTGAACTCACCGATGATCGAGATCATCAGCGCCAGCCAGGTGATGACGATCAGCATCGCCACGCCGCGCTCGCGCCGCGTCCGCGGCGTCTTCCACCACTTGCGAAGCCGCTCCCGCACCCTCATTGCCGCACCGGCCGGTAGTCGACCTTTTCGGTCATCTGGATGCGCGCGTCGGTCGTGTACGAGACCTCCTGGCCGCGCTCGTCGATGACCGTCAGCGTGATGCGCACGTGCGTGGGCAGGTACTGCGGCCCGCTGGCGTTCAGCGTGCTCCAGTCGTTGACCCACTCTTTCATCTTGTGGTCGTAGTAAGCGAACTTCACGCGCGCGACGTCGGGGCACAGGATGTAGGCCTCGCCCGGCAGGTCCGTGGGCGCCTCGGCCTGCAGCCGTCGCGTCTCGCGACGCATCAGGTTCAGCACGCGCCGGTCGTCGGGATCGCGCTGGCCGTAGTACGAGATGAGCGCCGTGTCCCCTTCGGCCAGCCCCGACCGCAGCCGCTGGTGCGCGAAGCTCGAGAACTGCAGCTCGTCGACGTCGCTGTGCGACGACCCCACCAGGAACGTGCGCCGGTTGCTGAGCGCCGTGTTCTCGGACCCCGAGAGGTACGCCATCTCGATCTCGCGGGCCATGCGCGTCAGCGCCACCCGCACCGTGTGCGTCCGTTGCTGCGCCGACTCGATCGCCTTCTTGTTGGTCACCGTCTGGCTGAACGAGCCCCACATCAACGCCGTCACGAAGCTCAGGATCGCCAGCGCGAGCATGACCTCGATCAGCGTGAAGCCGGTATCGGTGGCGCGGCGGGCTCGCATCAGTGACCCAGCCCCTTGAGCCCGTTCAGCGGATTCGCTCCGCTGGCCGCGCCCGTGCCCGCGCCGCTGGCGCCGGTGTTGCCGCCCGTGCCGTTCCCGGCGGCGGCGCCGAAGTTGTTGATGTCGGCCTTGGCGGGGTCGGTCAGGTACTGCACGACCTCGAAGCTCCGGTCGGGCCGCCCGTGCTCGTTCCAGAGCACCCGCACCGTCACCTTGCGCACCGACTCCTGCAGGCCGATCCGCACCGGCTCGATGAAGCTGCTCATCATGCTGCCCATGATCCCGGTCAGCATCGACATCGGATCCTTGGCGTCTTTCGTGTCGTCGGTCGCCTGGTCCTTGGCGCGCTGGCCCAGGTCGGCCGGCAGCTCGATCCGTTCGATCGTCGTCTCCCAGCGGAACTGCGGGTAGCCGAGCTCCTTGAACGTGCCGACGGCCGTCTCCGTCGTGTCCGAAAACCCGACGTCGAGGATCTGGTCCTCGATGTCGACCATCTTCGTCCGCGCCAGGAACGTCGCCGCGGTGGTCATCTTCGCGTGGTTCGTGGCGCGCACGTTGTTGGTGACGATCGACAGCAGGACGACCAGCGTGATCGACAGGATCGCGATCGCCACCATGATCTCCAGCAGCGTGAACCCGGCCGCGCGGCGACGTGCGACGCGCGTCATGGCGTGACCCGGTTCCCTTCGTCGTCATAGCGGACGCCCAGATTGGGACGGATCTCGCGGTTGAAGATCTGGACGCGCCCGGTGATGGGGTGCACCACCAGCGAGTAGACGTTCTCGCCCGAGTCGTCGGACAGCGTGATGATCGCCGGCTCCGTCTGTCCCAGCGGATAGAAGTACAGGTAGGCGCGGCCGCTGGTGACCGGGTCGGTCAGGCGCGGCGTGTAGACGCTGCGGATGTGCAGCTTCTTGAGCCGCACCGGCTTCAGCGCCGTCTCCTTGAAGGCGGCGAAGCGCGCGTGCTTGGGACGGAACTCGCCCACCTCCAGCTTCGACAGGTCGAAGCTCGTCGACGACGAGCTGCTGCTGGACGACGCCCACAGGGACTTCTGCTTCTCGACCTTCTTGCGCTGCTCCTCGTCGGCCTCGGCCTCGGCGTTCTCTCGCTTGCGCTGCTCGCTGGCCGTCTCGGCCTGGTTGGGGGCGTAGAACTTGTCGTCCGACACCTCGGGCCAGTACTGGCCGTCGTTCAGGTCGATCACCAGGCGGTGGTACTTCCCGGTGATCGACGCCCGGTCGAACATGTAGCGGATCGCCCCCGACATGTGCGCGGTCGCCTCGCGAAGATCGCTCTTGGCCACCGTGCGGAACCCCTTCACCCCGATGCTCGCGACGAGGGCGAAGATCAACAGCACGACCATCACCTCGATCAAGGTGAAGCCGCGCTGTCGTCGATCCCGCATCACGACCCAATTCACTCCTGCTCCTGTTACTGCTCCCAGGAACGGATGTCGTCCGGGGTCCCCTCTTGCTTGTCCGGGCCGGCCGACGAGATGTCGGCGTTGTCCGTGTCGTTCGTGCCCGGGCACTGGAATTTGAAGTCCTTGCCCCACGGATCCTTGGCGTTGCCGCGGTCCAGATACTTCTGTGCGATCAGATCGTCGACGCCCTTCGGGCAGCCGTTGTTGTCGATCATGTACTGGCTGACGCCGTTCTTGACCGCCATGACGCGCTGCCGGGCGATCTTGACCTGCGCCTTCTTGTACTGGCTGAACACGGCCGTGCCGACGCCGCCCGCGATGAGGGCGATGATCGCAAGCACGATCATGATCTCGATGAGGGTGAAGCCGGCCTCCGCGACGCGCGCGGCACGTCGAGCGATCCCTGTCTGTTTCTCTGCGATTGCGGTCATTGGACTCTCCTCACTGAACGAAATTCTGCATGTCGAGAATGGGCTGCAGCACCGAGAACACGATGAAGACGACGCACAAAGCCATGCCGACGATCAGCGCCGGTGAAAGAATCGTCGTGAGGCGCGAGACCTTCCCCTCGACCTCGCGCTCGTAGGCCGTGGCGACGTTCTCCAGCATCGCCTCCAGCTGCCCCGAGCGCTCGCCCACGGCAACCATGTGCACCATCAGCGAGGGAAACTGGCCGGACCGCTTCAGCGGCGTGGCGATCGACTCGCCCTCCCGGATCGCGTCGCGCGCCTCCTCGACCACCTTCTCCAGAAGGGTGTTGTTGAGGACCTTCTTGGTGATCTCCAGCGCGGTCAACACGGGGATGCCCGCCGAGAGCATCGTTGACAGCGTCCTCGCAAACCGCGCGACGGCGACGAACCGCACCATCGGCCCGATCAAGGGCAGCCGCAGGCGGAGCTTGTCCATCACGGCGCGCCCCTTGGGCCGGCGCGACCAGCGCCGGTATCCCCAGAACGCCAGCGAGGCCACCAGGATCAGCGCCCACCAGTAGTTGCTGGCCAGATCCGACAGGAAGATCAGGATCGCCGTGTTCCAGGGGAGCGTCTTGCCCATGTCCGTGAAGATCGAGGTGATCTTCGGGACGACCACCACCATGAGCACGCCCATGATGACCGTCCCCAGCACGACCATGATGATCGGGTAGGTCAGCGCGCCCGAGACCTTGGACCGCAGCGCCTGCTGCGCGTCCAGGAAGTCGGCCAGCCGCGCCAGCACGGCGTCCAGGTTGCCGGCCGCCTCGCCCGAGCGGACCATGTTCGTGTACAGCTCGGGGAAGATCGCCGGGTGCGCGCTCAGCGTGTCGGCCAGCGAGCTCCCCTCGTTGACCTTCTGGCGAATCTCCGCCAGCACCATCTGCAGCTTCTTGTTCTCGCCCTGCTCGGCCAGCGCGCCCAGCGCCTCGGCCAGCGGG
>CAZJMY010000420.1:0-2722 GCA_964546845.1 uncultured Myxococcales bacterium | reverse complement strand
TAGCTGATCTCCTGAGGGGTATCGATGCGCACCAGCGTGCGAATCTCCTTGGTCGAGCCGTCGGCCGCCTTCGCGCGCACCGTCAGCTCCCTGCCGCCCGCGAAGCCCGAGGTCAGCAGCGCCGGCAGCCCGACCGTCTCGAACACCTCTTCGCCGGTCAGCCCCAGGGAGGCGACCGATTCGCCCGCCCGGAACTGCAACGGGACGATGCCCATCCCGACCAGGTTGCTGCGGTGGATGCGCTCGTAGCTCTCGGCGATGACGAAGCGGACGCCCAGCAGGCGCGGCCCCTTGGCGGCCCAGTCGCGGGACGAGCCCGACCCGTACTCCTTGCCGGCCAGGATCAAGAGCGGCACCTTCTCGGCCGCGTACTTCTCGCTCGCGTCGAAGATCGACATGACGGTGCCGTCCGGCAGGTGGCGCGTCACGCCCCCCTCGGTGCCGGGCGCCAGCAGGTTCTTGAGGCGGACGTTCGCGAACGTGCCGCGCACCATCACCTCGTGGTTGCCGCGGCGGGCGCCGGAGCTGTTGAAGTCCTTGGGATCGACGCCGTGGGCGATCAGGTACTGCCCGGCCGGGCCGTCCTTCTTGATGCTGCCCGCCGGCGAGATGTGGTCGGTGGTGACGCTGTCACCCAGCACCGCCAGCACGCGCGCGCCCGACAGCTCGCTGACGGCGGGCGCCGTGCGCGGCATCCCCTCGAAGTACGGCGGGTGCTTGATGTACGTCGACGACGCGTCGAACGCGTACGTGTCGCCGAGCGGCACGTCCAGCTTGCGCCAGCGCTCGTCGCCCTCGAACACGACGCCGTACGACTTCTGGAACATCGACGGCTGCACGGCGCGCCCGACGGTGTCGGCAATCTCCTGGTTGGTCGGCCAGATGTCCTTCAGGTACACCGGCTGCCCGTCCTTGCCCTGCCCCACCGGCTCTTTCTCGAGGTCGATGTCGATCCGTCCGGCCAGCGCGTAGGCCACCACCAGCGGCGGCGACATCAGGTAGTTCGCGCGCACGTCGGGGTTGATGCGCCCCTCGAAGTTGCGGTTGCCGGACAGCACGCTGGCCACGACCAGGTCGCGCGCGTCGATGGCGTCCGAGATCGGCTGCGGCAGCGGCCCCGAGTTGCCGATGCAGGTCGTGCAGCCGTAGCCGACGGTGTTGAACCCCAGCTTGTCGAGGTACGGCGTCAGCCCCGCCTCCGCCAGGTACTCGGTGACGACCTTCGAGCCGGGCGCCAGCGAGGTCTTCACCCAGGGCTTGCTGGATAGGCCCTTCTCGACGGCCTTCCGGGCGACCAGGCCGGCCGCCACCATCACCGACGGGTTCGACGTGTTCGTGCAGCTGGTGATCGCCGCGATCACGACGGAGCCGTTCTTGACCTCCGGCGCCGCGGGCGCGCTGGGGGCGAAGCCGACCGCCGTCGACTGGTTGCCGCTGGGGACCGCCCCCTTCTTCTTGGGCTTCACCAGCGAGGGGAGCGCCTCCTCGAACGACTGCTTGGTCTTGAACAGGCTGACGCGATCCTGCGGCCGCTTGGGGCCGGCCACGCTGGGCTCGACGGAGGCCAGATCCAGATCGAGCACCGTCGTGTAGACCGCCTCTTTCGTGTGGGGCGTCTGGAACAGCCCCTGCTCGCGCGCGTAGGCCTCGACCAGCTCGACCTGCGCCGGGGCGCGCCCCGAAAAGCGCAGGTAGCGCAGCGTCTCGTCGTCGATGGGGAAGATGCCGCAGGTCGCGCCGTACTCGGGGGCCATGTTGGCGATGGTCGCGCGATCGGCGACCGGCAGCGCGGCGACGCCCGGACCGAAGAACTCGACCAGCTTGCCGACGACGCCCGCCTTGCGCAGGATCTGCGTGACCGTGAGGACCAGATCGGTCGCCGTCGACCCCTCGCGCAGCTTGCCGTGCAGGCGGAAGCCGACGACCTGCGGGATCAGCATCGACAGCGGCTGCCCCAGCATGGCCGCCTCGGCCTCGATGCCGCCGACGCCCCACCCCAGCACGCCCAGGCCGTTCACCATGGTCGTGTGCGAGTCGGTGCCGACCAGCGTGTCCGGGTAGGCGCGCGCGGGCGCGTCGCCCGTTTCGGCCGTGAAGACCACGCGCGCCAGGTACTCGAGGTTGACCTGGTGGACGATGCCGGTGTCCGGCGGCACGACGGCGAAGTTGCGGAAGGCCGACTGCCCCCAGCGCAAGAAGGCGTAGCGCTCTTTGTTGCGCGAAAATTCGATCTGCGCGTTCAGCGACAGCGCGTCGGGCGTGCCGTACTCGTCGACCTGCACGGAGTGGTCGATGACCAGCTCCGCCGGCAGCAGCGGGTTGATGCGCTTGGGATCGCCCCCCAGCTTGCCGACGGCGGCGCGCATGGCGGCCAGGTCGACGACGGCCGGCACGCCCGTGAAGTCCTGCAGCAGGACGCGCGCCGGCATGAAGGCGATCTCGTAGCTGGGCTCGGCCTGCGGGTCCCAGGCGGCCAGCGCCCGGATGTCGGCTTCCTTGACGGACTTGCCATCTTCGTGGCGCAGCAGGTTCTCGAGCAGGAGGCGCAGCGAGAAGGGCAGCCGCCCCGGGTTCATCCCCTGCTTCTCCAGCGCCGACAGCCGGTGAACTTCGAACTTTCGCTTGCCGACCTCGAGGGTTCCCCGACTACCGAAGCTGTTGGCCATGACTACGTCATTTTTAGATGGCCGCGCGCCGATAGTCGAGAGGTTAGCGACCTCTC
>CAZJMY010000419.1:0-18237 GCA_964546845.1 uncultured Myxococcales bacterium | reverse complement strand
CCTGCGCGCCGCCGAGGTGGGGCGGCGGGTGATCGTGGTGCGCTGGATGGCGGGTGCGGCGGCCGGAGACGAGGCGCTGGCGGCGCTTGCGCGAGAGGCGGGCGCTGAGCTGGTCGAGGCGGGGGCTGACCGGGGTCGCTTTTCCGTCGAGCGGGACGAGCAGACCGCGGCGCTGCTGCGGGGGCTGATCCGCGCGGGGCACGGGGTGATCGAGGTCGGGCCGGAGGTCGGGCGGCTGGAGAAGTACTTCCGTCCCGAGCCTTCGCCGAAGGTGAACGCATGACCGGGACGGCCTTTCGGGCGCTGGTCGTCGCGACCTGGCGCGAGCGGCTGTCGCGGCGGATGGCGCTGATCCTGTGCGTCTTGATCTGCGTGGCGACGTCGGGATCGGCGGTGACCGCCAGTCACGTCCTGCAGGACCCGACGACCGTGCTGGCGTTGATCCTGGGCGCCGGCAGCGTCGGCCGGGACGTCTCTTCGGGCGTGCTGGCCTTGCTGCTCACGCGGCCGGTCGCGCGGTCGACGTACCTGCTGGCGAAGTGGACCGCGGTCACCGCCGCCGTGGCCGGCCTGGGATGCGCGACCCTGGTGGTGCAGGCGGTGCTGCTGCGGTGGCGCGGCGTCGACATCACGGGGGGCGAGCTGTGGGGCGCCGTCTTCACCAGCGTCACCGGCGCGGCGGGGCTGGCGTCCGTGTTGGCGCTGCTGTCCGTCGTGCTGCCCGGCTTCGCCGACGTGGCCGCTTGGGCGGCGCTGAACGTGGTCGGCTTCCTGCTGCAGCACTGGCTGCCCATCCGCGTCCACACCGAGTGGCGGGGCCTCGTGCAGCCAACGCTCGGCTGGACGTCCACCTTCGGCGCGACCCCCATCTCCTGGTTCGGCCTGACCACGTATCTCTCAAACGTGACGATCTGTTTGTGCCTGGCGGCGCTGGCGCTGAACCGGAAGGAGCTCTCTTATGCGTCGGGCTGAGGGATCCGAATCGACGCGCGGGCGGCCCAAGGTGCTGATGGCGCTGGCCGGCCTGCTTCTCCTGGCCCGAATCGGGAGCGGCCTGGCCGAGACCTCGCGCCAGGGTGGGCTGGTCCACTGGCACGCGCCGAGTGACCCGGAGGTGACGGCAGCGGGCACCCGCAGGCCGATGCTGTACGAGTTCTCCGCGTCGTGGTGCCAGCCCTGCAACGCCATGGACCGCGAGCTCTTCTCCGACCCCACGGCCGCCAACTACATCAACGAAACCTTCGTCCCCGTCCGCGTCGCCGACGAGGACCACTCCCCAGAAGCCGCCGCCCTGCGCACCCGCCACAGCATCCTCGCGCTCCCGACGCTGATCGTGACGACCGACTCGCGCGCCCCGGATCAGCTGCAGGGCTATCCGGGGAAACGGCAGGTCCTAGGGTTCTTGCGGCGCGCGGCGGACCCGGATCGGCGGTGAAGGCTGAACAGCCAGAACGATCTTTCCGACCTGGCAGGAGCTAATCGGCCTTTACGCGGTTGCGATCTCAGCTTTGACCTCGTTGCACTTGAAGCAAATAAACACGGAGATGAGACCGGCATCCGCAATGCAGATATCGTCGTTGATGGAATCCAGTTGCCCGTAGAAGCTCATGCGCTCGCCGCAATCGGGGCACCGGGGCCAATCGGCATCGCCGATAGCGCGCGCTGGCGACCCACCAAGCTGATGGCGCTTCCCGACATCATCTCCGGCCCACTTGAAGCCTCGTAGCTCACGCGCTTCGTCCGTCAGAGGCTCCGGCACTAACCTGAAAGGTGGAATTCGTCTCATCGCGTCACCGTGGGTAGGGAGAAATCGGAAGGCCATTGAGACCGAACTCGTCCATCAAGCCCCCGCCGAACTGATAGATATCCTTCGCTGTTGCATCCGGGTGCGCTTTGATGAAATCAGCCCAGCGGGCGTTCCAGCCGCCAGGCAAATCTCCAAGCCCAGAGCCATGCACACCCTTGAGGTGCGTTGATTCCGTGATCCGAACCGTAAACTTGTCGACCTCCACCCCTGCTTCCTGGAAAAACCTTCGAAACTGTTGTGGGAAGATATGGTGATCCATCATCCTCCCTGCTTTCAAGAGTTTTGGAGCAACCTTTCCAAGGGCCTTTCCGCCTAGCGCACCGAGCGGTCCGAGAGCTGCCTCGGCTAACATCTGTCCGGGCGACGTCGGCACAACCGCCGAGCCGACCCCCTGAACGATCGAACACATCGAACACTGGGGCTGGACGTTCAGCCCGAACCCCGTCGGGTCCCTCGGCGTCGCCCGACCCGTGTTGATCATGCGGCCAGTGACGGCCGGATCTCCCTGGTCGAATATGATAATCCGAACAGGAAAACGAGCGGTGCCGACGTCCTTAACGAAATCGTTTTCGGGGGCGAGACCGGTCGGATCCGTAACGACCGCCGGGTTGTTCCGCGCGTATGAGTAGACGGATAAGTTTTCCGGCCTGAATGCCCCATCGTTGGGACGCCCCTTCATGTAGCTATCCAGAATTGGATCCGCCGACAGCCAGGTCGACGTGCGGGGGTCCATGTAGCGGGCGCCGTAGTAGTAGAAGCCGGTGTCGCGGTCGAGCTCCTTGCCGGTGAAGAGGTAGTCGCGCTGGATGTTACCGGCGGTGACGACCTCGTCGGGGGAAGACCAGCGCTCGCCGAACGGGAAATAGCGTTCGTGCTGGACCAGGTTCTGATTCGCGTCCGTGACGTAGGACGTCGAGCCCACGTTGTCCGAGTGGTAGAAGCTGCGCACGGGCGTGGTGAGCTGCGCGGATTCGGTCTTCGAGGCGATGCGCGTCTCGCCCGCGAAGATGTTCTTCGTCATCTGGCGGCTACCGTTGATGACCAGGAACTGGTTGAAGTAGAACGATGTCGTCGCGGCGACCGCGTCCTGCTTCTGGGTGCGCTCCCCCTCGGGTGAGTACTGGTACCGGGCCCGGACTGTGCCGTTGACCGTCACCGACTTCAGGCGGTCGGCCTCGTCCCAGGTCAGGCTCCGCGTCGTGCTTCCGATGGCGTCGCCCGTGAAGTTGCCGTCGGCGTCGTAGCTGACGGTCCGCGTGCTCGTCGAGTTGGTGCTGTTGGTCTCGGCGATCGTGGTCGCCTGGTGCGGTTTGGTCGAGCTGAACGTCGGCTTCAGCGTGTACGAGGTGTTCGCGACCGCAGTGCCGGCTGCACCGCTGGACAGCGTGCTGCTCACGGAGGCGTACGTCAGTGGTTGGTCGAACTGGCTCTTGCTGAGCATGTTCCCGGTCGGACCGTAGCTGAAGACAGTGCTATAGCTCTGTCCGGTGTTGACGTGGCCGTGATACAGGGCCAATGAGTTGACCAGTCGGTTCAGCTCGTCATAGGCGTAGGTGATGTGGAGCGGGCCGACACCGACCGTCGCGCCGTTGGGTTGAATGGCCGTGCTTCCGGCGAGATTGTCGAAGACTCCGACGTTGCCCACGCCGTCGTAGCTGTAACTCGCGTTCAGGAACTGCACCGCGGTGCCGCCCGCCTTCCCGCTGGCGGTCACGGTCTGCAGCCAGTGCCGGGTGGGCGTGTAGGTATAGGCGGTCGTAATGCCGTTGCCGGAGACCACGTTGGCGCGGCTGCCGAACTCGTCGTACCCGATGTCGTTCACGTAGTTCTCTGCCGTCGACGTGGGCGTCGCCTTGCCCGAGATCTTGTCGAGCATCCCGCCCTTGTCGTACGTGTACGTCACCACCTCGCCGTCGCCCGCGGCGATGTTCCAGCTGTTGTCCACCACCTTGGGGAAGGTCAGGGTGAGCATGCGGCCCAGCCAGTCGTACGTGTACTTCATCGTGACGACGGGCGAGGTCAGCGTCGTGTTGTTGATGTGCTTCAGCGTGGTGGTGGTCTGGTTCACGTTTCCGAACGCGTCGTACGTCCGCTGTTCGGATCCACCCTCCATCGTGACGCTCTTGACGCGCCCCTTGACGTTCCCGGTCGTGTCGGTCGACAGGCCGTACGTGTACGTGACGTCCGGCATCGTCGGATAGTCGATCGTGGTCAATCGGTTGGTGGTGTAGCCGTACTTGATGAGCTGCCCGGCGCTCCGGAGGTTCGGCGTCTGCTTCTCCATCAGCAGGCCGGTCAGCGCGTACCGCCATTCGGTGGTGCCGGCATCCGGCGAGGTCAGCTTCACCAGGCGCGACAGCGAATCGTACGTGCCGCTGGTAACGAAGTTGCCGGGGTCGGTGACCGTCGCCAGGTTGTCCAGCAGGTCGTACGTGTACTTCGTCACGTTGAGCTTGGCGTCCTTGTTGGCGACGATGCGCGACGCGCCGTCGCGGTAGACACGGGTCGTGTTCCCGCGAGGATCAGTCGTCCGCGTGAGCGATAGCGACGTGAAGCCGGACAGCCCGTCGTTCGGGTCTTGCAGCGTCGGCAACAGCGCCCCGTAGGCGATCTTCGTCAGAGCCCCATCCGGTGTGGTCCTGCTTGTAACGCGGTCGAGGGAATCGTGCAGGTAGGTCGTCAGATTCGTCGGCGGCGATGGCACCAGGGTGGTCGCCGCTGTGGCGCTGTCGAAGAACGGCTGCCCTTCCGCCTTTACTCGCCCACGGCTGTCCAAGATGAACCCGCCACTGATGTCGTACCCCCGCACCGTCGTCCCATTCGTCTGCAGGAGCTCCGCCTCCTTCTTGGTCTGAATGGTGCGGCCAAGGCCGTCGCTGAAGGCGACCGTGTCGATGGTGTCGCCGGTGGTGGATTGCACGTCCTTGTGCTGCGTTAGCGCCCAGGGCGTTGCATGCGGCAACGCGTTCCCCTGGAAATACGTCATCTGGATGGTGGGTTGGCCCGTGGTTGGATCGCCGGGCGCCCACACCTTGCTCATCCGGCCACAGCCGTCGTAGTTGTAGGTGACGACCTGACCGTTGGCGTCCGTCGTCGTCGCGGGCAGACCGAAGTCCTGGTTGTACGTCGCCGACGACGTCAGGCCGAAGGAGTCGGTGATGGTGGCGACATGACTCTTCGTGTTGGCGTCGTACGTATAGGTCAGTTTGTAGCCCGTGGGATCCGTGGCCGTCGCGAGGTTACCCAGATCGGCGGGGTTGTACGTGAAGTTCCAGGTCTGAACCTGCGTGCTGGTCCCCGTGTACGCCGTCGTGCCGCCGGGTTGGTTTCCGCCGATCACCAGATCCCGAACCTGCGTGAGCTGCGGCCTGGTCCCCGTGACCGTGTAGGTCGACTCACGCTGGGCCAGGAGTGTTCCCGGACCACCCGCCTTCGCGTCGACGTGGATCAGGCCGGTGAAGTGCGTTCCCGAGAACGTCTGATACTGGAGGTTGTAGTTGACGTTGTCGACCGAGCTCGCGAGGTCGCCGAAGTCCTGGAACTGCGTGAGATCGCCGGTCGCGCTGAAGAGTCGATTCGTCACGCGACCCACCGGCGCGGTGTTCGTCGGCGACATGGTCGAGAACACGACGGACGGATTGACGGCCGAGAACTGAATCGTACCGTCGTAGGGCTGATCGATTCGACGCTCCACCGAGACGTACTGCGACGTCGATGCGTTCGGGGTCGGATTGAGCGTGCGATTGAACGCCACGCCGCTCAGCACCTTCCCGTTCGCCTCCACGGTGTAGGACGCATACGGCAGCCCACGCTCGTAGAAGTTCTGGTTCCGGAAGTACTGGACCTCATAGCTGCCGTCACCGTTGCCGACGCCGTTCGGACCGATCAGCCCGTTGACGGTCTTCGCCATGGCAAAGCCCAGGAACTCGCGCTCACCGCGGTCGTAGTAGCCGAGACCACCGTAGTCATACGACCAGTTGATGTCGTTTCCGCGAAAGTCGTGGATCTTGCACTGGGACATCGTCCAGCGCCCCTCGGGCATGTCGACCTTCACCGTCTCGCCCCAGGGGAGCTGCCGGTCCCCCACGAAGTTCAGCTGGCGGTTGTAGACGATGTCGAAACTGCCGCCCAGAGGAAGGGCGACGTTGCTGAGCAGGTTCGAGGTTCCGACCTGGTTCAACCGGGCCCAGACCTGCTGGTTGCTGCTCACGCTGGCGTTGACGTCCGTCGTCTTCAGCACCTGATCGAGCCGTCCGTCCCCGTCGATGTCGATCATGTCGATCAGCGTCTGCATGTTCCCACTGCCCCACGACGCGCCGATCCCGGCGAGCCCGGCGCCGTCCTCCGACTTGACGGAGCGGGAGAACCGAAGGGTGTCGGCGTTCGACGCCATCACGAGCCCGTTGCTCGGATCGATGTCGAACACGGCGGATTCCGGCCAGGCGAAGGCATCGGCCATGAGCTCCGGACCGAAGCCGGAGCCTGTATTCAGCTTGATCCGGTACGGATCGCCGGGCCGCTTCATGACCTGGTCGGGCATCCCGTCTCCGTTGACGTCGACGAGGTCGATCAACCGGCGCGAATAGTTGGTGTCGCGCCCGTATTCCGCCGAGCCCGCGACGCTGACCTCGCCGCCCTTGTGTCCCTCTTCTTCCAGGCGGATCGTCTTGCTGGTGGGGGGGTCTTTGCCCAGCAACGATTGGGCGATGGCGTTGACGCCATTCTCGTACGTCGCGGCGGCTGCGTCAGTGGAGGCGTCGATCATCGCTTTCACCGGCAAGTTCGAATCGGTGATCGACCAGGCGTTCGAAGCCCAGCGTCCGGGCGCGCCGAACGAGTAGCCGTAGTTCAGTCGAACGCACAGGTCCAATCCCGTCGCGCCGCACGCGGCGCTGCCCACGTCGACGATATCCGGCAGCCCGTCGCCGTTCACGTCGATCAGGTCGCGCTTGGTGTGCGAGTAGCCCTGGCTGGCGTGGGTGTTGATCGCGATCCCGGGCGCGGACTGGGTTCCGTTGCTGTTTCCGGAAGAGTCCGCGCGCTGCGCGTCAGCCGCCGCGCTCAGCGACACGCTGAAATCGAACGTGTGCATCGCGTGCCGGATGTCGCGAATCTTCGAATCAGGAAAGGTGACGGCCGGATTGCCTGTGCCGACGCAGCTGGGGCCGATCTGCGATGTCGCGCAGAAGTTTCCGGTGTTCGTCAGCGGGTCGAAGTACGCGTACCGAATGCCCTTGGTCGAAACCTGATCTGGGTAGCGGTCCCCGTTCATATCGATGAGGTCCAGGCCGCTCAAGCTGAAGCCGTGGCTGATGGCCACGCCGGTGATGAGGGTATTGACACCCTCCTGCTTGTTGTGGCTCTCGGTGACGCGGATTCCGCTGGCTGTGTAGCCGGTGCCGGTGAGCTCGCAGAACGCCCAGGCCAGAGCCTTGCCGGCCAGCGAGCCCAGCCAGCGAACCCCGTCGACGATCTCGGAGCCCACGTATTTCAGAAGGCCGGTGGCGGAATCCCAGATGTACTCGCCGAACGAGGCCACCGCTTCGACCACGTCCGTGATGCCGTCCCAGATGTCGCCGAAGATGCCGGGGTTGGTGCCGCCGCCGCCGCCGGACACGGCGGACTGGGGAAGCGGCGCCTGCAGCATGGGCGAATAGTTGGCGTTGGTGGTCAACCCGTTGATGTAGCTCTCGTCGAAGGGGGCGTTCCCGTTCCACAGCCCCATGTAGAAATTGTGGTAGCCCGAGGCCATGTTCTCGATGCCGCCGATGAACGGATAAGTGGACAGCTTCGGGTACGAGGCGTCGGGCAGATACACCTCCGTGCCTCCGTTGACGGGCACGCCGCTGAGCTTCGAGATGAAGCTGGTGCCGGAGAGCAACGGGTTCTGCGCGTAGACCGAGAAGATCACCTGCGTGCCACCCGGCTGGGACGGGGCCGTCATGCAGAACGACCCGTCTCCCTGGGAGGCCAACGATTGAACTTGCTTGGCCAGCAGGCGGCCCGGTGTCTGGATCATCATGACGACCGCGTCGTTGGAAGGGGTCGAGTTCTGGTAGCAGAGCTGCGGCGTCTGCGTGCCGCTGGTGCGGACGACGGTCCGCCCGTCGAGCGAGGTGCTGGGCGGATTGATCGTCTTCGTCGTCTGATAGACCCAACGCTGCAGCGGGTAATAGGTCGGAATCAGCTGGGAGATCTCCGACCCGGACAGAGGTGCGTCCGTTTGGGGATCCTTGGCGGTCGTGCCGGGAAGCGGGTCCAGAACGCAATCCGATCCGTTGTCGTCGGAATGAACGGTGCAGCGCGGAACGCCGCAATAGGTACCGCCCGCGAACGGGTTGGGACGGCATAGCTTCGTGCTGTACTCGGCGACCGTCAGCACTCGAATGGTCTTCGGGTCGATCGGCGTGTCCGATTTGACCGTGACGTGGATCTGGTCGCCCGCGTTCACGTCGATGCTGCCAGCGTCGACGGTGCTGCTGGGATCGGCATGCTCGCTTCCGCCGAATTTCCTGAGGTAAAGGTTGTTTGAGAATCCTGGCGACGGGCGCCATCGGTCGATCGAGACCGACACCTCGTCTGCCGTGTCGACCTTGTTGATCTGCGCGGTGACATGGACGGTACCGGTGAACGGCGCGGTCCACGGGGTCAAGAACGCGCCGGCGACGCGTTGATCGTTGGCTTCGGTCCACTTGTAGCGGTAAGGACCCCACGCTTCTTTCGTGGTGGCCTCGGAGCTGGGCGAGCTCGTGTAGACGACGGTGGTGTCCCACAGAAGGCCGTCGGAATCCGTGTTGTTGATGGCGTTCACCCGGGTGTAGAGACGGTCCCCCTTGGTGACGTTGCGGAGGAAGCCCTGGGCGCTGGACGTGTAGTCACAGGCGGAGCCCACAACCCCGGACCCAGCGTCGACGGGGGTGCAATTGCCGGTGTCCGTGGGCGTGACCGTGTGTTGCCAGAGCATGGAATTTCCCAGGTACAGGGTGGCGATCATGCCGTCGCCGCCCGTCGCCTGGCGCGTGAGCGCGCCGGTGATGCGGACCTGGCCGGTGTAGGGCGCCACCCACTTGGTGATGACGTCCGCCGACGGAAAGCGGTTCTGCCCAGCGGGGCCGGACGGCGGCGGACTGCCCGGATCCATGTCGCTCCAGATGTTGCTGCAGTCGAACGCGAGCCCGGACTTGAAGTAGTTGGGAATCAGGATTTCCGACGAGAATCCCTGGAAGCGCCCGAGATTCAGCTTCACGTGAAGCTTGTCGTCGGACGCGCCGGTCACGATGTCCGGCAGTCCGTCTCCGTTGATGTCCTGATGGATGGCCGTGGCCTCGGAAAGATTGCCGTAGTCCTGCGACCCCGAGGTCGCCAAAAATGTGTAGGCCGACGACATGTAGTGGTTGACGTCCTGCGCGTACGGCTGCGTCAAGCCGGGCATTGGCTGCGACGTCATGGGGCCTGTTTCGAGGTTGGTCGTGGGGTCGATGGACACAGACTGCGCGAGTCCCGATGGGCTGCCCTTGAACGGCATGTAATCCGGCAGACCGTCCCCGTTGATGTCCTCGAATCCGGCCTTCATCTTCTGGGTCGACGCGTTCTTGCCGGCAGTCGCGATCAGCAGGCTGATCTGCTGGGACGAATCGGTTTCAGCGACGTCCGCCAGGCTGGTCGCCGTGGCAGGGTTACCGTTGCCATCGACCAGCGACGCGTACGGCGAGAAGGGCCCCTGTGACATCGGGTTGCCGAAGATCTGGGGCTGGCCGTTGGTGCCCAGAGGCGTCTTGTTGTACGACAGAGTGTGGACCCCCAGGGTCGTACCGTCGCTGCCGACTTCACTCACGTTCCAGAGCACCTGCTTTCCGAAGTCGCCTGTTTGATAGGCGAGGTTGTAAGTGCGAACAGTATTTGCGCCATCCTTGATGGTGATCGTGTTGAGAAGCACGTGATACAGGACCTGGAATCCGGGCCGCGCGGTTGAAAAAGTGTCCGGCCGAAAGCCGCTACTCCACGCAAGGTTCACGGAGTAGGCGGGCGCAGGTCCTCCGGCGCTACTTGCCGTGTAGGAGATCGACTTCAGAACGATCTCGACCCACGGATCGGGATTGGTTCCGATGGTCGCACCGTAGGTGTAGTTGACCTGGTTGCCGTTGATGTCTTCGGCGCGATCGAGGTACCAGCGGAACGTCTTCAGACGGTTCGGGCTCGACCCGAGATACTGCGCCACCCGGGCCGCGTCGACCGACCCGTACGTGTATTTGACGCCGGCTTTGTCCGTGACCAGCCACGAATATCCGCCGCCGGAGGTGTCGACGCGCTGGATCCAGTCGAACTTTCCCTCGCGCCGGAGGGCGTAGTACGTCCCGGCAGGGGCGCCGGACGGAGCGGCCGTCAACTTGGTGAGCGGCTCTCCGTTCATCGTGTAGCGCTCGGTGCCGTCGTACCGGGGCACGCCGAAGCGGGTGTCGACCTCGATGTAGGGCGTATTCAGATCCCAGCCGACCCCCAGCGGGCCGTTGCCGCGGCTGCTGTCGTAGGTCAACGCGATGTGGGGCTCCATCCCCAGGCGGCCGGGCGGCACGGTGATCGGGTACTCGAGCGTCGCGGTCCCCTGCGAGTTGGCCTTGGGCGGGGCGAGCTGGGTGACGTTGGCCGCCGGATCCGCGACTTTGATGTTCTTCAGCGACGTCGGGTCCAGCGACTGCAGGCCGGGGTGTTCGGGCAAGGCCAGCGTGGCCGCGATGAAGTCGGTGAAGTGCGTCGTGCGGGCCACGACCTGCACCCGGCCCGTCGCCTCGAGCGGCACCTCGGTCCATTGCTTGGCGGCCTCGTCATAGAAGTACGTCCGCGCGGCCGTGCCGGCGTCGATCCGGCCCGCGTCGACCGGGATCGACAGCGCGATCGGCTTCTTGAAGACCATTCCCTGCGGCCCCAGTCGGAAGGCCCGGCTGCCCGCGGTGACGTTGATCATCCCCTCGCCCATGGCGGGGACCTGGTCGGGGCTGAGCGGGCGAACCGTGACACGAACGTCGTTGTCGACCGCGCCGGCGGGTACGTCCAGCTGCAGTCCGGCGAAGGTGAGCTTCGCCGCGTGCTTGGCCTTCACGATGGCGCCGTACGGCGCGCCGACGTCGTCGGTGGGCTGGACGGGCCCCTTCGGGCCCGCGACGACGGCCGGCCGATCGACGCATCCCGCGATCGGGATCGTGGCCGCCGCCGCGTGTCCCTGGATCGTGGCTTCCACTCTGAAAGTGAACGGCTCGCCGTGGCCGCCTCCGCCCAAGTCCTTTTCGGCGGCGGTGAAGGCGAAGGCTCCGGGCTCCCAGGTCGATTGAGGGATCGCGGCGTTTCCGGCTCGCAGCGCGCTGGGACGCGCGTCCGCCAGCGCGCGCACGTGGACCTGATGATTGACGCACTCGCCGTGAAGGGGATACGTCACGCGCAGAGCGGCGGGGGTGGACGGAATGGGGCTGCCGGTGACCACCAGGTCAGTGAAGGACAGCGAGCGACCGGCGGCCGCCTCGAACCCGACGGTCAGCTCCTCGACCGCCGGGAGCTCGTCCAGGGAGACCAGGTGATCGCCCGCGTCCAGGCGGCCCAGATCCAGCGTGACCGTGCGACGGTTGGCGGCCGCGCCCGCCGCCAGCACCAGCTTGCCCGACTGACGTCGGGACAGATTGAAACGCAGCTGGTGCGGCTGACGAAGCGCCCCGAAGGCCAGGTGACGAATCGAGCCGCTCGGCTGCTGCCACTCGTGGGACTCGGCGAGGGCGGGCACGTCCTGGTCTTCCGTGTCGCGCGCGCCGCCGTCACCCGCGTGCGTGACGATCAGCTTCACCGCCCCGATGCGGTAGCCGACCGGGTCCTTCGCGTCGAGGGGCAGGAACTCCACCGTATTCGCGCCGGAACGGAGAGCGGCCGGCGAGATTTCCTCGATCTGTTGACCGCCTTTGCTTCCTTGCGGCGCGGCAAAGGTGCCCAGCGGGCTGGCGCCGTTCAGGCGGCGGACCACGGACGTGAAGTGCGGCAACCCATCCAGCTCGTAGGTGAGGAACGCACGCTCGATGCTGCGCGGGTCGCGCGGCATCGGAATCTCGAACAACCGCCGGCCGGGCGACGTTGCCGCCGAGATCGTGCGGGACTCGTCCGCAGCCGCAAACACCTCTGCTCCGTTGGGCTCGCCCCACCAGGGGTCGAACAGGGCGTCCGCCGACGGCACGGCCTGCTTTTGCGCGGATTGGAATTGACCCCAGACCTCCAGCTCCGACAGCGAAGCCGCAGGGCCGCGCGGCGACCAGTCGACGACGAAGGTGCGCGCCGCGGCCGCCTGCTTCACCTCCACGCGGGCCCAGGCCGGTGACGGTGTCCCCTCGATGGCCGCGCCCCCGGCGTCACCGTCGGCGCCCCGCAAAAGAAGCCGACCGTCGCGAATCCCGAACGCGCCGACCGCAGACACCGCGATCGGTTCACTGAACGTCATCCGGATCCGCAGGTCGCGCTGACCGTCGAGCCCGGAGGCCGCATCGCCGTCGAAGAGCTTCCAGAGCGTATCCGACGAGACCTTTCCGTCGGCGTCCAGCGCGATCGGCCGCAGCCGTCGGGCTGCCGCGCGCCGCTGTCCGTCAGGTGTCGTCGCGCGATTCCCCGTCGAGCCCGCCGCCCATCCGAGGCGAAGGCTTCCGAACAGAGTCGCGCCGAGGGCCAGGCTGGTCGCAAAGCGCGCGATCCCCGAGCGCCGGTTGCCGAGCGAGCTCAGAAACATGCGAGTTCTTCCCCTGTTGCCCATGATCAGCGAGCCCCTTCCAGTTGATTGAGCGCCAGTTCCACAGCCACCACCCCTTGCTCTTGTTGGTTGACGAGCCGGTCGAGGTTGTTCGCAACCGCCGTCAACGTCCCCTCCGCCCGGCCGTCCCCGATCGCAATGGCCGCCTCAACGTCGCGAACACCGTCAGCAATCGCTCGTTCGAGGTCGTACAACGACTGCCCGGCATCGATCGCCAACGCTTCGACCTGCTGGCGTTGCGCGACCTGAGCCACCGGCGACGTCACCGGCTGCGGCGGCAGCGCATCGACCTTCTGGCGGAGATCGCTTGCGCGTCCCTTCAACGCGGCGACTCGCTTCGTCCAGACAGCCTGATCAGCCTCGAGGGTGGCTCTGAGTTGATCCGACTTGTCGCACGCTGACCAGAGCGCGAGAAAAGCCAATCCGACGATCGCCCACGGCGATCCCTGCGTCACGGCGCGCTTCACGAACATCCCTCCGGGTGTGAAATGCGAAACTCGGTCCGCGGTGCGACCGATTCGGCTCGAGACACCGAATCACGTCGTGTTCGCGAACGAACGCATTACCACCGCACGGAGCGGATGGCGTCAATTGCCAAAAAGCCAGCGCGTTCAAATGGCAACGCGCAACAGCGAGTCATATCACTCGCTGTAATATCACTCGGAGTGAGATCGGAAACTTCGCAACGACCTCAGGGCGGCGACGGCTGCCCTGAGGTCGTTCCGGCTTTCCAGCCGGAGAGCAGCGCTACGCGCTGGGGGCGATGGCCTGCAGCTCGATGTCGATGTCGACGTTCTTGCCGACGAGAACGCCGCCTGCCTCCAGTGCCTGGTTCCAGGTCGCCCCGAACTCCTCGCGCTGGATGGTCAGCTTGCCGCTGAAGAGGACCTTCTGCTGGCCCCACGGGTCCTTGGCCTTGCCGAGGTGCTCGACCTCGATGGCGACCGGCTTGGTGACGTCGCGGATCGTGAGCGTGCCGGACAGCAGGAACTTGTCGGTGCCCTTGGCCTCGATCTTCGTGCTCTTGAAGATCAGGTTGGGGTGCTTCTCCGCGTTCAGGAAGTCGGCCGATCGGAGGTGCGCGTCGCGCTTCGGCTCGTTGGTGTCGATGCTGGCCGCGTCGATCGTGATCTCGACGCGCGAGCTGGTCGGGTTCTCCTCGTCGTACTGCAGAGTTCCGTCCCACTTCTGGAAGCGGCCCCGGACCTTGCTGATCACCATGTGACGAACGGTGAAGAAGATGTCCGAGTGCGCGCGATCGATCTGCCAGGTCTTGAGTGCCATGTCGGTCTCCTATAGACGGGTGTCGATATGATGCAGGGGCGAGGGTGGGGTTTCCAGTCCGTTTCGATGAGACCCGAACCGCGCGCATTCCATGCGATAGTGGCGCCCCACATGATCGGCAAGACCGAAACCCTGGCGGTGCTCGGGACAGGCACGATGGGCGAGGCGATCCTGCGCGGGCTCCTGCGCTCCGGGAAGCTGGAACCGGGCCAGATCGTCGGCACGGACCGGCGCTCCGAGGTCACGCGCGCCATCCACGAAAAGCACGGCGTCCGCACCACCTCCGACAACCGCGAGGCCGTCACGGCCGCGCAGGTGGTGTTGCTGTGCGTGAAGCCCCAGGAGGTCGAGCCCCTGGTCACCGATCCGGCGGTCGCGGGGGCGCTGGCCGGCAAGCTGGTGATCAGCATCGCCGCCGGCATCCGCCTCGACCAGCTGGCTGCCTGGCTGCCGCAGAGCGCGGTCGTGCGGGCCATGCCGAACACGCCCTGCCTCATCGGCGAAGGCATGACCGTGATCGCGCGCGGGCCGCGCGTGACCGACGCCCAGGCGGCGACCGCGCTGGAGATCTTCCGGTGCGTGGGCGGCTGCCTCGAGGCGGAAGACAAGGTGATGGACGCGGTCACCAGCCTGAACGGCAGCGGGCCGGCCTTCGCGTACATCATCCTCGAGGCGCTGGCCGACGGCGGCGTCCGCATGGGGCTGCGCCGCGAGACCGCCATGCAGATCGCCGCCCAGATGGTCCAGGGGGCGGCCCGCATGGTCCTGCAGACGGGCATGCACCCCGCGGCGCTGAAGGACCAGGTCACCACGCCGGCCGGCAGCACGATCGCCGGCCTGCTGATCCTCGAGGACGGGCGCATTCGATCCGTGATCGCCCGCGCCGTCGAGGAGGCCGCCAGGACCGCCGCCACGCTGGGACAGAAACCAGGAGCCAAACCGGGCTCGACGTCCCCCGACAAGTGAAGGCCCCCCCGCCCCCACCGCCCGCCGTGGCCGCCTCGGTGTCTGCGCCGTCGCCGGGATCCGACGGCTTCGGCGCGCCGGGCGTCTGGGTGTTCACGTACCAGACGACGGACGACGGGTCGGGCTGGACATCACCGGCGACATCGGCTTCTGGCCGACGGCCCGCTTCTTCGTCGAGCACTACGGGTCGGCCCATCGCACCGACACGTCGGTGGGCGTGCTGGCGCCGTTCATCTGGCACGCCACGACCCACTTCTTCCTGGGCGGCGGCCCGGACCTGAATCGCGGGCTGTCGAACGGCGGCTACACGGAATACGGCCTGGATTTCATCATCGGCGGCTGGCTCTGACCCAGCGCGCGGCGCCGGTGTTTCAATTGCCGGCGAAGCGCAGCAGCGACAAGAACGAGTCGTGGCGGTGCTGGATGGGGCGGCCGTAGTTGTAGGGGGTGTCGAACCCCTTGACCGAGTGCCAGATGACCCGGTTCAACATGTCGGCGTCGGTCGAATCCGGCGAGGCGGTATCGATCGTCATCGAGAACTTCGCCATCTCGCGCTGTCGGCCCCTGAGGCCGGCGAGCGCCGGGTTCATCTCGTCCAGGGGGACCAGGTTGGGGCGGAACGTGTAGGGCCGCAGATCGCGCTTCGCGGTGAACACGTCGAACATCGGCTGGGCGGCCAGCGCGTACTGATTCTGCGGCGGCAGCCCCAAAATCTGTTCGATCGTGCGGAACATGTTGATGATTGAGTAGAAGGTGCTGTTGACGGCGTGGCGCCGCGTGTACGGGCTCACCACCAGACCGACCGTGCGGTGGCCGTCGACGTGGTCCAGGCCGTCCTGGGAATCGTCCTCGGTGACGAAGATCGCCGATTCCTTCCAGTAGCGGCTGTGAGAGATCGCGTCGACGATCTTCCCCAGCGCCAGGTCGTTGTCGGCGACCTGCGCGCGCGGCGTGGGGAACCCGGGGCTGGTCCCTGCAGTGTGATCGTTGTAGAGCAGCAACAGCACCAGGCTGGGCAGCTGGCCGTTCTGTTCGTACTGGGCGAGCTCCTTCAGGAACACGTCCGCGCGCGCCACGTCGGGAATCTTCGACTCGGCGGCGCCGTAGCTGGGGTTGTAGATGTCGCGCAACCCGAGGATCACCGCCTGCGCCGCGATGTTCACGTTGTGCGTGCCGTTCTTCCAATCTTCGTAGATGTCCGTCCATGTGGCGCTCGCCGGCGTGATGGTGTTGAGGCCGCGCTCGCCGTACGCGCGCACGCTGACACCGTGGGCCTTGGCGCTGTCGTAGACGGCATCCGTCGGACCCAGCAGCATCGGGCTCTGGTTGTTGCGGGCGTTGCCGTACTTGTGAACGTACGTGCTGGGGTATGCCTGCAGGATCCAGCGGTGGCCGAGCGCGGACTGGTCGCCGGGGCCGTAGTAGTTGTCGAGCAGCGTGAATTCCTCGGCGAGCGCGTGGTGGTTCGGCGTGACGTCGCGGCCGAACTGCACCAGCGTCGGGTCACCGTTCCCCTGCGGCAGGTCACCGAACACCTGATCGTAGGTGCGGTTCTCCTTGATGACGTAGAAGACGTGCTTGATCGGCGAGCCCTGACCGACGTGCATCGGGATCGGGTTCGCCGGCGCGTCCCGATCGCTGTCGTGGTCGTGGTCGCGATCGCCGTCGTGGTCCGCCGTCGGTGTGTGGTTGTTCGCGAACACCTCGCGCGTCATCCGCTCCAGCTCGTGGCGGCCCGGGACGTCCAGGATCGACACCTCGCCCGCGCGGTCGACGTAGCTGCGGCCCGGGCGGTCGGGCGGTGTCGCCGCGATGGAACCGAAACCGTAGCCGCTGGCGATGTAGAGCTGCCGGCCGGCGTGGTCCAGCGCGACCGCCGTCGGATACCATCCCGTGGGGATGAACCCGACGACCGCGTCGTCCGGGCGCCGGTGGAGGTCGACCACGGCCACCGCGTTCTGCGACGCATTCGCCACGTACAGCGTCTCGCCGTCGGGGCTGACGGTCACGGCGTTCGGCGAGCTGCCCAGCAGCGGGTTTCGGTCCGGGCCCAGGATGCCCACGTGGAAGGTCTGCCCGACCCGGTCGGTCGCCGTGTCGATGGCAGCCACCGTGTCGCTGTTCGCGCAGGTCACGTACAGCCGGTGGCCGTTCGGGCTCAACGCCATGCCGGTCGGGTGCAGGCCGACGTCGATGGTCTTGATGACCGTGTTGGTCGCGGTGTCGACCACCGAGACCGTGCCCGTGGCAGGGATCCCCGTGCGCGGATCGACGACGATCGGAAACATCCCGTCGGTCACGTCCGTCGGCCCGGGAACGCGGCCGCCCCAGTTGCTGACGTAGACCTTCGCCCCGTCGGCCGAGATCGCCGTGGTGTACGGGTGAATCCCGACCGCCACGCGGGTGACCGTCCCCGTCGCCGTGTCGATGACGCCCAGCTGGTGGGACGTGTTGAGCGCAACGTACACCTTGCTGCCGTCGCCGTTGACCTCGAGACCGCTGGGCGCCGACTTGGGGATCGAGATGGAGCTGGTCGGCGCGTACGTCCCGTCGGCGGCGGCCGTGAACACCGCGACGTTGTCGTTCGTGTTGCCGCCGACGTAGATGCGGTCGCCGCTCGGACTGAAGTCGACACCCACGAAGCTGTCACCGATGCCGATGGTCTGCTTCAACGTCTTCGTTTGCATGTCGATGATGTGGAGCGCGCGCGAGGCGAAGTTGCTGCCCGTCACCACGGCCAGCTTCGTCCCGTCGGGGCTGACGACCATGCCCAGCGGCCGATCGTTCACGTCGATGGTCGCGCCCGGCGGGGTCAGCCGCTGTCCGGTCGGAACCAGATAGCTGCCGTCGGGCTGAGCGCCGACCGACATGAGGTGCCGGGCTGCATAGACGCTGGCGGGAATCGCCGCCGAGACGAGCACCAGCGCACCCAGAACGCGCAGCTTCCGAACTTTTCGCGTCGACCCCATGTGACCTCACCTCCTGCCGCCGAATCGCCGCGCGGATCGCGCGACTGCCGCACCGTAGTCCGGCGGCGCGACGTCGGCTGCAACAAGGCGTCAACGATGCGGTCACATCGTCAGCCTCCGCGCGTGTCGCGCATATGAAGCAGAGACGTCACATGACTGTCAGAAGTGGTCATCCGTCGATGGATCACGATGTCAGCCATGTACTTACTTCGTCGAAATCTCCTCGCGAGCGTCGCTGTTTCCGTTGGTCTGGGTCTTGGTCTGGGCACGGTTGGTTGTTCGAGCTCCGACTCGACGGGAACCGGCGGTAGCGGCGGATCCGCGGGTGCCAAGGGCGGAAGCGGCGGCTCCGCGGGCCGCGCAGGCGCAGGTGGCGGCGGCCTGGCCGGCGCTGCCGGTGGACGAGCCGGCTCTGGTGGCGCCGGCGGCGGTGCCGC
>CAZJMY010000418.1:0-1146 GCA_964546845.1 uncultured Myxococcales bacterium | reverse complement strand
GTGACCGAGGATCACCTCGTCGATGTCGGTCTGCGCGAACTTCTTGGGCTTGATCTTGTGCTCCTGCGACGCGCCCAGCAGATCGTAGAGGAACGCGACGTCCAGCTTCAGCACCTCGATGAACTCGATGACGCCGCGGTTCGCGATGTTGAACTCACCGTCGAAGTTGAAGGCGCGCGGATCGCTGTCCGACCCGAACTCGGCGATCTTCCGGTAGTTGATGTCGCCGGTCAGCTCCGTCGAGTCCTGGTTCTTCTCGTCCTTGGGCTGGAAGGTGCCGATGCCGACCCGGTCCTGCTCGGACAGGATCATGCGGCGCACCTTCACGTGCTTGACCACCTGGGCCCAGTCGCCCTTGTGCTCGGCCATCAGCTCCCGGAAGATCAGACGGCAGGCCGGATCGAGGTCGCCCTCGATGTAGACCTGCTGCTTGCCGGCCTGGTTGATCCCCAGCTCGACCAGCGCTTTCTCCCGCCACTCCGGCGGGATGAGGCGCAGCGGCTCCTCGTGCATCGGGCACTTGAAGCAGGTCTGCCCGCCCGTGATGTGGGCCAGCCGATCGGGCAGGTTCCACTCGTAGGTGTAGAGCGCTCCCTCCGCCGTTCGCGAATACTCTTCCATGCCGCGCTTGATGAGCCGGGCGATGGTCGACTTCGAGCTGCCGACGGGACCGTGCAGCAGGATCACGCGCCGCTCGGTGCCGTAGCGCTGGGCCGCGCTCTGCAGCACGCTCACGAGCCGCATGAGCGGAATGTCGAGGCCGTAAACGGCGTCGCGCCCCCCATGCTGCTCGTCCTTGAAGAAGTTGTAGCGGATGAGCCGCTTCTTGTTGTCGATGTACTCTTCCTGGCCGTACGACAAGATCATGTCGTAGACGCGCTGGAAGGCGCTGCGGGTGACGGCGGGGTTCTTCCGCACCAGGGCGAGGTAATCCTCGAAGGCGCCGGACCAATTCAGCTCGGCGTACTCCTTGAGGTTCTGGAGGGCGGCGACCTTCGCGATCAACGCCGGGGTGTCGCCCGCTTTGCCGGTCGATTCGGAAACGGCCATCGGGATGATCTCCTTTTTCGGGACAGGACCGTCGGCCACAGGCCCGAACAGCCCAACATCGTCTAGTGCGGCGAGTCTCGATTGTAGCACGACGCA
>CAZJMY010000417.1:0-3443 GCA_964546845.1 uncultured Myxococcales bacterium | reverse complement strand
CGTGCCTGTTCGCGGGCGGCCGGGTCGGCCACCAGCTGCCGCAGCGCCGCGGCCAGCGCCGCGTCGTCGCCGGGCGGGACCAGCAGGGCGGCGCCGCCCGCCGCCTCGCGCAGCGCCGGGACGTCGGTCACCACCACCGGCGCGCCGCAGGCCATCGCCTCGACGACCGGCAGACCGAACCCCTCGAAGTGGGACGGGTACGCCATCGCGATCGCGCCGCTGTAGAGCGCCACCAGCGCGTCCTGGGGCACGTACCCGAGCGCGTGCACCCGCCCCGAGGGCAGCCGGCGCACCAGCTGGGCGCGCAGCTCGCCGTCGCCCCAGCCCTTGCCGCCGACGACCACCAGGTCGCACCCAGCGCCGCCTGGCTCCGCGAGCACCCGGTCGAACGCCCGCAGCAGCAGGGGCAGATTCTTGCGCGGCTCCAGCGTGCCCACCGTCAGGATGTAGGGGCGCTGCAGGCCGTGGCGTGCGCGCACCGCCGCGACCGCCGCCGCGTCCGCCGGCCGGCAGGCGGGGTGGGGCGCGCCCGGCAGCATCAGGATGCGCTCGTCCGGGACCGCCAGCAGCTCGCGGATGTCCGCGCGCGACGCGGCCGACACGGTCGCCACCGCCGCGGCGCCGCGCGTGACGATCGGCAAGAACGGCCCCAGCACCGCCCGCTTGGCCGCCGTGAAGAACTGCGGCGTCCGGTAGATCGCCAGGTCGTGCACGACCGTCACGTACGGGCACGGGGACGCCAGCGGCGCCAGGTAGTTCGGGAACAGCGCCAGGTCGGCGCCGGTCGACTCCAGCAGCCGGGCGGCGTCGCGCTGCATCCAGACGTAGCGCCGCCGCGCGCCCGCGAGGTGCAGCCGGCCCGCCCAGCGGTCGGCCAGCTCGGGCGCGACGGCGCGGTTGCCGATCAGGGCCACGTCGTCGCCGGGCCCGGCCGTCGCGATCAGCGCGTCGACCAGGTGCTCGGTGTAGGTCCCGACGCCGGCGCGATCCGCCGTGCAGGTCGTGACCTCGACGGCCAGCTTCACGGCTGGCATCATCCCAAAGCGCGGCGCCCTGTCCATGCGGAAAATTTCCACCGCCTCGTTCCATGACGAGCGACGGCTGGCGGTCACGAACGCGATCGTCAAGGCGGTCTCCGTCCCGGTCGAGAAGGCCTGCCGCCTAATGCTGATGCTGGTCGCCGCGCCCGCGCTGGGGGTGGCCCGCTTCGGCAGCTACCAGTTCGCGTTCGCAGCGACGTCGATGCTGGCCGTCTGCACCGACCTGGGCATGAGCGTCTGGACCACGCGTGCGCTGGCCCGCGATCGGACGCGCGCCCCGGCCATCGTGTCGACGGCGCTGCGGCTGCGCCTGCTGGCGGCCGGCCCTTACCTGGTCATCGTGACCGCGGCGGCGCTGGTGACCGGCCCCGGCGACGCCGCCTGGGCCCTGGAGCTGCTGGGGCTGGCCGCCCTGGTGAACGCGGTCCTGGACTACTTCGACGCCGTCTTCCGCGGCTTCGAGCGCCTCGGCGACGAGGCCCGCCTCAACGTCGCGCGCGCTGCTTTCACGCTGGCTGCCGGGGTCGTGGCGCTGCGCCTGCGCCCCACGCCGGGAGCGCTGGCGGCGGGCCTGCTGGCCGGCGTCACTGGAACGGCCGGCTACGGTCTGTGGCTGCTCCGGCGCCGCTACGACCTGGGCTTCACGCGGGCGCCGTCCGTTCCCGGCCTGGGCGGCGAGGTCATCTCCGAGGCGCTCCCGCTGTGGCTGGCCACGCTGCTGTCGCTGCTGTACTTCAAGGGCGACATCGTCATCTTGAAGGTGTTCTCGACCGACGCGGAGATCGGCGCCTACAGCGCCGCGTACAAGGTGTTCGAGGGGCTGATGATCGTGCCGGCCGTGGTGCTGGCGGCCACCTTCACGCCGCTGGCGCGCGCGAAGACCGACCCCGACCGCCAGCGGCGCTGGGAGGGGGGGCTGGTCGCCCTGCTCCTGGCGCTGGGCGCCCTGGTGGGGGGCGCCGTCTACCTGCAGAGCCCGCGCATCGTGGCGCTGGTGTACCGGGGCGGCTTCGCGCGGGCCGTCCCTTCGCTGCGGGTGCTGGCGGGCGCGGTCCCGATCCTGTTTCTGAACTTCGGGCTCACGCACTTCCTGATTGCCCGCGACCTCGAGCGGCGCAACCTGGCCTTCGCCGGCGTCATGCTGGTGGTGAACGTGACGGCCAACCTGCTGGTGGTCCCCCGGCAGGGCGGCCCCGGCGCGGCCTGGGCCACCCTGCTGACGGAGGTGGTGCTGACGATCTGCTGCCTGGCGGCGCTGATGCGGCGGCGCCGCGCGCCTCAGCCCACCTGAGCGGTGCGCGTGATCTCACCCATCCGGCCGCTCTGGTAGTCCGAGAAGGCCTGCACCAGCTCGGCCTGGTGGTTCATGACGAAGGGGCCGTACCGCGCGACCGGCTCGTTCAGCGGCACGCCCGAGAGGAGCAGCAGCCGCCCGCCGCCCGGTTCGCCCCGGAGGCGGACGGCGTCGCCCGCTTCCAGGATCGCCATCTGGCCGTCCTCGATGCGGCGACCGCCATCGGACTCGCCGACCCGGACTGCCCCTTCGAACACGTACACCAGCGCCTTGTGCTCGCGCGGGACCGGCTGCGTCACGTCGCCGCCGTCGTCCACCGTCCAGTCCTGGTAAAGGATGGGTGTGTGCGTGTCGATCACGGCGCGCGCGCCCAGGGCCTCGCCCGCCACCACCCGCACCCGGGCCCGGCCGTCGGGCGTCGCTGCCGTCGGGATGCGCGCTGCCGCGATGTCCTGGTACCGCGGCGTGGTCATCTTCAGGCGCGCCGGCAGGTTCACCCATATCTGGAACCCATGCATCCGGCCGCCGCGCTCGCGCATGGCGCGGGACGGCTCTTCCGAATGGATGATGCCGCCGCCGGCGGTCATCCACTGCACGTCGCCGGCGCGCAGCGAGCCCCGGTGCCCGGCCGAGTCCTCGTGCTCCATCTCGCCCGACAGCACGTAGGTGACCGTCTCGAACCCGCGGTGGGGGTGGTCGGGGGCGCCGACCGCCTCGCCCGGGGCGTAGTCGATGGGCCCCATCTCGTCGATCAGCAGGAACGGATCGACGTACGACAGCCCGTGCGACGGAAACGGCCGCCGGACGATGAACCCGCCGCCCTCTTTTTGCTTGTGAGCCGTTACGACCCGGGAAACCTCGCGGACGACGTTCGTTGACTCCATGGGACCCTCTCTCTCGTATCGACGGGTTTCGATGTATGTGCCGTGGCTCCGGTTACACACACAGCCTTCCCAATCTTCGCGGAGGGCGAATCAAAAACAGGACGGCCTTCGCGAGGTGCCTAAGATGATTACGTTGGCCTCATCGGGCTCAAGCGCAGCGGAGGATTGACGATGCACCGATCGATGAGCGACGTGGAAGCGCTCTTGAGCGTGGATGCGGGGAAG
>CAZJMY010000416.1:0-2463 GCA_964546845.1 uncultured Myxococcales bacterium | reverse complement strand
CCCCAACCTACTCCTGCGGGACGAGCCGGCTCTGCGCCGCCTGCTCGGCAACCGAGAGCGGCCGGTCCAGATCCTGATCGCCGGGAAGGCGCATCCCGACGACGCCGAAGGGAAGCTGCTCGTCGAAGCCTGGACCCGGTTTGCCGCCGATCCCGACGTGCGCATGCGGTGTGTCTTCCTCGAGGACTACGACCTCTCGCTGGCGCAGGAGCTGGTCCAGGGCGTCGACGTCTGGATCAACACCCCGCGGCGCCCCTGGGAGGCCTGCGGGACCAGCGGCATGAAGGTCCTGGTGAATGGCGGCTTGAACCTGTCCGCGCTGGACGGATGGTGGATCGAGGCGTACGCGCCGGACCTGGGGTGGGCCATCGGCGACGCGCGCGGGCCCAGCGACGACGCGCGGGACGCCGCCGAGCTGGTCCGGCTCCTCGAGCAGGAGATCGCCCCGCTCTTCTACGACCGCGACGGCGACGGTCTGCCGCGCGCCTGGCTCGCGCGCGTGCGGGCCAGCATGTCTCGCCTCACGCCGCGGTTCTCGGCGAATCGGATGATGCGCGACTACGTGACGGGCTTTTACCACCCGGCCGAGGTCGAGGTCGGCGCGCGGCTCGCGGACCACGGGGCCCTCGCGCGCGCGCTCGAAAGCTGGACGCACCGGATGGCGACGTGCTGGCCTCAGATCCGCTTCGGTACGTGCGACGTGCGGCCCGGAGAAGACGAGCACCTCATCTCGGCGGAAGTCTTCCTCAACGACGTCCCCGTCGACGACGTGGCCGTCGAGCTCTTCGCCGCGCCGATCGCGCCCGGCGGCGACCCCGTGCGCGCCGCGATGGCGATCGCGGGCCCCTTGCCCGGGACCAGCCATGGATTTCTGTTTCGCGGCACCGTTCCGAGCGCGCGGCCCGTGTCCGACTGGACACCCCGGGTGATCCCCGCGGCCAAGGTCGCCGCGGTCCCGTCGGAGCTGCCGCTCATCACCTGGCTGCGCTGAGGCGACGACCACCGCCGGCGCCGGAAATGCGCGCCCCGGCCGCGCGACGCAGGTTTTGCGGGGCATGCTGACCGTCTCCGCCCCCTGGCCGCGGTCGGACCTCCGGCACGGGACGTGCTCTTTGCAGCGCCCACAGGAGAGGAAGGCCCCATGGAGCGCTCCAAGTACCTCAGGTTCTTCGACGAGATCGGCATCGACGATGTCCCCTCGGTCGGCGGCAAGAACGCGTCGCTGGGCGAGATGTACCGGAAGCTGTCGCAGCGCGGGATCCAGGTCCCGAACGGTTTCGCCGTCACGGCCGACGGATACCGGCTGATGCTGGAGGAGGCCCGCGCCCTGGCGCCCCTGCACCGCATCCTCGACGAGCTGAGACCCGACGACGTCGCCGACCTGGCCCGTCGCGCGAAGGCGGCGCGCGAGATCGTGTACGGCGCCGGAATTCCGCGCCGCCTCGCCGACGAGATCCGGGCGGCGTACGCCAAGCTGCGCGCCCAGTACGGTGAAGACATGAGCCTCGCGGTCCGGAGCTCGGCCACCGCCGAGGATCTGCCGACCGCCAGCTTCGCCGGCCAGCAGGACACGTTCCTGAACGTTCGCGGTGAGGAGAGCCTCCTCGATGCCTGCCGGCGCTGCTTCGCCAGCCTGTTCACGGACCGCGCCATTCACTACCGCGTCGACCAGAGCTTCGACCACTTCAAGGTCGCCCTGTCGATCGGGGTCATGAAGATGGTCCGCTCGGACCTCGCCGCATCGGGCGTCATGTTCACCCTGGACACGGAGTCAGGGTTCCGGGACGTCGTCTTCATCACCGGCGCCTACGGCCTGGGCGAGAACGTCGTCCAGGGGGCGGTCGATCCGGACGAGCTCTACGTGCACAAGCCGACGTTCGCCGCCGGACACCGCGCGGTCCTGCGCCGCCGGCTGGGCGGAAAGGCCGTCAAGATGGTCTTCGTCGAGGGAGAAACCAAGCAGACCACGCGCAACATCCCGACCCCCGAAGAGGACCGGGCCCGGTTCTGCATCACCGACGCGGACGCGCTGGAGCTGGCCCGGTGCGCGATGGCCATCGAGGCACATTATGGCCGGCCGATGGACATCGAATGGGCCAAGGACGGCCTGGACGGCAAGCTGTACATCGTCCAGGCACGCCCCGAGACCGTCGCCTCCCGCCACGCCGGGACCTTCATCGACAGCTATGTGCTGGACGGGCGCGGGGAGGTCCTGGCCCAGGGACGTTCGGTGGGTGAGAAGATCGCGTCGGGCAAAGCGCGCGTCATCACCAGCTTGGCGCAGCTGGCGGAGTTCAAGCCCGGTGAAATCCTGGTGGCGGACACGACCACGCCGGACTGGGAGCCGGTCATGAAGACCGCCGCCGCGATCGTGACCAACCGGGGCGGCCGCACCTGCCACGCCGCCATCATCGCGCGGGAGCTGGGCGTGCCGGCGGTCGTCGGCGTCGGCGACGCCACGAC
>CAZJMY010000415.1:0-5586 GCA_964546845.1 uncultured Myxococcales bacterium | reverse complement strand
CCGAGGCGCTGCAGCGGGTTGGCCTCGCCTCGCGCGCGCACCACCACCCGAACCAGATGTCGGGCGGCCAGCAGCAGCGCGTCGCCGTCGCGCGCGCGCTGGTGACGCGCCCGCGCCTGATCGTCGCCGACGAGCCGACCGGCAACCTGGACTCGCACACGACGGTCGAGATCATGGTGCTGCTGCAGGAGCTGTCCGCCGCGGGCATCACCGTCGTGCTGGTCACGCACGAGCCGGACGTGGCCGCGTACGCGTCGCGGGTAGTGGTCATGCGCGACGGCCACGTCCGCAGCGACACGCGCCAGACGCCCCGGCGGGCGGCCGTCGACCTGGCCGCCACGCCGCCGGCCGAGGACGACCCGGCGCAGGTGCCGGCGTGATCCCGCTGGAGACCTTCCGGGTGGCGCTGCGCGCGTTGCTGCGCAACAAGATGCGCTCGTTCCTGACGGTGCTGGGCATCATCATCGGCGTCGGCGCCGTCATCGCCATGGTGGCCATCGGCGAGGGCGCGAAAGCCGAGGTCGAAGCCTCGTTCGCGTCGATGGGGTCCAACCTGCTCATCGTGATGTCCGGCAGCACGCAGTCGGGCGGGGCGCGCGGCGGCGCCGGGTCGATGCCCACGCTGACCTGGGACGACCTGCGCGCCATCCGGACCGAGGTGCCGTCGGTGCGGTTCGCGGCCGCGCAGCTCCGCTCCAGCGCGCAGCTGATGAGCGACGACCAGAACTGGGCGACCCAGGTCAGCGGCACGTCGCCCGAATACTTCCAGATCCGCAGCTGGAAGGTCGAACGCGGGCGCGGCCTCCTGGACTCCGACCTGGACGCGTCCGCCAAGGTCGTCGTGCTGGGGCAGACCGTCGTCGACAAGCTGTACGGGGCCGTCGATCCGATCGGCCAGACGGTGCGCATCAAGAACATCCCGTTCGAGGTGGTCGGCGTGCTCGCGCGCAAGGGGCAGTCGCCGATGGGCCAGGACTACGACGACGCGGCCTTCGTTCCGCAGACCACGTTCCAGAGCAAGATCCAGGGCGGCCTGCAGAAGTACATCAACGGCACGATCTTCATGGGCGCGGCGTCGACGGACGCCACGTCGCGCGCGGAAGCGCAGGTGGCCGATCTGCTGCGCGACCGCCACCACCTGCTGCCGGGGGCCGACGACGACTTCTCGATCCGCAACCTGACCGAGATGGCGAACGCGCAGGCCGAGGGGACGCGCACGCTGACCACGCTGCTGGCCAGCATCGCCGGCGTGTCGCTGCTGGTCGGCGGCATCGGCATCATGAACATCATGCTGGTCAGCGTGACCGAGCGGACGCGCGAGATCGGCGTGCGCATGGCGGTCGGCGCGACCCCTGCCGACATCCTGATGCAGTTCCTGGTCGAGGCGCTGACGCTGGCGATCGCGGGAGGGTTGGTGGGGGTGACCTTGGGCGTGTTCTCGGCGGGGCGGCTGGCGGCCCGCTTCGGCTGGCCGATGCTGGTCCGCCCGGACGTGGTCGTCATCTCCGTCGCGTTCAGCGGGATCGTGGGGGTGGTGTTCGGTCTTTACCCGGCGCGCAAGGCCTCGCGCCTGGACCCGATCGAGGCGCTCCGCTTCGAATGACCCGGCGCGCGCGACAGATGCTGCAGGTCGCCCTGGCGGCGTCGCTTCTGGTCTCGCCGGCGCTGGCGGCCGCCGCGCCGGAGGACACGAGCCCCGACGTGGTGGCCACGACGCCGGTGGTGACCCTGGCCGAGGCCGTTCGCGCAGCGCGGACGCATCATCCGGCGCTGCAGCTGGCACGCGGCAGCGCCGCCAGCGCGCTGGGCGCCGCCGCTCAATCCCGCGCCTCCCTGCTGCCGCAGCTGAGCGGAACGGCCTCTTACACGCGCGCCACGTCGAACTTCGTCCCGCAACCGGGCGGCACCGTGCCGCTGGCCGCGCAGGGGTCGACGTCCTGGGCCACCGACCCGCTGTGGCGGTTCGGGCTCAACGCCAGCCAGCTGGTCTACGACTTCGGTGAGACGATCAACCGCTGGAAGGCGGCCAACGTCGCCGCGGACGCCGCCGACGTGTCGGTGCACGCGACCGAGGCGCAGGTCGCCTACAACGCGCGGGTCGCCTTCTTTACCGCCCGGGCCGCCAAGGACATGGTGGGCGTGGCGCGCGAGACGCTGGCCAATCAGGAGAAGCACCTGCAGCAGGTGCAGGGCTTCGTCGAGGTCGGCACCCACCCGGCGATCGACCTGTCGCAGGCGCGCGCCGACCGGGCCACGGCGCAGCTGCAGCTGATCAACGCCGAGAACAACTACGCCGTCGCCAAGGCGATGCTGAACCAGGCGATGGGGATCGAGCGATCGGTGGACTACGACCTGGCCGACGACGCGCTGCCGGCCGTCGACGGCGAGGACGGCGCCGTCGAGAGCCTGGTCGACGACGCCAAGCGGACCCGCCCCGAGATGGCCAGCCTGCGCCTGAACCTGACCAGCCAGGAGCTGGGGCTGCGGTCGGCGCGCGACATGAACTGGCCGAACCTGTCGCTGTCGGGCAGCGTGAACGAGAGCGGCCCCGAGCTTGACCGCATGACCTGGAACTTCAGCGGGCTCGTGCTGCTGAGCGTGCCGTTCCTGCAGGGGGGCGCCATCCAGGCGCAGATCCGGCAGGCGCAGGGGCAGGTGCAGCAGGCGGAGGCGCAGCTGGAGACGCAGCGGCAGCAGGTGCGGCTCGACGTCGAGCAGGCGCGCCTGGGGATCCGCGCGGCCCGGGGCGCCATCGCCGCGGCCGACGACGCGCTGGCGAACACGCGCGACCGGCTGCGCCTGGCGGAGGGGCGCTACGCGACCGGGGTCGGCAGCATCATCGAGCTGGGGGACGCCCAGCTGGCGGCGACCAGCGCGGGGGCCCAGAAGGTCCAGGCCGAGTACCAGCTGTCGACCGCGCGCGCCCAGCTGCTGAAGGCGCTGGGCCGGAACGACTGACCGGGCCGAAGGGATCCCGCCGGCCCGCGCTCGCTCTGCGGCTGATTACTTGGGGAGCGGGACGCCGGCGGCGCGGAAGATGCGCGTGGCCAGCCAGCGGGCGCTGACCTGGTACTGCCCGGCCGCGACCAGCTGGCGGAGCGCTTCGACGCGGCTGGCCGTCGTGACGGCCGGGGCACCCATCGGGGGCGCGGCGGTCGCGCGCATGGGGGGCCTCCGGTGCGTCATGTGTCTGTTGGTGTCGCTCATGCCTACACCATCGGAGGGTGTCGCCAGGTCCTTTAGAAAAAAATGCCTGGAGGCCGTTTCCGGCCCCGTCAGGGACCGGAAACGGCCGAAAGCCGTGTAATGCCGACGAGTTGGGGCCTTGTGGTCAGGCGGCGGCTTCGGCGGCCAGGTCGCCCAGCGAATCGCGCAGGCGGCGGGTGGCCTCCCCGTGGATCTGGCAGACGCGCGACTCGGTCACGCCGAGGACGCTGCCGATCTCTTTCAGATTCAGGTTGTCGCAGTAGTAGAGCGACAGCACCTGCTGCATCTTCTCGGGCAGCGTGCCGATGCCGGCGACCAGACGGTCGAGCATCTCGCGGCGCGACGCCGTCTCGAACGGATCGTCCGCCGACGTGTCGCCCGTGCGCTCGAGCAGGTCGGGGCCCGCGTCGTCGATGCCGACCACGGACGACCCGGACAGCTTCTGCTGGCGCGCGTAGAGCTCCTCGACGCCGACGCCCAGGCGCTTGGCGATCTCCTCGTGGTCCGGCGTGCGGCCCAGCTGCGCCTCCAGGCGGCGGGTGGCGTCGCGCAGCTCGTTCGAGAGCCGGCGCATGTCACGCGACAGCGTGTCGCGCGAGCGCAGGTCGTCCAGCATGGCGCCGCGGATCCGGAACTCCGCGAACGCCTCGAAGCGATCGACGCGGCTCGGGTCGAACCGCTCGGCCGCTTCCATCAGGCCGATGACGCCCGACGAGATCAGGTCGTCGATCTCGACGTGGGCCGGCAGGCGGCGCGCCAGGCGCCGCGCAACCTTCTCGATGTAGGGAAAGAACTTCGCCGCGTACTCATTGCGACGCGCGACGAGGTCTTTCTTCGGAACCTTCTTGCTCGCCGTCTTGCTGCCCGACGCCTTCTGGGCCGGTTTCCGCTTCGTGGTCATGCCGAGACATTCAGCACGTCGCATGCCACGTTCATGGCTGAAGGTCGGCCGCGGCGATTCAAGGGTTTCGGCCGAGCCGCGCGCTCCAACCGTCAGCCGATTGGCGGTTTGGATTTCTTGACACCGTCATCCGGCTGACGGTCTCCAGATCCCCGACGTGAGAGTCACTCAGCGACGGTGAACGGGCGGTGCATTCACCGACGGACAGTGTGCGTGTTCGGCTCCTTTACGCGACGTAGCGGCGTCGTGACTTCTGCGAAACGTGCGGCGATGAATCGCGCGACGGCGCCCCCAACGCCTCGGCGATGAACTGCGCTTCCAGCTCGGCGAGCAGCTCGCGCGGGTCGATACCGTCGGGCGACAGCCCGCGCGCGGCGCGCTCGAAGTCCAGCACCTGGATGCGCAGGCGCGAGGGCAGGTCGTTCATCACCACCATGCGGGTCCCGGCGGTGATGACCAGCTGCTCGACGAGGTTCTGCAGCTCGCGCACGTTGCCCGGCCAGTCGTGCTGCGAGAAGCGCCGCATGACGTCCAGCGCGAACCCGGGCACGCGCCGCCCCTCACGCGCGTTCACCTGGCGGCGGAAGTGTTCGGCCAGCGTCGGGATGTCGGACCGGCGGGCGCGCAGCGGAGGCAGCTCGATGACGGCCTGGCCCGCGCCGAACATTTCGCCCAGCGCGGGATCCAGCACGCCGCGCTCGACGAGCCCGTCGACCGGGTGCCGGGTGGCCCCGACCAGGCGCACCAGCGGGCGGGCGGCCCGCAGCCGCCAGACCAGCGCCGCCTGCGCCCCGCGCGACAGCACGTCGATCTCGTCCAGGAACAGCGTGCCGCCCCGCGCGGCGGCCAGCCAGCCGCGCCGGACGCCATGTCGGGCCAGCTGCGCTTCCGCCCGCTCGGGTGGGACAGCGGCCAGGTTGATGGCGACGAAGCGGCCGTCGCGGCGTGGGCCGGCCGCGTGAAGCAGCCGGGCCATGGTGGCCTTGCCGGTGCCGGTCTCGCCGCGGATCAGCACGGGGGCGTCGCAGCCGGCCAGCGCATCCAGCTGGGCCAGCGCGTGCCCCAGCGCGGGGTCGTCGCCGACCACCAGGGGCGCGCCCGATGCGCGCCCGCGCGTGCGCCCCTGACCGTCGAGCAGGCGGGAGGCGACCGCGGCCAGCTCATCGCGGCTGCGGGGCAGAGGGACGATCTCGGCGGCGCCCGCGCGCAGCACGTCGACGGCGCCGCGCCCGGCCGCGTCGATCGCCGCCGTGGGGACGGGCGGGCAGCAGGTGCGGGCCTTCAACGCCACGGCCGTCGCGTCGGGGGCGGGCAGCTCTAGGTGAATGAGGCACAGGTCGAACGGGGCGGCGCCCAGCCGGGGAATCGCGGCCGCGGCGCCGCGGGCCAGCTCGACGGTCCAGCCGAGCGCGCGGCCGAGTCGCGCCACGCGAGCGGCGCGCGCGGCATCGACGTCGATCAGCAACATTCGCCTGGAC
>CAZJMY010000414.1:0-23137 GCA_964546845.1 uncultured Myxococcales bacterium | reverse complement strand
CGTCTACAGAACCCTTCAGAAATTCCGGTCACCGCGAGCCTTCCGGCCGCCTCAGGGGGCCGGCGGAGACGACGAAGCCGAGACGAAGGAGTCGCCCTAAAAAATAGCATGCCTGCCGAAAGTGGCTGCAATTTCTTTTTTTCCCCCGTCGAGCTTCGCCGAAGCCCCTACGGAAGCTCACCGAGGCTGGTTCCCGACGGGTCGACGGGGCACCACGCCGCGCCGGATCCTGGACTCCGCCCCCTGCCGGCTGGGGTAAAGTGGCGCCCGCGCCGGGCCCCCTTCCGCGCGCCGGAGCCCCCCGAATGACAAGCCTGGCCACCCGACTTTTCGGCACCCTCACCTTCATCATCCTGGCCGCGCTGGCCGGCCCCGCGCGGGCCGATGGCAACCTCCTCGCGGGGCGAAGCCCGACCGCGGCAGCCGGCATCTCGAACGTACGCGCCATCACCGACGGCGCGACCGGGTTCGAGGGCGACGAGTGGAACAGCACGGTGGCCGCGACGTTCACCTCCGACCGCGCTTTCGCCGAGTACGATCTGGGCCGCAGCGTCCCGATCAACGCGGCCTTCCTGCAGGGGGACAACAACGACGAGTACGTCGTGAGCGTGTCCGACGACCGCACGAACTTCGCGGTGCTGTGGGTCGCCCACCCCCGCCCCGAACCGGGGCTGCGCGACCGGTGGGGCGACAACCTGAACGGTCACGGCCGCTGGATCCGCGTCACCGTCCACGGCGGTGACGCCGCGTATTCGGTCTCCGAGCTGCAGCTGTTCGAAGAGCGGCCCCCGCAGCTGCCGCCCGCGATCCGGCGCGCGGCCGGCCAGAGCCAGGCCGCGCGCGTGCGGTCCTGCCTGCTGTACGTGGTCGCCGCCTTCGTGCTGTTCCTGGGCGTCACGCGGGCCGGCGCGCGCGGATGGCGCCTGGTGCTGGCGGCGGCCGCGCCGCTTGCGGCGATCGGGTACACCTGGGCCGCCGTGGCCGACGCCTGGCCGCTCGCCAACCGGGAGGTGGCCCTGGTGCGCGCCGCGTCGGCGGCCGTCGCGCTGGCGGCGGCCCTGCGCTACGCGGTGCCGGGGCGCCGCTGGCCGGCCCACGCGGGGGCGGTGACGATCTCGCTGGCGGCGGCCGCCGCGGGCGCTTTTCTGGCGTTCTACAACCTGGGCCACCCGCAGTTCCTCGATCACGAGCACGGGCGCCCCGAGTTCGTTCACACGAACGACCTGCGCGTCTACCAGCCGTTCGCGAAGTACTTCAAGGAGCTGCAGTACGACGGGGTCTACGAGGCCAGCGTCCTTGCCTACGCCGAAGAGCGCCGGGGCGGTTCGCTGGACTCGCTGGCCATGCAGGAGGTCCGCGGGCTGAACGATCACCGCGTGCATCGCGTGCGCGATCTGACCGACGACATCCGACAGGTGCGCGCGCGCTTCAGCGACGAGCGCTGGGCGGAGTTCAAGCAAGACATGAGGTTCTTCATGGACGTCATGGGCCCCGAATATCTGTCGACGCTGACGGATCACGGGGCCAACGCGACACCGGTCTGGGTGTTCTTCGCGCGGGTTCTGCTGGGTCACGCCACCGCGTCCGAGGGGCTGCTGATCGCGGCCGGCCTGGTCGACGCGGTGTTGCTGCTGCTGATGGCGCTGGCGCTGTGGCGGGCGTTCGGGCTGTGGCCGATGTTGCTGGCGATGACGGTGTTCGGGGCGAACGACCTCTACATGTTCGGCACGAACTGGACGGGCGCGACCCTGCGGCACGACTGGCTGGCGATGCTGGGGTTCGGCGCGGCGGCGCTGAAGCGCGAACGCTGGACGCTGGGCGGAATCTGCCTGGCGATGTCCGCGCTGATCCGCGCCTTCCCGGTGGTGGCGCTGCTGGGCGTCTGCGTGCCGGCGCTCTGGTCATACGCCGAGCGGTGGCGGGCCGATCGGCGGCCGCCCCGATTGAAGGAGTGGCTGGCCGATCACCCGGAGACGGTGCGGGTCGTCGCCAGCGCCGCCGTCACGGTGGTCGGGATGGTCCTGCTGACGGGCGCGCTGTACGGGTTCGCGTCCTGGGGGCGCTGGCTGCAGAAAGTCACGCTGCTCAACCGCGACGTCGGCGTGAACGAGATCAGCCTTCGCGCGCTGGTGGCCGGCGCCGACGCCACCGCGGGCGTCGTGTTCCAGGCCCGGCTGGTGCTGTTCATCGCGCTGGAGATCGCCTGCATCGCCGTGGTGGTCTGGCTGGCGCGCCGCCGTCCGCTGCATCAGGCGATGGTGATGTCGGTGCCGCTGGTGCTGGTGATCTCGAACCCGTCGAACTACTACAGCCACTTCGTGTTCGTCCTGGCGCTGCTGGCCGACGCGCGCCGTGAGGCCCCGCCCGTGATCGCCGAGACGCGCGGCACCGCGCCGCGGGCCGTGCCGCTCATCGTTCCGTTCCAGCGGGTGGCGCTGCCGCTGCTCGCGCTGTGCATCGGGGGGTACTGGTCCTCGATGGAGCCCGATCTCGACCGCCACTTCCAGGACGAGACCATGCTGCTGTTCGTGGCGCTCGCCTGGCTGTACGCGACGTTGCTGCGCGCCGATCCTCACACGGCGGCCGTGCTGCAGGTCGAGCCGGTCGGGGGCGGCGGCGACGCGCCCGGACCGGCCTGACGCGCCCCGCCGGCCGGCCGCCCCGCTGCGCCGCGACGGTTCAAGCGGCGCGCCGGTCCCGCCGAAATAAGACGGTGCACCATGGACGTCTCAGAAATGGAAACGCTGGCCTGGCACCGCGCACGGATGCGCCGTCTGATCGAGGCAGGAGCCGCCGTTCTGTCGGCGGGCGTCCTGGCCGCGTTGGTGACGGTCTTCTATTCGATCCTCACGCGCTGACGAGCGCTCCCGGCTGCGAGACTAGAAGGCCACCCACTTGCCCGTACACGGGTTGGCAACGGACGAGCCCGTGATGGCGCTGGTGACGTTCACGCTGGCGCCGGCCGGCATGAAATTGACGCTCCCTGGCCCCAGCGTGACGTTGGCGTAGCCGGCGTTGACGTTGGTCGGCGGCAGATCGTCGACCACCACGTTGTCCAGCGTCAGCCCCGTCATGTGGGCGGCGTCGTATCCCAGGATCGTGACCTTCGGGATGACCGACGTGCTCATCGAGCGGAAGTTCTGGATCGTGATCCCGGTGTAAGTGGGGATGGCCACGCCCGTCGCTGACGAGTACTTCGGCGTCAGGATGATGGGGTTCGTCAACCCGCGCACGCACACGTCGCTGTACGTGATGTTCGTGACCAGCCCGCCGCGGCTGGCGTCCGACTTGATGCGGATGCCGTTCGAGCTGCCGCCCGACAGGCCGGTGTTCGTGCCGTCGATCGACAGGTCGCAGACGGCGACGTTCGAGACGCCGCCGTTCGTCTCGCTGCCGATCGACATCCCGTGCCCGGCTTCGAAGTGGTTGTGGGCGATCACCAGGTTCTTGACGTTGCCGCCGCCCTTGATGGCGATGTGATCGTCGCCGACGGTGATCTGGTTGTAGACGATGAACCCGTTGCTGGCGACCTGGCCTGGATCGACGCCGTCGGTGTTGTGGGCCGACGACGGCGTCAGCTTGGTCCCGACGCTGTTCGTGGGGGCGGAGGGGGTCTTGATCGTGATCCCCCAGACGACGAAGCCGGCCGCGCCGAGCTTGACGTGGAACATGGGGGCGTTTTGCAGCCGGACCTTGTAGAGCGTGAAATTCGTCGCGCCGATCACCTGGATCAACGCCGGGCTGGAGCCGCCGCCGCCATTCACGTCCCACCAGGACTGCGTGCCGCCGAGCTGCGGCTCTCCGCCCTGACCGTCGATCGTCCCGTCGCCGTAGATCCCGGAGCCGGCGCCGTGGACGCCGATGAGGGCCGCGGCCTGGCCGTACACGGCCGGATCGCGCGTGCCGAACAGGGTCGTGCCGGCATCGATCCACAGGGAGACGCCGCTGGGGATGTTGAGCGGGCCGGTCACGAAGGCGTCGCTGGCGCCGCTGGTCGTCAGCTTGACGGCCTGGCCGGCGGCGCAGCCCGACAGCGCCGATTGGATCCGCGCGGTATCCAGCGTCGCCTCGCTGGGCGGTGTTCCGGGCGTGATCGCCAGGGCCGCTTCCAGGGTCGCGCAGGCGGCCGGGATGACCGGCTCGGGCGGCAACGTCGCGTCGACGTTCGCGCACGAGGCGGCCGGTGCTGCGCCTCCAGCTGCTCCGGCCCCGCCGTTCGCCGGGGAGCCGCCGCCATCGCCGGGGCCACCCCCTTGGCCGGCGTCCTGGCCACCGGCCCCCGTGCCCGGCGCCCCACCGCTGGCCGCCGCCGCGCCCGAGCTTCCACCACAGGACAGCGCACCGACCGCAGCAAGCGCGAGGAGCAGGCCTTTCGAGCTCGGTGACATGCAAACCCTCCACGGGTGGTCTTCCGGCGCGGCCAAAACGGCTCACCGCGGCGTCGATGGCCGGCACGCCCCGGCCGGCCCGGCCGCGGGCGAAAAAGGTTGAACCGGGGGCGGCGGTTGGGGACTCTGGTTCTCACGAGATGTCCGTGCCCACCCTGTCGCTCGTCAAGCCTCTGTCGCGCGACGACGACACCGGGCTGGCCGACGCGCTGATCGCCCGCCACCCCCAGGCCGCCGAGATCGCCTGGACGCGATTTTCGCCGGTCGCGGTGCGCATCCTTCGCCGCTACTTCGGCCCGGGCCCGGACCGCCAGGATCTGACGCAGGAGATCTTCCTGCGCTTCTTCTCCCGGATCGAGGAGCTGCGCAACCCCGGCGCGCTGCGCAGCTTCTTCATCGGCATCTGCCTGGGCGTCGCCCAGAACGAGCTGCGCCGGGTCAAGGTGCGGCGCTGGATCTCGCTGACGCCGACGGGCGAGCTGCCGGACATCCCCATGCAGAGCTGGGATCCCGAGGCGCGGGAGGCGACCACCCGCTTTTACCGGATCCTGGACGGCGTGAACCCGGAGGACCGGGCGCTGTTCGTGGCCCGCTACGTCGAGAAGATGGACATCCCCGAGATCGCGATCGCGCTGGGACGCCCGCGTTCGACCATCAAGCGGCGGCTCGCGCGCGTCACGCGCCGGGTCAGCGCCCGGATGAGCGGCGATCCGGCGCTGGCCGGGTATGCGGGCGGGCTGCTGCCCCGCCGCGTGGTGAAACCGTGAAGGACCAGGACAAAGCTCTCGAGCAGCGGTGCCTCGGCATCGGCGACTTCCTGGCCGAGGTGCTGCCCGCCCCCGAGGCCCCCCCCGGCGCGCTGCCTCCCGAGGTGGCCGCGGCGTTCGACCGCGCGCCCGTCCGCCCGTGGCGGTGGCGTCGCCCGCTGGCCCTGTCGTTCCTCGTGGCGACGGCGGCGGCCGGCTTCATCGTGTGGCTCACCGTGCGCGCCCGCCCGCTGGAGTTCGCCGTGGACGGCGCCGTGGCCGAGGCGGACGGATTCTTCGAGGCGCCCCGGCAGCGGCCGGTGCAGGCCCGGTTCTCGGACGGCACGGTGGTCGCGGTCCAGCCCGGCGGCGCCGCCCAGGTCAAGAGCTGCAGCCCCGACGGCGCGACGGTCTCGGTGAGCCGCGGGACGGCGTCGTTCGCGGTCAAGCACCGGCCCCATGCCAGCTGGCACGTCGAGGTCGGCCGGTTCGACATCGCGGTGACGGGGACCGAGTTCGAGGTGCGCAACGCAAACCCCAGCGAGGGGTTCGAGCTGCGCATGAAATCGGGCGCCGTCGTCGTGCGTGGCCCGCTGACGGGGACCGGCATCCCGCTTTTCGCGGGGCAGCGCCTGGTGGCGTCCCTCTCGCAGCGCACGCTGGTCGTGGGGGAGGTGGCCGCGCCTGCGCCCCCCCCGCAGGCGGCGCCACCCACGATCGAATCGCGCGTCGAATCGCGCGAGGAGCCGCCGCGCCGGGCGCGTCCGCGCGCGAAGCCGACGGCGCTGGCGTCCGCCGAGCCGACCCCGTCGGAGGCGCCGTCGGCGCCCTCGCCGCCGGTCTCGCTTCAGCCCCCGCGCTTCGACCCACCGCGCGAGCCGCCGGTCTCGGCGCTGCCGCCGTCCACCCCGCAGCCGCCGTCGGTCGAGCCGTCCGTCGCCCCGCCGCCGCCCGTGCTCGCGGTGGGCGGCGCGTCCTGCGGCGAAGGGGCTCCGCCGCAGATCTCGTTCGATCGCCCCGGCGAGCTGGCCGGCGTGAGCGCCGGGCTGCACTCGGGGATGTCGAACCCGGCGCTCGACTCGACCCACTCGTGGTGCGGGGCGCATTCGCTGCGCTACGACCTCTACTTCGACGGGCTGACGTCCCCGCAGAGCGGCGAGGCCATCCTCAAGCTTCCCCAGATGGTGGACCTGCGCGGGCGGACCGTCGTCGTTCACTTCTACATCGACGGGCCGGCGGACGCCCGATTCGACGCGCGCATCCTGGCCGACGACGTGGGCCGGCGTGCCGGCAACACCTACGCGCCCGGCCTGACGCCGGGCAGGTGGTACGCCATCACCACCACGTTCCACGGGCCGTCGGGGATCTTCGAGCCGCGCAGCAACGTCGCCAGCGCGTCGCAGATCCAGGGGCTGGTCGTCCGCATCGACGCCACGGGCGACCGCCGGACGTGGTCGGGCACGATCTACATCGACGACGTCAGCTGGAAATAGCCGGTCGCCCCGCGGGGCGATGCGCGCAATCGCGGGCCGTCTGCCTGGACCGAACGCCTCAGCCCCGGGCCATCGCCCGCTTCGGCGCGTCTCCGCCCCCGCCCGCCTGGCCGCCTTGTGAACGGCCGCCGGCCTTCTTGCGACGGGTTCGCTCGATGGCGGCCGACAGATCCTCGAGGCTGACCGGCTTCACGACGTGCTCGTCGAATCCGGCGTCGAAGGCGCGGGCCCGATCGTCGGGTTGCCCGTAGCCCGTCATCGCGATGAGCACCGGGCGGTCGCCCTGCTGCGCGCGCGTGCGACGAGCCAGCTCGTAGCCGTCGAACCCGGGCAGCCCCACGTCGATCAGCACGATCTCCGGCTGCAGCGCCAGGATCCGGTTCAACCCCTGGGGGCCGTCCCCGGCGCCCTCGACCTGATAGCCCTCCAGCACCAGCAGCTCGGCCAGCGTCTCGCGGATGTCGACGTTGTCTTCGACCAGGACGATGCGCGTCCCGCTGTCGTGCTGGGCGGGCGTCGCGGCGTGCGCAGGCGCTTCGCGGGCGGGCGCGGCGACCAGCGGCAGGGTCACCGTGAACGTGCTCCCCTTGCCCGGCCCGTCGCTCTCAGCCTGAACGGAGCCTCCGTGCATGTTCACCAGCGCGCGCACCAGCGCCAGTCCCAGACCCAGACCGCCCTTCGTCCGGTCGAGGCTGGTGGGGGCCTGGTTGAACACCTCGAAGATGGCCTCCAGCTGATCCGCCGGGATGCCGATCCCGTCGTCGCGCACGACGACCACCGCCGCGCCGCTGCGCCCTGACACGGAGACGTCCACGTGGCCGCCGCGCGGCGTGTACTTGATCGCGTTCGTCAGCAGGTTGCAGATCACCTGCTCGAGGCGAACCGCGTCGCCGTCGACCACGACCGACCCCGCCTCGGGGCGGCGGTTCAGCGCGATGCCGTGCGCGACGGCCATGCCGTGCAGCGACTCGAGGCAGCGCGCGGTCAGCAGCGCCAGGTCGGTGCGCTCCTTGCGCAGGATGACCTTGCCCGACGTCACGCGCGAAACGTCCAGCAGGTCGTCGACCAGCCGATTGAGGTGGGCGGTCTGGCGCTCGATGGTGGCCGCGTGCTTGGCGATCCACGGGTCGGGCGCGTTCTGGCGCATGATGAGGTCGGTCGCGAACCGCACCGCCGACAGCGGGTTGCGAAGCTCGTGCCCCAGCATGGCCAGGAACTGGTCTCGCGCCTCGATCGCGCGCCGTGAGTCGTACTGCCGCTCGCGCGCGCGCAGCGCCGACCGGATGGCGGCCAGGAAGGTCCGCCGCTGCACGGGGCGATCGACGAACGAGACGTTGCCGCCCTCTTGCAGCTGCCCGAGCGCGCGGAGGCGCAAGTCACCCGGCAGGGAGCTGAAGACGATGATGGGAAGGTCCGACCAGGGCGGCTGCGCCCGCACCCAGTCGCTGAGCCAGGCGATGCGGGGTGGGATCAGCTCTTCTTCGGGCAGCAGCACCGCCCCGATCCCGCTTTCGATGTGCCGCTGCAGATCCTCGAAGGTGCGACAGGGTTGAGGCTGGATGCCGGCCTTCGCCAGCAGATCGGAGGCCAGCGCCGCGTCCCGGCCAACCGGCGCGAAGATGGCGATCGCGAGCGAGTTGGTCGAGGGCGCCGTCACTCCACTTCATCCCGACGGGATTGCGACCCCCTCGGCATCAGCTCGTCGGTCTCCCCGGTGAAGACCGGCACGCCCGTCAGGATGCCCCGGAACCCCGCGAGAGGCGGACCGACGGTGATCCCGTGCGGCGAGCCCATCTGGAACTCGCGGATCGACTCCTCGTGGCGGCCGCTGCGCTTCTTGATGACGGAGATCGCCTTGCGCACGGCCCCGCCCGCCTCGAAGTAGCGCAGCATCATGACGGTGTCGGCCAGATAGCTCACGTCGATGGGGCTGTTCATCGACGGCCCCAGCAGGCCGTGCTGGGCCAGCACCAGGAAGCTCGTCACGCCGCGCTGGTTCAGGACCGCCAGCAGCTCGTGCAGCTGCAGGGCGAGCGCGCGCTCCTCGGGCATCGCGTTGAGATAACCGTTCAGGCTGTCGATGACGACCACCCGCGTCTCCTCGGTGGCCACGCTGCGGCTCACGGAGGCGACGAATTCGCCCGGGCCCATCTCGGCCGGGTCCACCTGGCGGACCGTCACACGGCCGGCCGCGATGGCGCCGTCCAGATCCATCCCCAGACCGCGCGCGCGCAGCAAGAGGGTCTGGATGCGCTCGTCGAACGCGAACAGCTCGACGTGCTCGCCGCGTGCCGCGGCCGACAGCGCGTACTGCAGCGCCAGCGACGACTTCCCGGCGCCGGCCGGACCCATGATCAACGTCGCCGTGCCGCGATCGACCCCGCCGCCCAGCAGGCTGTCCAGGGCGGGGACGCCGCTCGGCAGGATCTCGTGGTCATGGACCGGCGCGTGCTCGGCGGCGACCAGGCGCGGAAAGACGCGCAGCCCGCCGCGGGCGATGCTGAACTCGTGGTAGCCCCCGCGCGGCTGCAGGCCGCGGATCTTGACCATGCGCAGGCGGCGGCGCTCGTTGCCGTACTCGGCGGCGGAGATCTCCAGCACCAGAACGCCGTGGACGATGCTCTGAAGCTGCCGGTCCTCCTCGGGGGCGGTCCGGTCGTCCAGGAACAGCACGGTGCAGTTGCGGCCCGAGAAGAACTGCTTCAACAGCAGGATCTGGCGGCGGTAGCGCAGCGGATGTTGCGCGAGCAGGCGCAACTCCGACAGCGAGTCGAAGACGACCCGCTTTGCCTTCACGCGCTCGATCTCCTGCAGCAGCCGATGCATCACCTCACGCAGCTCGACCTCCGACGGCTCGAACAGCGTGTTCTCGGTGGCGTCCGAGAACTCTTGCTGGCCCACCTGCATCTCGAACATGTGGATCCCGTCCAGGGACCACCCGTGCGAGTGGGCGACAGCCAGCACCTCGTCCTTGCTCTCGGAGAGGCTGATGTACATCGAGGAGTCGCCGGCGCGAACCCCCTCGAGCAGGAATTGCAGCCCGAGCGTCGTCTTCCCAGCTCCAGGGTCTCCCTGGACGAGATAGACGCGGTTTGGCGGGAATCCCCCTCGCAGAATGTCGTCGAGGCCGGCGATCCCCGTCGCGGTTGGCACGTACGGAAGGTCGGTCATTTAAGGCGCAGCTCGGAGCTTCCTATCGTAGGTCGAATTTCTACGAAGGCCAGACCCCATCGGTGAGTTTATGTACCGCCGGCGGCCGGCGCGGCCTAGACGTCGACCGCGCCGGCGGGCGGCGTCGTCAAACGACTGGGCGCCGGCCCTGGATCACGCGGATCAGGACCAGGACGATCGCGGCGACCAGGAGCAGGTGAATGAACCCGCCCATCGTGACGGAGCTGACGAGCCCGAGGGCCCAAAGAACCAGAAGAATGAGAGCGATTGTCCAAAGCATCGTGGCCTCCTCTGCACGAGCCTTTTACAACCCCCGTGCCAACGCACCGCGCCCCACATCCGCGCCATTTTTCGGTCGCCGGACGAGGTCGGGGCGTTACCGGACGGGAAAACGGGGGCCCTGATGTCCGCTTTTGGAAACACCGGCGGCGATTCGGCCGCTGGAACGGCCAACCTGGTCCGGCATACCTGCTGCAAGACGATGGCGGTCGAGCGAGGCACCCACATGACTCCCCAGACCTTGGATATCGCAAACAGATCCTGGGCCGAACCGCTGACCCCTCCGCCGCAGCACCTGCCCGAGGGGACCGTCCTTCACGAGACTTACCGGATCTTGCATCCGGTGGCCGAGGGGGGCTGCGGGGCCGTCTACGCCGCCGCGCACGCCCGCCTGCCGGGTCACTTCGCGGTCAAGGTGTTGCACCGGGGCCTGGTTCGAAACCTGGAGGCGATGACGCGGTTTCGACAGGAGGCGGAGATCACCTCGACCCTGCGCCACCCGCACATCGTCCAGGTGCTGGACTTCAACGTCACGCCCGACGGCTTTCCTTATCTGGTGATGGAGCTGCTGGACGGCCGCCCCCTGGCGACGGTGCTGGCCGAGCGCGGCGCCATGGACCCGGCCGCCGCCGTCCGCATCGTCGAGCAGATGGCGCAAGCGCTGTACGCCGCGCACGTCCGGGGCATCGTTCACCGCGACCTCAAGCCCGACAACGTCATGCTGCTCAGCAGCGACGGCATGCCGGACTTCGTGAAGGTGCTCGACTTCGGGATCTCGCAGGCCAGCTGGCACCCGCGGCTGACCGACAACACGCACGTCGCCGGCACGCCCCAGTACATGGCGCCCGAGCAGGCGTGCGGCCTGCGCGACGAGATCGGCCCCTGGACGGACCAGTTCTCCCTGGCGGCGATCACGTACACGCTGCTCACCGGCCGCGAACCCTTCAGCGCCGAGGATCCGATCGCGGTCCTCTACCAGGTCGTGCACAACGACCCGCCGCCGCCCAGTCGGTACGTGCCGTTGGCGCCGGCCGTGGACGCGACGATCATGCGCGGGCTGGCGAAGAAGCCGGCCGATCGCTTCCCGGACGTCCTGACGTTCGCCGACTCGCTGCGCGCGGCGATCTTCGCGACGCCGGCCGTGTCCGCACCGGCGGTGGCCGCTGCGGTTGCTGTCGCGCCCGACCCGATGCTCCCGGTTGCCGCGCCGATCGCCGTCGCGGATGCCGGGGCGACGTCGCGCCCGATCCGCGCGTTCGACGCGCCCCGCCCCGTCCCGCCGGAGCCGCTGCCGGTTCCGGCCCCCGGGCGTCAGACGGCACGCCTGATTCGCAAGGTGCGCCGCCGCATTCACCGCGGACCCAGGAACCTGATGTTGCTGGCGGTCGCGGCGGCCGCGGCGGTGCTCTGGTTCTCGCCGACGGCGCGCGCGCGGGGCGCCGCCGTCTGGCACCGGGCCCAGGCCACGGCCGAACAGATGATCGGGCAGGCGATGCGGTGAAGACCAGCGCGGCGCCCGTTCCGAAGCGACCTGCGACGGCAGCGGACCGATTCCGGGCCTTCGCCGCCCGTGCGTCCGATAAGCTCGGGAGCCCGTGGGCTTTCTTCGCGGCGGTCGCCCTCGTCATCCTGTGGCTCGTCACCGGGCCGCTCTTCAACTTCAGCAACGCCTGGCAGCTGGTGATCAACACCGGCACCACCGTCGTGACGTTCCTGATGGTGTTCTTGATCCAGTCGACCCAGAACCGCGACGCCCGGGCGATTCACCTGAAGCTGGACGAGCTCATTCGCTCGAGCAAGGCGCGCAACATCTTCGCCGACCTCGAGAACGCCACCGAAGAGGAGCTGATCGCCTTCCAGCAGGAGTTTCGTAAGCTGCGCGAGCGCGGCGTGCAGTCGGGCGACGCCGCCGAGACGGCCCGCCGCCTGACGCAACCTGGAACACGCGCCTAGGGCTGCACAGCCAGCAGAAAGAAGGCGCCGATGAACGTCATCAACAGGATGGCGCAGGCGGCCATCCAGGCGCGTTCCCGCGCGGCGACGCGCTGGGCGTGCCGCCTGAACGGATCACCGGCGACGGCGCGAACACGCTCGGCGCGCTGGTAGTACCGCTCCCACTCGTCCGTCGAGGCCCTCTCGCGAGACATCCCGCGTCGCTCCCATCTCCCCTTACTTCTTCCATCGACGAAGGCCGGCGCCGCCTTGAGTCGCGCGGCCGACCAGCCGAAGAGACCGCTACAAAAATGACGCGGTGGGGTCGGTGACTTGGTCGAAGTAGTAGATTCGCCCGTCGTTGGACGACGCGTTGGCGGTCGTCACCATGTACCGGTTGACGGTGGGGTCATACCCCACCCCGGACACCGACTCGTTGGGCCCGAAGTAGAACTGGTTGACGATGGAGACGCCGGGGGTCGTGCCCGTGTTCCGGTCCAGGAAGTAGAGCTTGCCCCCCGTCGAGCCGACCACCAGGATGCCGCCGTAGTACAGGGGCGACGCCGTGATCGCGTCCCCGCTGCCGCCCGCCGGCGTGTAGGGGTAGCTGGAGTTCAGCGCGTTTCCGCTGCCGTCGAGGACGATGATCGTCCCGCCCTGGGTGCCGTACTGGATCGTGTCGGTGTCGTGGTCGTAGTACGGCGAGCTCTTGATCGCGTTGCCGGTGGTGTAGTGCCAGAGCCCGTTCAGCGTCGCGAAGTTGCTGCCCGGATCGATCGCCCACATCGTGCCGCCGTCATCGCCCGCGTAGACCCGCGTGAGCCCGGACTTGTTGTATCCGACGATGATCCGCCCCAGAACCGACGCGCTGACCGGCGAGGCGTTGGTGGCGGTGATCGATTGGGCGAGCGTGCTGATCTTCAGCACGTTGCCGACCACGCCCATGAAGGCGTAGGACGTGCCGCTGATCGTCCACATGGTCAGCGCGGTGTTGGTGACCACCGGCGTGATCGAGACGGGGGACGGGTTGGACTCGTTCGAGATCCCGAGCGTCCAGAAGTTCTTCGTGGCCGTGGTGCTGCCCCAGTAGAGGTTGCTGGCGTCCATCGTGAGCGGCGTGCTGATGGTGCACGAGCAATTGAAGGGGTTCGTGCTCCAGGCGCCGCCCGTGTCCAGCGACAGGGTGCCGGAGGTGGTCCCGGTCGCCGTGTCGATCAGGCGGTAGACCTTACCGGCGCTGGTGGCGACGAACACGTAGTGCGTGCCGCCGATCGTCGTCCACTGCGGCGTGCCGGTGATCGTCTCGCCCGCCGACGGCACCGTCCAGGAATAGAGCGCGTTCCCGGCTTCGTCACGGACGTAGATGGCGTCGGTCGTGCCGCCCGCGGCGTTGTGGAAGGCCGCGTACGTCGAGTAGTAGTTGAAGGTGCTCCAGTCGAACGCCGCCGTCGGGAAGCCCACGATGGAGCCGGCCGTGTCGTTCGCGGCGGCCCGCACGAACTGGGCCACGGCGCCGTTGGTCCCCGGGTTGTCGCCGATGCCGTCGTTGTTGGCGTCGTCGTCCGACTTGCTGGCCTGGCACGTCGTTCCCGAAGCGCAGGTGGCGCCGCCGAACACGACCCGCGTCTCGCCGTCGGAGGTGCCGTTGCCGGCGACCTTGACGCTCTTGGTGGTCGTGGCGGTCACGCCCGCGTCGAAGCTGCACCCCGAGGACGACAGGTAGAGCGACTTGGCGTTGATCAGCAGCAGCTGGCTGCCGCTGCCGTTGCTGAAGGCGACCTTGTCGAGCCTGGTGACGATCGGGCTGGAGCTGGTGTTGAAACCAATCTGCATCCCGGCGGCGGCATTCTGGACCGCGAGGCCGGACACGTTCACGGTCGGGGTGGCCGACGCCGACGACCCCACCGTGAAGGTGTAGGTCCCCGACACGCTCTTGATGGCGGCGCCCGTGCTGGACGCGTTCAGCGTGCCGTCGATCGTCAGCGTGGTCCCGCTGCCCAGAAGCACGCTGCCGCCGCTGTTGGCCAGGGTCAGCGTGCCCGCGGGCTGCACGGTCAGCCCGCCCGAGAACGTCTGGGCGGCGCTGTTCACGTTGTAGGTCCCGACGTTGACCGCCGCGGCCAGCGTCGCCGCCATGGTCTTGCCGTTGGCGTCCAGGACGCCGTTGTCGATCGTCAGCTGGTTGGTCACCGTCGTGTTGCCACCCAGCTTCACGGTGGGCTGACCGCCGGTCCCCGCGTAACGTCCAGCGGCCAGCTGCGCCACCTGGCTGGCCGTCAGCGCGACGTTGTACACGCGAACGTCGTCGATCGATCCGGCCATCAGCTCGGAGCCGCCGTCGAAGGTGCCGATCCAGGCGGCTGTCGGCGTGCCCGTCTGGTGGGTATAGCTGCCGCTGGTGGCGGCCCCGTCGACGTAGATGATGTCCGTGGTCCCGTCGTACGTGTAGACGACGTGGTGCCAGCCGCCCGTCGACGCGGACGGACCGACCAGGGACGTCGCAGCCCCCGACGGCCAGACCGTGTACTTGCCGCCGCGGAGCCCGACCTGCACGAAGCCCGGTCCCGTCAGCGCGACGAAGTTCTGGTTTCCGGCGGTCGAGGTCAGGTTGACCCAGCAGCTGATGGTCTGGGCGGCGTTCGACGCCGGCATGTTCGTGGCGCCCAGCGACGCGTAACCGGAGCTGAGCGCGACCGATTTGGGATCGTCGAAAGTGATGCCGGAGGGCACCGCGCTTTGCCAGGTGACGCCCGACGAAGAGAGCGTGCCCGTGTTCCCGTTACCCGAGTAGTCGTAGACCGTCGTGCCCGTGCCTTCGTCGAGCTTCCAGTAGCCGACGAGGTTGGTCTCCGCGCCGTCCTCGAAGCGAAGGTTGTAGAAAGACGTGGCGCCCAGGGTCTGCGCGCCCTGCGGGTCGACGATCACGGTGCCAGTCCCGGTCGACAGCGCGCCCGATCCGAGCGAGATGGTGCCGACCCGGGCCGTGTTCGCGCCCAGCGCCAACGTGCCGTTGCTCAGCAGGACGGTGCCGTTCGGGACGGACAGCCGATCCTGCAGCGTGTACGTGCCACCCGCGCCGTTGACGGTCAGCGACGCGAACCGGCCGCCGCCGGACGTGATGGTCTGGCCAGCCGACGTGCCGATCAGGGTCACCCCGCCCGTTCCATTGTAAGTGCCGGCGTTCGTCCAGTTGCCGGCGACCGAGAGGGGAGCCGACCCGCTGAACGAGCCGCTGCTGGTGATGTTCAGGTTCCCGTTCACCGTGATGGCGCCGTTTCCGGTCAGGGTCCCCGAATCGGACAGGCTGCCGGCGGTGATGGTCTTCGCCCCGGCGGCGAGGGTTCCCGCCGTGATCGTCAGCGCGTTCGTGACGGACAGGTTGTCGGCCAGCGTGTAGCCGCCGCCGCTGCCGTTCACGGTCAGGGCAGAGAACGCCGAGCCGTTGGTCTGCAGGACCGTGCCGGCGCTGGTCGACTGCAGCGTGACCGTGCCGGTTCCCGAGAAGGTGGCTCCCGTGTTGGTCCAGCTGCCGCCCACGTTGATGGCGTTGCCGCCGGTCACCGTTCCGGTCGACAAGGTGAACGATCCGGACATCGTGACGGCGGTGCTGAAGGTGTGCGTGCCGGCCGTGACCGACGGCGAGGAACCGGCGGCCAAAATGGCCACCTCCGCCGCCGAGATGGCGCGGTTGTAGACGCGGACGTCGTCCAGTGATCCGGCGAAGAGCTCGCCGCCGGCGTTGTAAGTCCCGAGGTACGCGGTCGTGACGGAGGCCGTCTGATGCGTGCTGGTGCCGCTGGCCTGCAGCGTGCCGTCGACGTAGATGCGGTCCGTCGTCCCGTCGTAGGTGTAGACGGCGTGGTGCCAGTTGGTGTCATTGGTCGCGGTGGTGCTGATGAGCGTCCCGCCGCCCCAGCTCCAGGCGATGAGGGTCGACCCGCGGAAACCCAGCTGGACGGCGCTGGACGCGCCGTTGCTCAGCGAGATCATGTTCTCGTTGCCGCCGTTCGGCGCGCCCTTGTACCAGAGGCTGATGCTCTGGGCGGCGTTGTTGGCCGGCAGGTTCGCGGCGCCCAGCGTGACGTACCCGCTGCTGCCGTCCAGCGTGATGGCTTCGGGATCGCCGAACGTGATGGCCGACGGAACCGAAGCCGTCCGGGTGACGCCGCCGCTGCTCCAGGTGCCCGTGTTCCCGCTGCCCGAGCTGTCGGCGGCGGAGGTCCCGGTGGTCTCGTCCAGCTTCCAGTACCCGACCAGGCCGCTCGACACGTTGATCCCGACGGCGACGTTGGCCAGCGTGGCGCCGGTCGTCGAATGCGACACGGAGCCGCTGGAGTTCAAGATCAGGGTGCCGCCGTTGGCGTCCAGCGACATGTTGTTGTTCGTCCGCGCGAACGCGCCGCCCACCGTGGTGAAGCCGCTGGACAGCTTGAAGCTGCCGCCCGAGGAGGTGGGCGCGATGGAGATGCCGCCCACGGTGGTGATCGATTGCGTGCCCGTGGGGGCGATCGCGCCCGTGTAGTTGCCCTGCACGGTGATCGAGTTGACGCTGACGTTCGCGTCGATGTTGCAGCCGCGGTTCGACGTCCCCGAGTCGAACACCACGTCGTCGCCGCTGCCGGGCACACCGCTGGGGCTCCAGGCGCTGCCGGTGCTCCAGTTGTTGCCCGTGAAAAACGTGGCCGCCCACGTCTTGGTGGCCGCGGCCGCAGGTGCGGCGGCGAGTAGACAGATCGCGTGAAAGGCCCAGACCGCAGCCCGGCCCGGCGAACGGAACGATTGCATGGTCCGCCGGCTCCCCCCGGCTATGACTAACCGATCGGTCGAACATCCTGGGCGCTTGAGGTCGTGCCCTGGCGGTCCGCGTCAAACCGACGAACCGTGCTAGCGTGGGCGCATGGCGAAGTCACCGTGTCCCATATCGAAAACGCAGTTCCTCGAAAAGGCCGAATCTGTCCGGGTGGTGATCGGCACCGCCGAGATCATTGCCGACAAACGCGAGTTCTCGACCGGGTCGTTCGGCTGGTACCACAACGGCAAGACGACCATCGTGGTCGACGGCAAACCGCTGTCCGTTCAGATCGGCCTGAATTTGACCGTCGTCGGCAGCAAGGAAGCCGACCGCTGAGGCGCGCAACAGCTTAAGCATCGCACCTCGAGGGCCAAGCACCTACGCCGTTGGCGGTCGTGGTTATGTTCCACGTTGAACTCAGACCCTGGAGGTCATCATGTTGCTGGCACTCGCAATCATCCTTGCTATCGCGTGGATTCTCGGCTTCGGGATCTTTCACGTGGCCTCGGCGGCGATCCACGTTCTGATCGCGCTGGCCGTGTTGAGCCTGATCCTGCACCTGGTGCGGGGCGGCGCCCGCTCAGTCACCTGACGCATCCACGGCGACTGCGAGGAAAAGCGCCTGCGCGGCCCACCGGCCCGCAGGCGCTTTTTTTTGTTCGGCCCGCCCGTCACGCGCGTCGCCCGTTTGAGGCGGGTCGGTAACCTCCGTACCACCTCTAGCGTGCGTCTCGTAACGATTGAGCTGCAATGAGCCCGTAAAACCGCGACCGGGTCCGTGGCACGGCCACTGCAAAATCAGCCGTACACGGAGGGACACACATGAAACGGAAGACTATGGGCTTGGTGGCGGGAACTGTGATGATTGCTCTCCTCGGCGGCAGCGTTGCGCGCGCCGGCGACATCGAGGTGATCAACCCGCAGCAACCGCAGCAGCAGCAGCAGCCGGTCGCGGCGGTGCCGGCGGCCCCGGTGCAGCCGGTGGCGGCGGAGCCAGCCGCTCCGCCCGTTCGTAAAGAGGTTCACGAGGACGTTCAGGCGCCCCACAACGCGATGGCGACGATCTTCGTCAGCGCGCTCTGCGGCGGTCTGGCCGGCCTGCTGGTCGGCGGCGCGATCTACTATCTGTCCGACGATCAGCACCACGCGACGCGGATCGCCTACTGGGCCGCCGGCGGCGTCCTGGTCGGCACGGGCGTCGGCATCGTGCAGGTCGTCGCCGACGAGAGCCGCGCGACCGCGGCGGTCAGCTCCGTGTGGTCGCCGGACCCGGCGCCCACCTACCGCCTCGCTCTGTTCACGAAGCACTTCTAGCCAGGTCTCTTCCGGCGGCTCGCCGGGAGGACTCGCGCCGGGGCTGCCGCCGACGGGACCACACCGTCGGCCGCGGCCCCGGTCGCGTTCTGGGCAACGTGCCGGGTTCGTAACACCTCGACCGTGGGGACGTTACCTCGGGCGGGAGCTGGGCGGCGAAACCGCGGGGTTCAGGGCGGTTTCCGGGGGTTCGGGCGTTTGGCACGGGACATGAATGGCTAACGGGACACGGAATCACGATGGAATCGACGACGGAACACACAGGACTCTCCGCGGCGGGTTGGGGCGCGGCGGGTGAACAGAAGAACGAAAGGATTCGAGCGGTGGTGGGGATGTGGACGGCGGGAGCGGCGGCGGCGGGACGGGGGAGCAAGAGCGAAGAGTCCTGTGTGTCCGCCTTGCGGACGCTGCCAGGCGCGGCGCATCTGGTGGCGGAGTTGCCGCTGGCAGCCGCGCCGGTAATCCCGGCGCATCTCCCGATGGCCGCCGCCCGCAAGGTCGCCGACCTGAAACGGTCGCAGGTGCTGCTCGTCGAGCGAGACGGCGTCCTGGCGGGTGTGATCGACCAGCACGGGATGCTCGCCAGCGCCGACGACGCGCGCGCCGGCGACGCGATGCGGCCGCTGGAGACCTGCCTGGGCGCGAGCACGCCGCTCGCCAGCGCGCGCGAGCTGTTCGTGCGGACCGGCAGCGCGGCCCTGCCGGTCGCGGCCGGCGCGTTCCTGCTGGGCGTCGTCACCCGCGCCGCCGTCGACCGTGCGCTGCGCGAGCTGGAACGCCTGCAGCTGGAGACGGGGCGGCCGCACGCCAGGCGCGACCGGCCCGAAGCGGCCGTTCTCCGTCGCCGCCGGGCCGCCTGAGCCTTCGGTGACGGCGGCGCCGGCGGGCAAAGCCGGATGGCCGCGCCCTGCCCCGGTCAGCGCTTGAGCCGCACTGGCGTTTCGGCGCCGACCCACTAGGATGCGGGAGCCATGCCCCCGAAGAGGACCATCGAGTCGTCGCCGCTGACCGCCGCGGCGGAGGCGTTCGACGACGCCCTCCACCGCTTCTCGACGCTCACCGAGACCCTGCGAAAACGGCAGCTGGACTCGCGTCACGCGCTGGAGAGCGCGGCGGCCCTGCTGAAGGAAGTCACCCACTGCCAGGAGGAGCTACAGACGAAGGCCCAGGCGCTGGTCGCGGCGCTGGGCGCGGCGCGGGACGCCCAGCAGGCGCAGGCCGAGTTCGTGCAGGAGCGCGCGCAGGACATCCAGAGGCGCGCCCAGGACTACGCCACCCTGACCTCGCGGTTCGAGGAGGTCGGCCAGCAGGCGGCCGGGCTGAATACGCTGGCCCAGAACCTGGCCAGCCGCCGCGGCATTGCCGATCGCTCGCTGCGGGACGACGAGCTGCCCGCGCTGCTGTCGGAGCTGGACGAGCTGCGCGAGCGGATGGGGAGCGTCGCCGATCAGGCGGCGGGGCTCATCGCGGATGCACGCAACGCCGACTTCGAGGAGCTTTGCGGGCGCGCCGACTCGCTCCGCCAGCAGCTGCTGGCCGCCCGCAACAAGATCGGCCTTCTGCGCGAGAACCTGGTCAAGGCCGTCCCCCCGGCCATGCTGTCCTGAAAGAGCCGTCAGGCGCGCGGCGCTAGACCGCGCGCTTTTCGCGCTCGTCCTTGATGACCCCGGCGTTCTGAAGCAGCTGGTTGAGGCTGCCGATGCCGACCGGCTTGACCAGGTGGTGGTCGAACCCGGCCTCCTGAGTCCGCCGGCGGTCGGCGTCCTGTCCCCACCCCGTGACCGCCACCATGACCGGGCGCGTCTTGGTGGACAGCGCGCGGATCTGCCGGCACACCTCCAGGCCGTCCATGCCGGGCAGCCCGATGTCGCAGAGGACCACCTGCGGCTCCATCTCTTGCGCCAGCGCCACGCCGCTGCGGCCCGTGCGCGCCAGCGCGACCTCGTGTCCCAGCTCCTCGAGCAGCATGGTCAACGTCTCGGCGACGTCCTCGTTGTCCTCGATGACCAGCACGCTGAGCCTGGCCGCGCTCATCCCCGGATCGGTCGCGGGCTCGGCCCGGGCCGCCGCGGCGGCGCCCGCGGCCAGCGGAAGCGTCAGCACGAACGTGGCGCCCTGACCTTCGCCGCCGCTGGTGGCCGTCAACCGCCCACCGTGCATCTCGGCCAGCCGCCGCGCCAGCGCCAGGCCGATGCCCAGTCCGGACTCGCCGCCGTCGCCGTGGGTGATGCGTGCGAACATGTCGAAGATGCGCTCGACCTGATCGGCCGGGATGCCGGCGCCCGAATCGCTGACGCGCACGGCGGCCGCTCCACCTTCGACGGCCAGCTCGACGCCGATACGCCCGCCGCGCGGGGTGAACTTGGCGGCGTTCGTGAGCAAGTTCGTCACGATCTGGTTCACGCGGGTCGGATCCACCAGCGCCTTGGCCTCGGCGGCCACCGCGACGTCCAGTACCTGCTCGCGCGCCTGGAACAACGGCCGCGCCGCGTCGACCGTCGACTGCACCAGAGCGGCCAGATCCTGAGTCTGCTTCTTCAGCTCCAGCGCGCCCCGGCTGATGCGCGAGATGTCCAGCAGGTCGTCGATCAACCGCACCATGTGATCCAGCTGGCGGTTCATGACGCCCAGCGTGCGGTCGACCGTGGCCTCGCGATCCATCCGCCGCAGCAGGAGGTCCAGCCCCGATCGCAGCGGGGCCAGCGGGTTGCGCAGCTCGTGCGCGAGGATGGCCAGGAACTCGTCCTTCTGGCTGGCCGCCACGCGCAGCTCGGCCTCGGACCGCTCGAGCTCGGCCGTCCGCTCGCGGACCCGCTCTTCGAGCGTCGCGTTCAGCTCGGCCAGCTCGCGGGTCTTCCGGAACAGCTCCGCGAAGACCGCGATCTTGTGGCGGAGAATCTGCGGGTTGACGGGCTTGGTCAGATAGTCGACGGCGCCCGCGTCATAGCCGGCAATCACGTGCTGGTCGTCCAGCAGATAGGCGGTCAGGAACACGATGGGCGTCTGCCGGAAACGCTTGGTGTTCTTGATCATCTGCGCCAGCTCGAGCCCGCTGACGCCCGGCATCTTGATGTCCAGGACGATCGCCGCGACGTCGTTCTCCAGCAGCAGGCGCAGCGCCCGGTCCGCGTCCTGCGCGCGGATCAGGCGATAGGCCGGGTCGGACAGGATCGCTTCGAGGGCGTCGAGGTTCCGCGCCTCGTCGTCGACCAGCAGGATGTCGATCGGTTCGGGCATCTCTACCGATACAGCCAGACCCGTAGCAGCGAGAGAAGCTGATCCGTGTTCACGGGCTTCGCAATGTAGTCGGAGGCACCCGCCTCCAAGCACTTCTCGCGGTCACCTTTCATCGCCTTCGCCGTCAGAGCCAGGATGGGAAGCGTACGGAACCTCACGTCCTTGCGGATTTCCCGCATTGTCTCATAGCCGTCCATCTCCGGCATCATGATATCCATCAGGACGACGCTGAGATCGGGCGTCGAGTTGATGAGCTCGATGGCCTGGCGGCCGTTGGTCGCGCTGAGGACCTCCATTTCCTGGGTCTCCAGCACCGTGGTGAGCGCGAAGATGTTGCGGGCGTCGTCGTCGACGACCAGCACCTTCCGTCCCCGCAACGCGTCGGTCGACCGATGGAGCTTCTCGATCATGCGCCGCTTCTCCTCGGGCAGGTCGGCGATGACCCGGTGCAGGAACAGCGCGGTCTCGTCCAGCAGGCGCTCCGGGGACTGCACGTCCTTGAGCACGATGCTCTTCGCGACCTGGCGCAGCCGCGCTTCTTCCTTCTCGTCCAGCACCTTGCCGGTGAACACGACGATCGGGATGTCGCGCAACGTCGCCTCGCCCTGCACCTTCTCCAGCAGCTCGAACCCGCTCATGTCCGGCAGCCGCAGGTCGACGACGCAGCAGTCGAACGACTGGCTGCGCAGCGCCTCCAGCGCCTCGGCGCCGCTGCCCACGCCCTGGATCTCGATGTCGTCGTGGGCCAGCAGCTCGACGATGCTCTGGCGCTCGCGGTCGTTGTCCTCGACGATGAGCAGCCGCTTGGTGTGCGGCACCAGGTAGCCCTTCAGCCGGTCCAGGGCCCCTTCCAGCTCGTTGGTGGTGGCCGGCTTCGCCAGGTACGAGAACGCGCCGTGCGACAGGCCGTGCTGCCGTTCCTCCTCGACCGACAGCATCTGCACCGGGATGTGCCGCGTCAGCGGATCCAGCTTCAGGTTGGCCAGCACCGTCCAGCCGAGCATGTCGGGCAGGAAGACGTCCAGCGTGATGGCCGTCGGCCGGAACTCGCGCGCCAGCGACAGCGCGATCTGGCCGCGCTGCGCCACCAGCCCCTTGAACCCCTTGTCGCGCGCGATGCCCAGCAGGATCCGCGCGTAGTGCGGATCGTCCTCGACGATCAGGATGCTGGAGTCGCCTTCCTTGATCTCCTCGCGATCGTCGATGATCGTCTCTTCGGCCTTGGCGACCGTGAGCATCTGCAGCGGAGGCAGCGCGGGCGACGGGAGCTGCGCGCCACCCGACGGCGGCTGGTACGGGTGCTGTGACGGCGCGTGCGTGAACTCGCGCGCCGACCCGATGTACGTGAGCGGCAGGTAGAGGGTGAACGTGCTCCCCTCGCCCGGCCGGCTGGTCAGGCGAATCTCGCCGCCCAGCAGGTTCGCCAGCTCGCGGCTGATCGCGAGGCCCAGGCCGGTGCCGCCGTACTTGCGGCTGGTGCCGGCGTCGGCCTGCTGGAACGCCTCGAAGATCAGCTTCTGCTTCTCGACGGGGATGCCGATGCCGGTATCGGAGACGGTGAAGGCGATCGCCATCCCCTGCGCCGACAGGATCGGGTGATCGGGCGTCCAGCCGGCGGTGACCTGTCGGACGGTCATCGAGACGTGCCCCTGCGCCGTGAACTTGAAGGCGTTCGACAGCAGGTTCTTGAGGATCTGCTGCAAACGCTTGGTGTCGCTGTTCAACGTGCGTGGCAGCGACGGATCGATGTCCACGTTGAAGGCCAGCGACTTGGCCTCCGCGATG
>CAZJMY010000413.1:0-7197 GCA_964546845.1 uncultured Myxococcales bacterium | reverse complement strand
AAGGCCGCTGACGCCCCCGCGGGCGACGCCGCTGGCGACACGGGCGCGAAGAAGGAGAAGAAGTCCAAGAAGGCCAAGAAGGGCGACGACGCCGACAAGAAGGCCGGCGAAGCGAAGTAATTTCGCTTCGGGTCTTTGAAGCGATTCAGAGACTCGAAACGAAGAAGCCCCGGACCGCGCGAGCGGCCCGGGGTTTTTTTTTGTCCGCTCGAGTGGCCGGCCAGATCTTCCGATTCGTTCATGCGTCGGGGATGGCATGAACAGGACCAAGGGCAGGAGCAAGGGCAGCGTCGCGGGCGTGTCGCTGCTGCTGGCGGGCAGCCTCGGGTGCGCGACCGTGCCCCCCGTCAGCGGCCCCGGGCTGTCGCTGAAGAAGGTGGTGATCTACCGGAACGGCGTCGGCTACTTCGAACGCGGCGGCCACGTCGACTCCGACCGCGTGCAGTTCGAGGTCCGCAAGGACGAAGTCGGCGACTTCCTGGCGACGCTGGCGGTGCTCGAACGCGGCGGCAGCTCCGTTCGTTCGGCCTCCTTCCCGCTGGAGGTGGCCAGCGACGCGCCGGCGCCCCGGCCCAAGGCTGGCGAGGCGAATCGATCCACGGCCGCCGGCGCCGAGAAGCGCGAGCTGCGGCACGTGGTGATGGCCCTGGACGGCAAGGAGCACGACCTGCAGGTCGGCTACATCGCGCAGACCCCGGTCTGGCGGCCGTCGTACCGGCTGGTGATCGGCAAGGACGGCGCGAGCCTGCAGACCTGGGGGATCGTCCAGAACCTGTCCGGCGAGGACTGGAACGACGTGCGCCTGTCGCTGGTCGCCGAGGCGCCGCTGGCGTTCGACGCCGCGCTGGGCATCCCCGTGATCCCCGGGCGCCCGACCGTCACCGACGGCGGCGACGTGATGGCGGTGGTCCCGCGCAGTGAGACCTCGCTGGCGCAGGCGGCACCGCCGCCCCCGCCGGCCATGGCCGCGCCGATGTTCGGCGTCGGCGGCGGGATGGCCAGCGGCGCCGCGGCCCCACGCGCCGCGGCCAAGAAGAGCTACGCGCGGCCCATGGAGCTGGACAGCGCGGACGAGAGCGCCGATCAGGTGATGGCCGCTCCGGCGCCCGAGGCCGCCGGCTACTCGCGCGAGACGCGGAACCTGGCGGCGCTGGCAGCGATCTCCGTGCAGTCCGGCACGACCCGCTACGACTTGCCCGCGACGGTCAGTATCCCCGACAAGAGCTCGACGATGGTGATGCTGGCCGACCAGCGGATTCCCGGCCAGGTGGTCGCGCTGTACGCGCCCGACGGCGGCGTGCCCGACTCCGCGCGCCACCCCTTCCGGGTCGCGCGGTTCGTCAACAAGACCGGCGGCCTGGTCGAGCGGGGGCCGCTGGCGATCTTTGCCGACGGCGCCTTCGCGGGTCAGGGGGTCACGGACGCGCTGCCCGACGGCGCGACGGCGACCGTCCCCTTCGGCCTGGACCGGCGCGTGGCCGTCGAGGTCTCGCGCGAGTCGCGCGACGAGGGGTCGCGTCTCTATCACATCGAGGCCGGCGCGCTGACCGTCGCGCGCGACGTGGTCTCGCTGACGACCTACAAGCTGCGCAACGGCGCTGCCGAGCCGGCCACGCTGCTCATCAAGCACCCGCGCAACCCGGGTGCGCGCATGAAGAACTTTCCGTCAGGCACCGAGGACAACGTCGGCACGGGGACGGCGCTGGTGCCCGTGCAGGTCACCGCGCGCGGGACGATCGACCTGGTGCTGGACGAGCGGCAGCAGACGACGAGCGCCCTGGACTGGCTGTCGCCGCTGGCCGACGAGGCCGTGCGCGGCTACCTGGCCGATCGGGGCGCCGACCCGGCGGTGGCCCGGCAGCTCAAGGCCGCCTGGGACGTGCGCCGCGGACTGGTCGACGCCCAGAGCGAACGGCAGAAGCTGGCGGCCTCGGACGCGGAGCTGCGGCGCTCGACCGACGAGACCCGCAACAACCTGAAGGCGCTCGAGAAGAACACGGCGGCGGCCGACCTGCGCGCGAAGCTGACCGCCCGGCTGGCCGACCAGTCCGCGCAGCTGGACGTCGTCGACAAGAAGATCATCGAGACCGACCTCAAGATCAACGAGAGCCAGATTCGCTTCACCGACGCCATCCGCGCCGTCAAGCTGCTGCAGCCGCTGGCCCTGGAATAACCGGCTCCAAGAGCCGGATCCGCGAAGAGTCCGCCGGCGAAGCGCGGCTCCGTCACAGCCGGATTGGCTTACACTGCCGCGCATGGCAGCCATGATGACAGCAGCGATGGCGCTGGCGGCGGCGCTGGCCGGCGCCGCGGGTGGCGCCTCTCCGGCGCCCGGCAAGCTGGCGCCCGAGACGTCGAAGGAGATGATGGCGTCGATCGTCGCCATCAACAAAGCCCTGGGGCTCGAGAGCTGGCCCATGCACAACGTGAAGCCGTGCGTCGACCGCGGCGGCCAGGGCATCACGGCCAAGGACGTCACGCCCGAGGAGGCGCGCAAGTGCGCCGAGACGGCCATCGCCAGCGGGTTTCCCGAGCTCGGCAAGTCCTTCGTCCTCGCGATCCCGATGGCGTCGATCGGGCCGGTCACGGTGCTGGCGCTGGGGATCGGCGACAGCGCCGCCTGGGGCGCCTACTCGTGCGACCCGGAACGCAAGTGCCTGCCCGTGAAGATCGGCGGCGACGCCAAGTGGAGCAAGCGCGTCGCCGAGCGCCAGCAGAAGGCCTGCGCGGAGGCCACCACCTTGTGGTTCCCCGCCGACAAGAAGGCCTGCCCTTAGCCGAACGTTAGCGCCAATCCCGTTCGCTTAGGTCGCAACGTGACAGGAACCGGCCGAAACGGGTGTGTGAAACGCCAGGACGCCGGGGACGCCAAAAGGCTGGAGGAGCCGACGGCGGAGATCGATCGTCACCTCTCGGAGTTGCTGCCACCATCGAGGTCCATCGGATTCTTGGCCAGGATTCCTCTGAGTTGGCGCCCCGGCGTCCTGGCGCTTAACTGAACGGCATTGCCCTTAGCCGCGCGTCAACCGACCCAGGCGCGCGCGTTCTGGAAGAGGCGCATCCAGGGGCTGCTCTCCGGCCAGTCGGGGGGGTGCCAGGACAGCTGCAGGGTGCGGAACACCCGCTCGGGGTGCGGCATGAAGATCGTGACGCGCCCGTCGGTGGTCGTGACGGCGGTGATGCCGTGAAACGAGCCGTTGGGGTTCTCGGGGTAGCGCTCCGTGGCCCGGCCGTCGTGGTCGACGAACCGGGCCGCGACCAGCTGCGAGGCCTCCAGCTGGGCGGCGGCGGCGTCCGACGGGAACTCGACTCGCCCCTCGCCGTGCGAGACGGCAATCGGGATGCGCGACCCCTCCATCCCGCGCAGCAGGACCGACGGGGTGCGCGCGATCTCGACCAGCGACAGGCGCGCCTCGAACTGGTCGCTGCGGTTGCGGACGAAGCGGGGCCAGGCGTTCGCGCCCGGGATGATCTCCTTCAGGCCCGACATCATCTGGCAGCCGTTGCAGACGCCGATCGTGAAGGTGTCGGAGCGCGCGAAGAACGCGGCGAACATCTCGCGTGTGCGGGCGTGAAAGAGGATCGACTTCGCCCAGCCCAGGCCGGCCCCCAGCACGTCCCCGTACGAGAACCCGCCGCACGCGGCCAGCCCCTTGAAGCCGGACAGGTCGCGGGCGCCCGTCAGCAGATCGGTCATGTGCACGTCGACCGCTTCGAAGCCGGCGCGGTCGAACGCGGCCGCCATCTCGATCTGGCCGTTCACGCCCTGCTCGCGAAGGATGGCGACGCGAGGCCGCGCGCCGCCGCGCGAACGGGCGGGCGTCGCGACGTCCTCGGCGGGATCGAACGTGAGGTGGGCCGACAGCCCCGGATCGTCCGCGCGGACGCGCGAGGCCTGCTCTTCGTCGGCGCAGGTCGGGTCGTCGCGCAGCGCCGCCATGGCGTGCGACGTCTCGGACCAGATGCCGCGCAGCACGGCGCGCCGCTCGTCGACCAGCAGTTTGCCGGCGGCGCGCACGATGATGCGATCGTCGCCGGCCCGCGCCGCGCCGTGGCGGCGCACGGCGGTGGTCAGCCCCTGGCGGCCGAAGAGATCGACGACCCGGCCCACGTCCGCCGGACGCACGGCGACCACGGCGCCCAGCTCCTCTGAAAACAGCGCCGCCACGGCGTCGCGCCCCAGCGCGCTGACGTCGACATCCAGGCCGCAGCCGCTGGCGAAGGCCATCTCCAGCAGCGTGACCAGCAGGCCGCCGTCGCTGCGGTCGTGATACGCCGCCAGCAGCCCGGCGGCGTTGGCGGCCTGGATCGCGGCGAAGAACCCGGTCAGCCGGGCGGGATCGTCGAGGTCGGGGGGAACGCTGCCCAGCCCGCCGTGCACCTGCGCCAGCGCCGAGCCGCCCATCCGGTTCTGGCCACCGCCCAGATCGATCAGCAGCAGCGAAGCCGACTCGAGGTCGGACGGGATCTCGGGCGTCAGCACGCGCCGCACGTCCGTCACGGGTGCGAACGCCGTCACCATCAGCGACAGCGGCGCGGTCACGGCCTGCGCCTGTCCGTCGACCTGCCAGCTGGTCCGCATCGACAGCGAGTCCTTGCCGACCGGGATCGCGATGCCCAGCGCCGGGCACAGCTCGAGCCCGACGGCGCGCACGGCGTCGTAGAGGCGCGCGTCCTCGCCGGGGTGGCCGGCCGCCGCCATCCAGTTGGCGGACAGCTTGATGTCCCCCAGGCGCGCGATGGGGGCAGACGCGATGTTGGTGATCGCCTCACCGACGGCCAGTCGCGCCGAAGCGGCGGCGTCCAGCAGCGCCACCGGCCCACGCTCGCCCATGGCCATCGCCTCGCCGGTGGTCGCGTCGAAGCCGGTCGCGGTCACGCCCGCGTCGGCGACCGGGACCTGCCAGCGCCCGACCATCTGATCGCGGACGGACATCCCGCCGACGGTGCGGTCGCCGATCGTGATGAGGAACGTCTTGTCGGCGACGGTCGGCAGCCGCAGCACGCGGCGCAGAGCGTCCGCCAGGTCCAGGCCGGCGGTGGCGAACGGCGCCACGGCCGCCGGCACGTGGGCCGCGTCGCGCACGGTGCGGGGCGGCTTGCCCAGCAGGACCGACAGCGGCAGGTCGATCGGCTTCTCGGCGGCCGTCCCCTTGGCCAGCGCATCGGTCAGCACCAGCTGTCCGTCCGCGGTGGCCTGCCCGACGACCGCGTACGGGCAGCGCTCGCGCGCACACAGGGCGACGAACGTCTCCAGACGATCGGCGGCGATGGCCAGCACGTAGCGCTCCTGCGCCTCGTTGCACCACAGCTCCAGCGGCGACAGACCGGGCTCCGCCGTCGGGATGTCGCGCAAGGCGAACCGCGCGCCGCGCCCGCTGTCGTTCACCAGCTCGGGCAGCGCGTTCGAGAGGCCGCCCGCGCCGACGTCGTGAATCGACACGATCGGGTTGTCGGGGCCTAGCGCCGCGCAGCGGTCGATGACCTCCTGACAGCGCCGCTGCATCTCCGGGTTGTCCCGCTGCACCGACGCGAAATCCAGGTCCTCGGCCGACGCGCCCGACGCCAGCGACGAGGCGGCCCCGCCCCCCAGGCCGATCAGCATGGCCGGACCGCCCAGCACCACCACCGGCGCACCCGCCGGAATCTCGCCCTTCTTGACCAGCTCGGAGCGGATGTTGCCGAAGCCGCCCGCGATCATGATCGGCTTGTGGTAGCCGCGCACCTCGCGCCCGTTCGGTCCGCCGACCTCCATCTCGAACGTGCGGAACGTCCCGCACAGCGCGGGCCGCCCGAACTCGTTGTTGAAGGCGGCGCCGCCCAGCGGCCCCTCGATCATGATGTCCAGCGCGCTGGCGATGCGGTCGGGCTTGGACAGGGGCCGTTCCCACGGGCGCACGGCGCCCGGCAGGCGCAGGTTCGAGACCGAGAACCCCACCAGTCCCGCCTTGGGGCGCGCGCCGCGGCCGGTCGCGCCCTCGTCGCGGATCTCGCCGCCCGAACCGGTGGCCGCCCCCGGGAACGGCGAGATGGCCGTGGGGTGGTTGTGGGTCTCGACCTTCATCAGGATGTTCACCGGCTCGCGGGTCGCCGCGTAGACGCCGGTCGCCGGATCGGGCGCGAAGCGCGACGCCGCCGGCCCCTCGATGACCGCCGCGTTGTCGCGGTAGGCGGACAGAACGCCGGTCGGGCTGGCCTCAGTCGTGCGACGGATCATCTGGAACAGCGACCGCTCTTGCTTGACGCCGTCGACGATGAAGTCGGCGTTGAAGATCTTGTGGCGACAGTGCTCGCTGTTCGCCTGGGCGAACATCATCAGCTCGACGTCGGTCGGGTCGCGCCCGAGCGCGCGGTAGGCGTCGACCAGGTACGCGATCTCGTCGGCCGACAGCGCCAGCCCCAGCGACTGGTTGGCCTGCGCCAGCGCCGCCGCGCCGTCCGCCCCCAGCGCGATGCGCGCCAGCGGCCGCGGCGCGGCCTGCTGGAACAGCTTCGCGCCGTCACCGACGCGCTCGAGCAGGGTCTCCGTCATGCGGTCGGCCAGCGCGCGGACGATCCCGGCCTCCTGGGCGATCTCGCCGACGACGACGTACGTGATGCCGCGCTCGATGCGGCGGACGCGCGTCAGGCCGCAGACGCGCGCGATGTCCGTGGCCTTCGACGACCAGGGGGAGATGGTCCCCAGGCGCGGCACGACGATCAGGTTGCGCCCCGACGCGACCGTGACCTTGCCGCCGCTGGTGCTGGGGGTCGGCCCGTAGCGCAGAAGCTCGCCCAGCACGCGCGACTCCTCGGCCGACAGCGAGCCCTCGACGTCGACGAAGTGCAGGTAGTTGCCGGTCAGGACCCGGACGCCCGGATTCGTGCGGCGGATGGCCGCCAGCTTCTTCTGCAGCCGCGCCGGGAACAGCGAGCTGCCGGGCACCACCTCGATCATGTGCCGCGCAGCCTGCCCCCTGCGGGCCGGGTACGCAAGCCGCGCTGGAATTCCAGGCCCACTACGCCGAGCCGGCCAGCTGGCGGAGCACGTAGTGGAGGATCCCCCCGTGCTGGTAGTAGCTGATCTCCTGAGGGGTATCGATGCGCACCAGCGTGCGAATCTCCTTGGTCGAGCCGTCGGCCGCCTTCGCGCGCACCGTCAGCTCCCTGCCGCCCGCGAAGCCCGAGGTCAGCAGCGCCGGCAGCCCGACCGTCTCG
>CAZJMY010000412.1:0-10742 GCA_964546845.1 uncultured Myxococcales bacterium | reverse complement strand
GTTCGCGTACTGGATGATGGGGGGCAGGTTGGCGGCCAGCCAGCTGTCGCCGGCGGCGATCACGTCCGAGTTGGGGCAGCCCGACGCGCCGTGCATGTCGTTGCACAGGTTCGGCGTGATGAAGTTGTACTGCGCGACGGTCCCGCCGCTCAGCGCCTGCGCGAACGAGCTGGTCGTGTACGCCCGGTGGTGGGCGACGCAGACCGGCGCGGTCGGCGAGGGCGTGCGGCCGGCGATGTCCTGGAAGAACACGAACGGATCGTGCTTCGCGGCGTAGAAGCCGGACGACGACACCGGGCAGGCGCCCGTCGACGAATTCAGCCCCTCCTGGAAGCTCAACCAGCTGACGGCCGGGCTGGCCGCCATCATCTGCGTGGCCAGGTGCGCGGTGCTGGACGTGCTGTTGCTGGCGTCGGGATCGGAGTCGTCCTTGAAGGTGGTGTCGCTGAACGCGTTGGTGCCGGCTTCCATCCAGACGTAGTGGGGCTCGCTGGGGATGCTGTCGGGCAGCGGGTCGGTGAAGGCCGTGCCGTGCGCGTACTGCGGGATCAACGTCTTGTTGATGTAGGGCGCGCTCGAGCTTCCGTAGACGGCGTCCTCGGCCTCGTTCTCGAAGGTGATCACGAAGACGACCTGCGTGTGGGCGCCGGCGGCCGTGCCGCTGGTGCCGCCGGTGGCAGGGGGCGTCGGCGCCGACCCGCCCGTCGCGGTCGGCGTCGGCGTCGTGCCGCCTGTCGCGGTCGGGGTGGGCGCGGATCCACCGGTCGCGGCGGGGGTGGGGGTCGTGCCGCCGGTCGCGATGGGCGTGGGGGTCGTGCCGCCGGTCGCGACGGGGGTCGGGGTGGATCCGCCCGTGGCCGCGGGAGTCCCGGTCACGCCGCCGGTGCCCGAGGCGGTGGGGGGCGGGGGCGTCGTCACCGGAGGTGCGGCACTGCCGCCGGTGCCGGCGGTTCCGCAGCTGGTGGCGTTCGTGAACGTCTGCGCCAGCGGGCCGGCGTCCGACGTGTGGCCGGCGCCGTCCTCCGTCTCGAACAGCAGCGTCGACGACTCGCCGCACGCCGCGGTCTCACCCAGCAGGGCGCGCGCGACCGACCAGATCGCCGAGCCCCCGCTGGCCGAGAAGGTCGCGTTGCCGGTCGGGCTCCAGTTCCAGCCGGGCCCGACGTACCGGTAGACCATGCTGCCTTCGAGCAGCAGCTCGGCGCCGACGCCCATGCCCGCCGGGAAGCCGGTCGCGGCGGTGCCGTCGGTGTCGACGTACACCCGCCAGTAGGCGGGCGCACCGGCGTAGGTGAACGCGTACTGGACGTTGGCCGCGTCGTTGGTCGCGTGCGCGCCGCTGATGGGGCCGTTGGCGACGGTCGGGGCGACGGGCTTGGCGACGCTGGCCGGACTGGCCGTGCACGTCGACGCGGGCGACAGCATCTGATGCATCACGGGCGTCGTGCCGTCATCGATGTCGAAGACGACGTTGGCGGCCGCGGCGCACGGATCGGTGACGCCCAGCGCGCTGCGGGCGACGGTCCAGGTCGCCTGGGTCGCGGTCTTGGTGAACGTGACCGCGCCCGCCGAGGTCCACGACCAGTCGGACCCCGACCCCGTGTACTTGTAGATGTTCGCGTTCTCGATCAGGAACTCGACGCCGATGCCCGAGTAGCCGAAGCCGGTTGCGGCGGTCCGGTCGGTGTCGAGGTAGACGCGGAAGAACTGGTGGGTCCCCGTGAAGGTGACGGTGTACGTGACGGTCGCGGCGTCGTTGCTCGCCGAGGTCGAGCTGATGATCGACGACAGCACGGCCGGTTTCGACGGCGGCGTCGGCCCTGAGGGCGACGATCCGCAGCTCATCAACAACACGAGCGGCGCGAGGCCGGCGAGGAGGGACGTGCGGCTCTGATGCATGTCGGGAACTACGGGCCGCGGCGGCGCCTGGACGTGTAGGTTCTTGGAGGCTCGTGCAACGACTTCATGGCTGGGCTCACCGCGCGCGGTTTCCGCGCGTCGGCGCGCCGGCGAGTCGGCGAGTCGGCGAGTCGGCGAGTCGGAACGACAGACAGCAGCTCGGCCGTGAGCAGAAAGCGCGGTAGACCATGGACGTGTTCCACACGGTTGCGCTGATCGTCCTCGTCGCGCTGCTCGCGGTCTGGGTGCGTTTCGCCTGGCTGTTCCGCCGGCTGGCGGCGCTGCCCGACCTTCGCCAGGAGCCGGACCACGCCCCGCCGGGCGGCTGGCCCAGGCTGTCGGTGGTCGTCGCCTGCCGGAACGAAGCGGCCAGCGTGCGCCGCGCGATTGCGTCGCTGCTGGCCCAGGACTACCCGTCGTCCGAGGTGGTCGCCGTCGACGCCCGGTCGGAGGACGCGACCGGCAGCATCCTGCGCGAGCTGGCCGCCACGCACCCGACGCTGCGGGTGGCGCGCGTCGACGTATTGCCCCCGGGCTGGCTCGGGAAGACGAACGCCATGCACCAGGGGGCGGCCGCCGCCACCGGTGAGTGGATCCTGTTCACGGACGCCGACGTCCTGTTCGCGCCCGGGGCTCTGCGGCGGTCGGTGGCCTGGGTCGAGCGCGAGCGGCTGGGCCACGGGGTCGCGACGCCGCACTTCATCGCGCCCGGCTGGTGGGAGCGCGCGTTCGTGTCGCTGTTCGGATTGCTGCTGCTCGTCGCGCAGCGCGCCGACGATCTGCGGCGGCCGGGCAGCCGCGCGTACATCGGCATCGGCGCGTTCAACCTGGTCCGCCGCGAGGCGTACCTGAGCATCGGCGGGCACGCGCGCCTGCGGCTGGAGGTCGCGGACGACCTGAAGCTGGGGCTGGTGCTTCGCCGGAGCGGCGTGCGCCAGGGATGCGCCGACTCCGGCGGGCTGGTGAGCGTGCGCTGGCAGCACGGGTTCGTCGCCAGCATGCGCGGACTGTTGAAGAACTTCTTCGCCGGGGTGGAGTACCGCTGGTTCGGCACGGCGCGCGTGGCGATCGGGTTGCCGCTGGCGACGACCTTCCCGGCCGCCTATCTGATCCGGGCGGTGGCGCGCGGCGGCCCGAGCGCGGCCGCCGGGGTCGCGGCGCTGGTCTGCCTGATCTCGACGGCGCTGCTGGGGGCTGCCGCGCGCCGGTTCGCGTTCGGGCGCGGGGCGGAGGGGCTCTTGCTGCCCGCGATGGGGCCCTGCCTGGCGGGGGTGGCGCTGGCCAGCGCGGTTGGCACCACGTGGCGCCGCGGCATCGTCTGGCGGGGGACCCGGTACGCCCTGGCGGAGCTCAAGGCGGGCGCCGTGACCGAGGCGCAGTGGCCCGCCGACCGCGCCCCGGGCTGAGCGCCGACGGCTGTGTTACGGTCGGGCGCATGGCACGGGATACCGAAAGTCGCGGGCCGCTTCGCGGACGCCCTCTGCCGCCGGGCGACGAGGTCGGCGCGGCCGATCTGGCGCGCCGGGTGGCCGACAACCTGCGCGAGCAGCGCAAGCGGCGCGAGCTCTCGCTGGACCAGATGGCGCGCATGACCGGCGTCAGCCGCGCGGCGCTGTCGCAGATCGAGACGCGCAAGACGAACCCGACCATCAGCGTGCTCTGGAAGATCGCCGCGGGGCTGGGGATCCCGTTCGCCGATCTGATCGGTGAATCTCAGCTCGCCGTGTCGGTCCTGCGGCGCGAGGAGACGCAGGTCCTGCGGTCGCTGGATCGCAAGTTCGAGAGCCGGCCGCTGGTGCCGCCGGCGGGCATCCCGCAGATCGAGATGTACGAGCTGACGCTGGCGGCGCGCGCCCGGCACATGTCGGAGCCGCACGGACCCGGCACGCGTGAGCTGGTCGTCGTGCTGTCGGGGGCGCTGCGCATGATCGTCGGCGACCGCACCGAGGAGCTGTCGGCGGGCGATTCCATCGTGTTCAACGCCGACGCCAAGCACGTCTACGAGAACCCCGGCACGGCCGAGGCGCGGTACCACGACGTCATCATCTACAAGCGGTAGCTTGCGGGCGCGGGCCGGGGTTGCGATGGCGGTGGGGCTGGGCGCACTGGTGTGCGCGCGGGCCGCGCGCGCGCAAGACGCAGGCGCGCCGCCGGACGGCTCGCCGCCGCTCGCGTCCGCGGACGCGTCGCCGGTGGCGACCCCGCTGGTCATTCCCTCGCCGATCGCGGCGCCGGTCGTCGCGCCCCCGCCGCCGCAGCAGCAGATGGTCCGGGCCGTCGCCGCGCCCAAGCGCACCTCGATCCCCGAGCCGATCACCGGCGATCCGGCGTCGCAGTACGTGTTCCTGCACGAGGACAACTACTTCGCGCTACAGGCCAACGGCGGCTCACCGCCACGCACGAAGTTTCAGCTGTCGATCCGGTTCGAGATGGTGAGCCTCTTCGAGACGAACAACATCATGATCAACCTGGCGTACACCCAGAAGTCGTTCTGGGACATGCTCGACTTCGGGCACTCGTCGCCGTTCGTCGAGAGCGACTATCACCCCGAGCTGTTCATCAGCTATCGGCGGCACCGCAGCATCCGCTACCGCGAGGTGCAGCTGGGCTGCCAGCACGAGTCCAACGGGCTGGGGGCCGTCGGCAACGTCGACCAGACCGCCGACTCGCGCAGCTGGAACTCCTGCTTCGTGCAGGGCAACTGGGGCTTCGCGCGCAATCCCGGGAGCGACCCCTGGTTCTTCCCGTCGCTGGGCGTGCGCCTGTGGCAGCCCTTCTGGTCCGACCAGCCGGTCGTCGACGCCATCGGCCACGGACAGATCTTCATCGACCTCGACCTGAGCGTCCCCAACCACCTGGCCTTCGGGCGGTTCTCGAACCGCCTGACCCTCCGCGAGCACAGCATCCAGGACGACCTCCTGTACGCCATCCTCCCCGTCGCGACCTCCGGCCGCATCCGCACCTGGCTCTTCGGCCAGATCTTCTACGGCAAAGCCGAACGCCTGATCACCGCCGGCGAATCGGTCACCCACATCTATGTGGGGCTGGGTTTTCAGTAGTGCCCCGCAGCCTCCGTGGAGGACGGGGCCTCGTCGAGCGTTGGTTCAGAGCATCTTCGTCGCGAAGCGGATCCACATGGTGGCCAGCACGAAGTTGCTGGCCGCGAACAGGGTCAGGCGGCGGAGGATGTGGTTGGTGGTGAGGTGCTCGGCGGAGTGGAGGACGCGGAGGGCGACGTAGACCCAGGCCAAGGTGACGAAGCCGCGGCCGGCGTGGTGGGTCACGTACGACGCGATGGTCACCACGTAAAACAGCACGGGCATCTCGAGCAGGTTCATCAGGTTGCGGTTGGCGACGCAGACGTCGTCGGGCACGTCGGGCGACTCGCCCAGCCTGAAGGCGTCCCGTCTGCAGCGCCGCGCCTGGACGGCCCTGATTCGCCGAAATCCGGTCACCGCCAGCACGAAACAGGTCCACAGCGCGAGCGCCGCCACCGGCACGAAGATCGCTCCCGAGCTCATTCGCGCAGAATAGCGCCGCGAGGCGCTCAGGGCGTGGGGAGCGTGGTCTGCGCGAGGCGCACTTCGCCCGCGAAGGGGCCGGTGCTGCGCGCGTAGCTGACGACGACCTGGGCGCCGCCGCTGCCGGCCAGCTCGGGATGCTCCTTGCCGGCGTAGTCGTCGCCCGACGGCGGCGCGAGCGCCTGGAACAACGGCCGCTCGTCGGACCACGGGCCTTCCGGGCGCGGGGCCGTGCGGTAGCGGATCTCGTCGGAGAAGATCCCGCTGTAAACGGCCAGGAACGCGCCGCGCGCGGGGTTGTACGAGACCGACAGGTCGCCGGGCGGCCCGTGCAACACCGTCGCCGCCCGCGCGAGCTCGCCGTTCCACGCGCTGCCGTCCCACGCCGACCAGGCCCCCGGTTCGCCCGCGCCGCCGATCGGGGCGCGCACCACGCGGCAGATCGAGTCGACCTGGCCGGGGACCGCGTCGACGGCATAGAGGTAGACGAAGCCGCCGTCGACGACCGCCGCCAGCGCATACGCCGGCACCGGCGACGTGAAGAGCGGCGCCGGGTCCCGCACGGCGACCGTCGCGCCGGGCGCCAGACGCGCGAGGCCGACGTCCAGCCCCTGGTAGTTCAGATCGCCGGGGTGAACCAGCAGGCGCTGGTAGAACAGCCAGGCGCCGCTGCCGTCCGGCGCCGCGATCGCGCTTCCCGGCCACAAGGCGTAGCGCTCCATGGGGCCGTGAGCGGCGTTGTAGGTGGCTTCCTCGGCGCTGTACGGGAAAAGCTGGCTGGGGGCGCCGGTGGCCTCCAGCGGCTCCTCGAGCGCCGTCGGCGCGGCGACGGCGCCCCACGCAGCCGTGGCCGACCGATAGTTGAACCCGTCGGCCGCCGTGACGGTCATCAGCGTGTCGCCGAACATCCAGAGCACGCGGTCGCCGACCAGCACCGACGCGCCGCCGTCGCGCGCCGTGACGACCGCGGGCATCGACAGCGCCCCGAGGTCGGTGAAGGGGCGGGGCGCCGCCGGGCTCTGCCCGCAGGCCGCCAGACCGGCCACGGCGATCGCGACGGTCACGGCCATCCGCGGCGCGGGAGTCACGGCCCCCAGTATAGAAGCGGGGGCCCTCTGCCCGCGCCGAGGGGCGTTCAAAGAAGCAAACGAATCGCGTGAGCCGAAATAGGCCTTTCCTGCAACGCACAATTCCTTCGCGAAATCGCGGGGTTCTGTCGTCGGCGGGCGTTGCTTCTGCCGGGGCGGCCGGCTAGCCTGCAAGGCGTTTCCACCGCACCGCGCGCGAGCTCGCCGCCGCGCGCGTTCGTGATCGCGGCGGCCCTGCCATGAACCTGCCCCGGCTAGAGCGTCTGGAGAACGAGGCCATCCGGCTGGTGCGCGAAGCAGTCGCCGGCGCCGAACGCGCGGCGCTGGTGCGCGGCGCCGCGGTGACCGACCTCGCACTCGCGCACCTGGCGCGAAAAGCGTTCCATCCCGCCGTGCCGCCGTGGACCGTCGTGGAGTCCGGCGCCGCGCCGGACGGCGACGGCGCGGGCGCCCCCGCGGTGTTGCTGTCGGCTGCGCTGACCGGAGGGCCCGCTGGCCCGGGCGTGGTCGACCGTGCCCCCGACCCGTGGCACCTGCTGAACGTGCGCCACCGCGCGGGCGAGGTGGTCCGCGTCTGCCCGCTGGCGGGCTGGACCGAGCTGGACGTCTGGCGATACCTGTCGCGCGAGGGGATCGCCCCGCCGCGCGACCCCTCTCCCGACATCGCGGCGCAGCTGCGCGGCCAGGCCGGCGTCGAGGTGCGGGTCGTGCTGTGCGGGGGGCCCGGCGACGGCAAGAGCGCGCTGGCCCGCCAGATGGCCGGCGGCGCCGCGGCGCGCACGCCCGTTCGCTTTCAGGTCGCCGGGCGCGAGGTCGTCGTCACCGACGCGCCCGCCGGCGAGCCGGGCACGCGCGACCTGCTGGCGCAGGCCTGGGCCGCCGACCTAGCGGTCGTGGTCACCGCCGCGGGGCGCGGCCTCACGCCCGAGTCGCGCCGCCAGATCGTGCTTCTGTCGCTGCTGGGCGTGCCGCGGGTGGTGCTGGCGGTGAACGAGATGGATCTCGTCTCGTACGACGCGGGCGCCTTCGCGCGCGTGCAATCGGCTTTCCGCGCCCTGGCGCGCGACCTGGACCTGGCGGGCGACGTCGCCATCCCCGTCTCGGCCGTCATGGGGGACAACGTCGGCAGCCGCTCGCCCGCGATGCCGTGGTACGCGGGTCCGACGCTGCTCGAGGCGATCGCCCAGGTCGACGTCGCCGCGGCGGACACGTGCCCGGCGCGGCTGGCGGTGCAATGGGTCGGCGGCGGTGAGCCGGGCGCGGCGCTGGGCACCGTGCTGTCCGGTCGCCTCCGCCGGGGCGAGGCGATCCGCCTGCAGCCCTCGGGGCGCACCGGCCACCTCGCGCGGATCCTGACCGCCGCCGGCGAGGTGGCGGAGGCGGCCGCCGGTTGCGCCGTGGCCGTCTCCGTCGACGGCGGCGTGACGCCCGCGCCCGGTGACCTGATCGTCAGCGCCGCGGAGCCCGCCGAGATCGCCGATCAGTTCGAGGCCACGCTGATCTGGCTGGGCGAAGCACCGCTGCTGCGCAGCCGCGGTTACGTGCTGCAGGCGGGGAACCGCAGCGTCGGCGCCTCGATCTCGCGGCTGAAGTACAAGCTGAACACCGAGACGCTGGACCACGGCGCGGCCGCGACCCTCAAGCGCGGGGAGATCGGGGTCGGGAACCTGCAGCTCGATCGGCCGATCCCGTTCGACGCCTACGCGGCGGCGCGACAGACCGGCAGCTTCTTGCTGGTCGACCGCATCTCGGGGCAGACGGTCGGCGCCGGGATGCTGCGGTTCGCGCTGCGGCGGTCGCAGAACGTGCACTGGCAGGCGGTCGACGTGAACCGCGCCGCGCGCGCCGCCGTGAAGCGCCAGCGCGCCTGCCTGCTCTGGTACACGGGGCTCTCGGGCGCGGGGAAATCGACCATCGCCAATCTGGTCGACAAGAAGCTTCACAGCATGAGCCGCCATACCTATCTGCTGGATGGCGACAACGTGCGGCACGGGCTGAACAAGGATCTGGGATTCACCGACGCCGACCGCGTCGAGAACATCCGCCGCGTGGCCGAGGTGGCGCGCCTGATGGTCGACGCCGGGCTCATCGTGGGCACCGCCTTCATCTCCCCGTTCCGGGCCGAGCGGTGCATGGCGCGCGCGCTGCTGGGGCCGGGTGAGTTCATCGAGATCTTCGTCGATACGCCGCTGAGCGTGGCGGAAGAACGCGACCCCAAGGGGCTCTACAAGAAAGCGCGCCGCGGCGACCTGAAGAACTTCACCGGGATCGACTCGCCCTACGAACGCCCCGAGAACCCGGAGATCACGATCGACACCACGCGCCTGTCGCCCGAGCAAGCGGCGGACACCATCATCGCGTATCTGGACACGCGCCGCTTGCTGGACCCGGAGTGAACATTTTCGGGGGCGGCGTCCGGCCGCCCTCGCGCAGGAGGAACAGATGGCCCACACGTACGTGTTCAACGGCGACGCCGACGGGTTGTGCGCGCTGCAACAGCTGCGTCTGGCGGATCGGCCGGCGGGCAGGCTGATCACCGGCGTCAAGCGCGACATCGCCCTGGTGGCGCGCGTCTCGGCGGCGGACGGCGACTCCTGTACCGTGCTGGACGTCTCGCTGGACGTCAACCGCGCGGCGGTCGTCGTGCTGCTGGACGCGGGCGTCCACGTGCAGTACTTCGACCACCACTTCGCCGGCGAGATCCCGGCGCACCCGCGGCTGGCCGCGCACATCGACCTGGCGCCGAACGTCTGCACCAGCATCCTGGTCGACCGCTACCTGGAAGGGCGCTTCCGGGTCTGGGCGGCCGTCGGCGCGTTCGGCGACAGCCTGAACGACGAGGGGCGCGCGCTGGCGGCGGCGGCCGGCGTCTTAGGGGCCGACGTCGATCGGCTGCGCGAGATCGGCGTGGCGGTGAACTACAACGCGTACGGTGAGTCGGTGGCCGACCTGCACGTCGCGCCCGCGGAGCTGGCGGACGAGATGCTGCGGTTCCCCGAGCCGCTGGAGATGGCGGAACGTTCGGCGCTGTTCCGGCGGGTGGCTGACGGCTATCGCGCCGACATGGCGCTGGCGCGCGGCGTTCAGCCGGCGCGGCGAGCGGCGGGGGCGGTGCTCTTCGTGCTGCCCGACGCAGCCTGGTCGCGGCGCGTCTCCGGGACGCTGGCCAACGACCTGGCCAAGGCCCACACGGGCGACGCGGTCGCGCTGCTGTCGCCGAAGCCGCCCGAGACGGGCGGTGGGTACGTGGTGTCGATCCGCGTGCCGCGCGACGCCCGGGTGTCGGCCGAGGCGTTCTGCCGGCGCTTCCCGACGGGCGGCGGGCGGCGCACCGCCGCCGGGATCAACCATCTGCCGGCCGACGCGCTGGACGACTTCGGCGCCGCGTTCGAGTCCGAGTTCCAGGCGGTGCCGGCGTGAACGGCATCCTGGGGCGGATGGGGCACGTCTATCGCGTGCTGCGGCGGACCTTCAAGGTCAGGGTCGCGCCGCTGTTCCTGGCGCTGCTGTTCGCCGTCGTGCGGACCGTCGTCGGGACGGCGATGGCGCTGGACAACCTGGTCTCGGGGCGGCTGCGCCGCACGAAGGCGACCCGACCCATCGTGCTGGTCGGCAACCCGCGCACGGGGACGACCTTCCTGCAGCGCTTCCTGTCGGACGAGGGGTTCGGCAAAGGGATGGAGCTGTTCCTGATGCTCTACCCGTCGCTGCTGCTGCAGAAGTTGCTGCGCCCGCTGCTGCCGCTGCTGGAGAAGATCAGCCCCGCCAAGTTCCACACCACGGACGCGCACCAGACCAGCCTCAGCTCCGTCGAGACGGACGACGTGGCGGTGCTGTTCCGCTACCTGGACGGGTTCTTCCTGTACGGATTCTTCCTGTCGTTCGAGGACCAGGACATGCTGCCGGCGTTCGACCCGCGCATCCGCGACACGTCGGCGCGCGACTTCGACTGGCTGGACAAGCTGTGGCGCCGCAGCCTGGTGCTGCACGGCACCGACCGCAACATCGCCAAGCTGTTCTCGGTAGCCGTGCGGCTGCCCCAGTTCCTGCAGCGCTTCCCCGACGCGCAGATCCTGTACATGGCGCGCGATCCGCTGTCGGTCATCCCCAGCTCGATGAGCCTGGTCATCGGGGTGCTGGACCGCGCGTTCGGCTTCTGGTCGCTGCCCGAGCCGGTGCGCAAGCGCTGGCTGGACCGCATGTACAAGGCCTGGATCCTGCTGCTGCAGAAGTT